>NZ_JAQVEJ010000269.1 GCF_028698005.1 Hydrogenophaga sp.
CATCGACATGTCGGCGGTATTGAGATCGATCAGGCCCGATTCGTCGGTAATCCGGATCGTCAGCCGGGCCTCGTCGAACTCGAGCGAGTACTCGCGCCCGTCCGGGATCCAGCGCAGCATGGGATCGGGCACCGACAGGAACAGCGCGGACTCGTGGATGCCGGCTTCGGCAGCGTAGCGCGCCACGGTCGCGTCATAGAGCCAGCGCGCCTGCATGCCCTCGGTGCGGGTGAGCAGCGCGAAGGCCCCCAGCAGGATCGTCAGCAGCGCCATCAGCCACAGCACCACCACGAAGGCGACGCCGCGCTGCGCGCGGGCGGCGGGAAACGGCGCGGGCGGGCGGCGGGTCACCGCCTGGACTCCGATTCGGAACCGCTGCGGATGCCGGGGCGGCGCATCCGGAACATCGTGGGCATGCTGCTGCCGGCCAGGACCGGGATTTCGAGATCGGGCCAGACGCGGTTCTCGGCCTCGAATTCCACCATCACGCGCACCAGCAGCGGCAGCTGTTGCACGTTGTCCCACTCGCGCGCCCACTCGCCCAGCTCGCCGTTCTCGTCCAGGCCGCGGTATTCGAAGTGGGCGGAAGCGACGCCGGCCATCAGCAGCACCGGGGCGCGCGGATTGTTGGCCTTGGGGCTGTCCGGGTCGTAGCCGTTGAGCTGGGCGTGGTCGAACAGGATTTCGCTGCCGGCCAGGGTGATCCACTGGACGTGCGGCCCGCCGTTGGCCAGATGGCCGGGCATCGGCCCGACGAACCGCAGCTCGTCGCGGCCGGCCTCGAACACGCGGTTTTCGCCGATGTCCTCCTGCCGATCGAAGGGAATCGACATGGCGTGGGAAAGCTGGCGGCGCAGGAACTCCTGCACGGTGCGGGTCTGGTTGGTCCAGGTCACCACGCGCTCGCCGGCGTGGGTGGTGGCGACCGCGCCGCGCAGCGTGCCGAAGGCCATGGCGATGAGCAGCGCCAGCAGGGTGATGGCGATCAGCACTTCCAGCAGGGTGAAGCCGCGGGCACGGCGCGGGGCGTTCATCGCACCTCCGGCGTGAGCGCACGCAGGGTCGAGAACCGCGCCTCGTAGTCGTTGCGGCCGCGCTCCCAGCGCACCCGCAGATCGAGCCGGTAAAGCTGCACCGGCACCATCGCCGGATCGATCGGGGGATCGCTGGCCACGTCGTAGGGCGTGACCTCCAGATCCCAGGCATAGCGGTCGCCGAAACGGCCCGAGTCGCCGCCTTCCTGCAGGCGCTCGCCCACGCCCAGACCATCGAGCAGGGACTGGGCGTACAGCGAGGCCTCGGTGAAGGCCTCGGCGCTGCGCGCCTGGCGCATCGAGCTCACCGCGATCTGCATCGCCGCCGCCAGCCCGACGGCCAGCAGCGAGAACGCCACCACGATCTCGATCAGGGTGAATCCGCGCTGCGCCCGCTCCGGCCTGGACACCCTCATCTCAGCGCTCCCGGTCCTTGGGTTCGATCACGCTCACCTCGCCGGTCAGCCAGTTGACCTCGATGCGCCACGCGACCTCGCCCAGGATCAGCTCGACGTTGCCGCCGGTGGAGGCACCGTCGGGGAAAAACCGGATGCGGCCGATGCCCTCGCCCTCCATTTCCGAGCGCGCGGTGACCAGCTTCATTTCCATGTTCTTCGGCAGTTCGACCCACTTGCGCCGCGGCGCACGGTAGCGTCGGCCGTCCACGTCGATGGCGATCGCCTGCGGCTCGCGCTTCACGATCGCCTGCCCGCGGGTGTAGCGCATCGCGGCCACGAGGTCGCGGCTGGCGGCCTTGACCCGCGCGCCGGTCAGCCCGTCACCGACGGTGACCGCGACCAGGGTCATCGCCAGCGCGATCAGCGCGACGACCGCGAGGATCTCGACCAGCGTGAATCCGCGTGCGTCGCGCATGGGCATGTCCTCTCCGGCCGCACGCGCGCCCGGCACGGTCCTCACTCGTTGGTGATGTCCGCATCCACGCCGGCACCGCCGGGTTTCTTGTCGGCACCGTAGCTGGTGATGGTGAAGCTGCGGCCGCTGACGCGGTACTCGTAGGGCGTGTTCCACGGATCCTTCAGCGAGCCTTCCTTGATGTACGGACCCAGCCAGCCCTTGGCGTTGCCGGGTGAGCTGATCAGGTCTTCCAGGCGCTGCGGAAGATCGCCCACGTCCATTTCGAACTGGCCGACCTTCGCGGAAAGCGAGGTGATGTCGGTCTGGGCCAGCTTGTACTTGGCCTTGTCCTGCCCGCCAAACACCTGGTTGGCGACCATGCCTGCGATCACCGCGATCAGCGCCACCACGATCAGGATTTCGATCAGGCTGAAACCGCGCTGGGCGCGGGCTGCGATCCGTGAGCTGCGTTGCGTCTTCATCATCGTGCGTCCGTATTCACTTGTGTGTCAGCCCACCGCGTTGGTGAGGCTGAAGATCGGGATCAGGATGGCCATCATGATCAGGGCCACCGCCGCCGCCATGAACACCGTCACTGTCGGCACCAGCGCCGCGAGCAGGCGTTCGACGGTATTCTTGACCTCCTGGCCGAAGGTGTCGGCCACCTTGGTGAGCATGGTATCCAGATCCCCCGATTCCTCGCCCACCGCGACCATCTGCAG
>NZ_JAQVEJ010000270.1 GCF_028698005.1 Hydrogenophaga sp.
CCGGGCTGCTGCACCCCGGCCTCCAGCGCCTGCTGGACGTGCGCCGCGTCGTCGGGTTGCGCAACCCGGCCCACAGCCTGGTCAAGCTCATGAACCCCTGCCAGGGCCATGCCCTGGTCGTGGGCAGTTACACCCACCCCGCATACGCGGTGTCCATGGCCGAGACCTTCGCGCTCGTCGGCGCCCATGCGATGTTGCTGCGCGGCACCGAGGGCGAACCCGTGGCCGATGCCCGGCGCACCCCGCGCATGGACGCCTTCCGCGACGGCGCGCGGCACTTGCTGCAGCCGGCGCAGGAGGGATCGCTCGCGAGCCTGCCCGAGCTGCCCAGTGACATCTCGCCCGACGCCACCGCCGCCTACATCCGCCGCGTGCTCGACGGCGAACTGCCCGTACCCGCGCCGATCGCGCGCCAGGCGGCACTCATCCTGCAGGAACTGCGCCCCATGCCCGCCGGCCAGGCGGTCCTGGCAGCCCAGGTCAGCCCATGACACCACACACCCTTTTTCCCGCTCCCGCCGGGATGCTGCCGGCCCCGGGCACCGTCACGCTCGTGGGCGCCGGCCCCGGCGACCCCGAGCTGCTCACCATCAAGGCCGCCCGCGCCATCGGTGCGGCCACCGTGCTGCTGGTCGACGACCTCGTGGGCGACGGGGTGCTGGGCTACGCCTCGCCCCAGGCCCGCCTCGTGCACGTCGGCAAGCGCGGCGGCTGCAAGAGCACGCCGCAGGCCTTCATCGAAAAGCTCATGATCATGGCCGCGCACCAGGGCGAGACCGTGGTGCGCCTCAAGGGCGGTGACCCGTTCATCTTCGGCCGCGGCGGCGAGGAGGTCGAGCACCTGCGCGCGGCCGGCATCCCGGTGCAGGTCATCAACGGCATCACCGCCGGCCTGGCCGGCCTGAGCTCGCTGGGCGCGCCGCTCACCCACCGCGACCGCGCGCACGGCGTCGTCTTCGTCACGGGCCACGCCAAGCCTGGCGACAAGGGCACCGACTGGCGCCAGCTCGCCGCCACGGCGCGCGACGCCAGGCTCACGCTGGTGATCTACATGGGTGTGTCCCACGCCGACGAGATCGAGCGCGACCTGCTCACCGGCCTGCCGGCCGACACCCCGCTGGCCATCATCCAGCACGCCAGCCAGCCACAGCAGCGCCATGCCGTCGCCACGCTGGGCACCCTGACCCGGACCCTGGCGGACGAAGGCCTGGGCAGCCCGGCGGTGATCGTCGTCGGCGACGTCGTGCGCGGCATCGCCGCCCTGCACCAGCCACAGGCCGAGACGCAGGCGCAGGTTCAGGCCGCCTGAGCGGGGGCCGCCCCGCATCCCGCCTACACTGCGGGCCATGCTTGCATTTGATGTTGCCGTGATCGGCGCCGGCGCGGCCGGCCTGTTCTGCGCGGGGATCGCCGGTCAACGGGGCCTGCGCGTCCTGGTGCTCGACCACAGCCCCAAGGTCGCCGAGAAGATCCGCATCTCGGGCGGCGGCCGTGCCAACTTCACCAACCGCGACATCGACCCGCGCGCGCCCCACCGTCACTTCCTGGGCGAAAACCCCGCCTTCTGCCGTTCGGCGCTCTCGCGCTACACACCGGCCGACTTCATCGCGCTGGTGCAGCGGCACGGCATCCCGTTCCACGAAAAGCACAAGGGACAGCTCTTCTGTGACCGCTCGGCCGAGGACCTGATCCGGATGCTGCTGGCCGAATGCGGCGCCGGCGGCGTGACGCGCTGGCAGCCTTGCAGCGTACAGGCCGTGCGCCAGGGCGGCGACGGCCGCTACGAGCTGGACACCGGCCGCGGCACGGTGACGGCCGGCAAGCTGGTGATCGCCACCGGCGGCCTGTCGATTCCCCAGATCGGCGCCACCGACTTCGGCCACCGCCTCGCGCAGCAGTTCGGGCTCAAGCTCGTCACGCCGCGCCCGGGACTCGTCCCGCTGACCTTCGACGGCGCCCACTGGGCGCCATACGCCGCGCTGGCGGGGCTGGCGCTGCCGGTGGACATCAGCACCGGCCAGGGCAAGGCGCGGGCCAGTTTTCTCGAGGACCTGCTGTTCACCCACCGCGGCCTGTCCGGGCCGGCGGTGCTGCAGATCTCCAGCTACTGGCAGCCGGGCACGCCGATCCGCCTCAACCTGGCACCCGAGACCGACCTGGCCGCGGAACTGGCCGCGGCCAAGCACCACTCCCGCAAGCGGCTGGCCAACGAGCTGGCGCGCTGGGTGCCCGCGCGCCTGGCCGATGCCTGGGCGCAGCAGAGCCCCGACTGGCAGAGTCCCATCGCCGAGACCGGCGACAAGGCGCTGACCCGGCTGGCCGGGCAACTCGCCCGCTGGGAGCTGGTGCCCACCGGCACCGAGGGCTACCGCAAGGCCGAAGTGACGCTGGGCGGCGTGGACACGCGCGAGCTCTCGCAACAGACCCTGGAGGCCAGGGCCCAGCCGGGCCTGCATTTCATCGGCGAGGTGGTGGACGTGACCGGCTGGCTCGGCGGCTACAACTTCCAGTGGGCCTGGGCCAGCGCCCACGCCTGTGCGCAGGCACTGTGACAGGTGTTCCACGCACCATGACCCGACCCACCCGACACGGGGCCCCTACCCC
>NZ_JAQVEJ010000095.1 GCF_028698005.1 Hydrogenophaga sp.
GAGCGCAGCAAGCGGCGCATGATCTTGCCGCTGCGCGTCTTGGGCAGGTTGTCGCCAAAGCGGATGTCCTTGGGTTTGGCAATGGGCCCGATTTCCTAGCCCACCCAGTCACGCAGTTCCTTGGCGATCGCCTTGGCCTCGTCACCGTCGGGACGGCCGCGCTTGAGCACGACAAAGGCGCAGATGGCCTCGCCCGTGACGTCGTCGGGGCGCCCGACCACAGCCGCCTCGGCCACCAGATCGGTCTTGGCGACCAGTGCGGATTCGATCTCCATGGTGCCCAGGCGGTGGCCGGAGACGTTCAGCACGTCGTCGATGCGGCCGGTGATGCGGAAATAGCCGGTGCGGGCGTCACGCACGGCCCCGTCACCGGCGAGGTAGGTGCGGCCACCCAGCTCCTCGGGGAAGTAGCTCTTCTTGAAGCGATCCGGATCGCCCCAGATGGTGCGGATCATCGAAGGCCAGGGCCGCTGGATCACCAGCATGCCACCCGAACCGTTGGGCAGTTCCTTGCCGGTTTCGTCGACGATGGCGGCCTTGATGCCCGGCAGCGGCAGCGTGCACGAACCCGGCACCAGCGGCGTGGCCCCCGGCACGGGTGTGATCACATGACCGCCGGTCTCGGTCTGCCAGAACGTGTCCACGATAGGGCAGCGCTCGCCACCGACATTCCGGTAGTACCACATCCAGGCCTCCGGGTTGATGGGCTCACGCACCGTACCCAGAATGCGCAGGCTCGACAGGTCGGACTGCTTCGGGTGCACGGCCTCGTCGGACTCGGCCGCCTTGATGAGCGAGCGGATGGCCGTGGGCGCCGTGTAGAAGATGGTGACCTTGTGACGCTCGATCATCTGCCAGAAGCGGCCTGCGTTCGGGTAGGTCGGCACACCCTCGAACACCACCTGGGTCGCACCGGCCGCCAGGGGGCCATAGGCCACATAGGTGTGGCCGGTGATCCAGCCGATGTCGGCAGTGCACCAGAACACGTCTTCGGGGCGGATGTCGAAGGTCCACTCCATGGTCTGCTTGGCCCAGAGCAGATAGCCACCCGTGGCATGCTGCACCCCCTTGGGCTTGCCCGTGGAGCCCGAGGTGTAGAGCACGAACAGCGGATGCTCGGCGTTCACCGGCACCGGGGCGCATTCGGTGCTCTGGCCTGTCAACGCCTCGGTGAACGACACATCGCGGCCGGCCACGCGATTCCAGGCCGAGGGCGTGCGCTCGTACACGAACACCGTCTTGACCGACTCGCAGCCGCCCATGGCAATGCCTTCGTCCACGATCGACTTGAGCGGCAGTTCCTTGCCACCGCGCAACTGGAAGTTGGCGGTCACCACGGCCACGGCGCCGGCGTCCTGGATGCGCTCCTGCACCGCCTTGGACGAGAAACCGCCAAACACCACGCTGTGGGTGGCACCGATGCGCGCACAGGCCTGCATCGCCACCACACCCTCGATGGTCATGGGCATATAGATGAGGACGCGATCGCCCTTGCCGATGCCTTTGGCCTTGAGGGCATTGGCAAACTGGCTCACACGCGCCAGCAATTCCTTGTAGGTGATCTTGGTCACCTCACCGCCATCGGCCTCGAAGATGATGGCGGTCTTGCTCTCGACCGGCGTACCCATGTGCTTGTCCAGGCAGTTGGCACTGGCATTGAGTTCGCCGTCGGAAAACCACTGGTAAAAGGGCGCGTTGGATTCGTCCAGCGTCTTCGTGAACGGCTTGGTCCAGATCAGGTGCTCACGGGCACGCTTGGCCCAGAAGCCCTCGAAATCCTTGTCCGCCTCGTCGCACAGGGCCTGGTAGGCGTCCATGCCCGAGATGCGCGCTCCCTCGCGCGCGCGGTCATCGGGTTCAAAAATGCGGTTCTCGACGAGGATGGATTCGATCGCTGACGAGGGATTCGACATGGCAAGTCTCCTGCAATGTTGTGAAGGTGGATGACCCGGGGGAATGTGCGAAAAAGCTCTTACGAGCCACTTACACCTGCCGCGAGGCGCCGCAGGGCACCGGCACTCGGGTGGTGCTCCGGAACTCTAAAATCCTACTCCCGCGACGCCTGTTGGCGTCGCCGGCACCGACATTCTGTCCCACACCCCATGACTCAACCAACCTCCAACCAAGGGCGCGGCGCGGCGCGCGCACTGCCCAACCTGATCTTTGCCAGCCGCTGGCTGCAACTGCCGCTGTATCTCGGCCTGATCGCCGCCCAGGCCATCTACGTGTTCCATTTCTGGGTGGAACTCGTGCACCTGATCGAGGCCGCCTTCGGCAACCACGAGGCCCTGGTCAAGCTCGTCGAGGGCATTGGCTACAAGACGGACACGGAACTCAAGGGCCTGAATGAGACCATCATCATGCTGGTGGTGCTGGCCCTGATCGACGTCGTCATGATCAGCAACCTGCTCATCATGGTCATCATCGGTGGCTACGAAACCTTCGTCAGTCGCATGAACCTGGAGGGCCACCCGGACCAGCCCGAGTGGCTCAGCCACGTCAATGCGTCGGTGCTCAAGGTCAAGCTCGGCACGGCGATCATCGGCATCAGCTCGATCCACCTGCTCAAGACCTTCATCAACGCCGGCAACTACGACGAGAAGGTGCTGCTGTGGCAGACCGTCATCCACATCACCTTCCTGCTCAGCGCCATGGCCATCGCGGCCACGGACCGGATCATGCATCCGGTGGAGGACGCAAGCGGCCATTGACGTGATGCCTTCGGATCACGCCGGCCCTGGCCTCACCGGACAACAGCGCCGGGTTCAGCGCCCGACCATCTGCCGGGGCTCTACCCAACGGTCGAATTGCTCGGCCGTCAGGTAGCCGGACGCGATGGCCGCTTCGCGCAGGCTGGTGCCCTCGCGGTGCGCCTTCTTGGCGATGTAGGCGGCCTTGTCGTAGCCGATGTGAGGATTGAGTGCGGTCACCAGCATCAGCGAGCGCTGCACCAGCTCGTCGATGCGCTCGAGGTTGGGCTCGATACCCACTGCGCAGTGGTCGTTGAAGCTGCGCGCACCGTCGGCCAGCAGGCGCACGCTCTGCAGGAAGTTGTGCGCCACCATGGGGCGGAAAACATTGAGCTCGAAGTTGCCGCTGGCGCCGCCGACATTGATCGCCACATCGTTGCCAAACACCTGGCAACACAGCATGGTCAGGGCCTCGCTCTGCGTCGGATTGACTTTGCCCGGCATGATGGATGAGCCTGGTTCGTTCTCGGGAATGCGTATCTCGCCGATGCCGCTGCGCGGTCCGCTGGCCAGCCAGCGCACATCGTTGGCGATCTTCATCAGGCTGGCCGCCAGGGTCTTGAGCGCGCCGTGGGCGAACACCAGGGCATCGACCGACGCCAGCGCTTCGAACTTGTTGGGCGAGGTCACGAACGGCAGCCCCGTGATCACCGCCAGCTCCCGCGCCACGCCCTCGGCATAGCCCTTGGGCGCGTTGAGACCCGTGCCCACGGCAGTGCCACCCAGGGCCAGCTCACACAGGTGCGGCAACACCTGCTCGACATGCCGGCGCCCGTGCGCCAGTTGGGCCACCCAGCCCGAGATCTCCTGCCCCAGCGTCAGCGGCGTGGCGTCCTGCAAATGGGTGCGCCCGATCTTGACGATGCCGTCGAACGCCTGCGACTTGGCCTGCAGCGTGGCCTGCAGCGTCTCGCTGGCAGGCAGCAGCCGACGCGTCAGCGCGTCCACCGCCGCCACATGCATGGCCGTGGGGAACACGTCGTTGCTCGACTGGCTCATGTTGACGTCGTCGTTGGGGTGCACCAGACGCGCCTGCCCTCGCTCGCCGCCCAGCAGTTCGCTGGCGCGATTGGCGATGACTTCGTTCAGGTTCATGTTGGTCTGCGTGCCAGAGCCGGTCTGCCAGACCACCAGCGGAAACTCGGCATCGTGCTGGCCGTCGATGACCTCCTGCGCGGCCGCGACGATGGCCTGCGCCTTCTTCGCCTCCAGCAGGCCCAGCCGCTGGTTGACCGTGGCCGAAGCGCGCTTGACCTGCGCCAGCGCCCGGATCAGCTCCCTGGGCTGGCGCTCGCCCGAGATGGCGAAGTTCTGCAGCGAGCGCTGGGTCTGCGCGCCCCAGAGCCGCTCGGCCGGGACTTCGATGGTCCCGAAGGTATCCCTTTCGGTGCGTGTGGTCATGGCTGCGCTCCCGTCGATGAGATCCAAGGATTGGGCACGCCTGGCGGCATGTCGCGAACGCCCAGTCTACCCACTGTGAACGATTTTCATTGACCCGCTCGCCGGCGTGACCGATGACCAGCGGCGATAATCCGGGGGTTCCCTGTCATCTCATCACCCATCGCCCCATGACCACGACGATCCGTTACAACGACCTGGTGGAGTCCATCGCCGCTGCGCTGCAGTACATCAGCTACTACCACCCGTCGGACTACATTGAGCATCTGGCCCGCGCCTACGAACGCGAGCAGAGCCCGGCGGCCAAGGACGCCATGGCGCAGATCCTGACCAACTCCAAGATGAGTGCCACCGGTCAGCGGCCGATCTGCCAGGACACCGGTATCGTCAATGTGTTCCTGAAGGTCGGCATGGACGTGCGCTGGGAAGGCTTCCCAGCCGGCCAGGGCCTGGAAGACGCCATCAACGAAGGCGTGCGCCGCGGCTACAACCACCCGGACAACCAGTTGCGCGCCTCGGTCGTGGCCGACCCGCAGTTCGCCCGCAAGAACACCAAGGACAACACCCCCGCTGTCATCAACGTGCAGATCGTGCCCGGTGACCAGGTCGATGTGACCGTCGCTGCCAAGGGTGGCGGTTCCGAGAACAAGTCCAAGATGATCATGATGAACCCCAGCGACAACCTGGTCGACTGGGTGCTCAAGACCGTGCCGACCATGGGCGCCGGCTGGTGCCCGCCGGGGATGCTGGGCATCGGCATCGGGGGCACGGCGGAAAAGGCCGTGCTGCTGGCCAAGGAAAGCCTGATGGAAGACCTGAACATGTACGAGCTGCAGGCCAAGGCTGCCCGCGGCGAGAAGCTCGATCAGGTCGAGGAGATGCGTCTGGAGTTGTACGAAAAGGTCAATGCCCTGGGCATCGGTGCGCAGGGCCTGGGTGGCCTGACCACCGTGCTGGACGTCAAGATCAAGATGTACCCCACGCACGCGGCCTCCAAGCCCGTGGCCATGATCCCCAACTGCGCCGCCACGCGCCACGCGCACTTCGTGATGAATGGCTCCGGCCCGGTGTACCTGGAAGCGCCCTCGCTCGACCTGTGGCCGAAGATCGACTGGGCGCCGGACTACAACAAGTCCAAGCGTGTGGACCTGAACACCCTGACCAAGGAGGAAGTCGCCTCCTGGAAGCCCGGTGACACCCTGCTGCTCAACGGCAAGATGCTGACCGGCCGCGACGCCGCCCACCAGCGTATCCAGGACATGCTGGCCAAGGGCGAGTCCCTGCCCGTGGACTTCACCAACCGCGTGATCTACTACGTCGGCCCCGTGGACCCCGTGCGTGACGAAGTGGTCGGCCCTGCAGGCCCCACCACCGCCACCCGCATGGACAAGTTCACCGACATGATGCTGGAAAAGACCGGCCTGATCGCCATGATCGGCAAGGCCGAGCGCGGCCCGGTCGCCATCGAGTCCATCAAGAAGCACCAGTCGGCCTATCTGATGGCCGTCGGTGGCGCAGCCTACCTCGTGTCCAAGGCGATCAGGGACGCGAAGGTCGTGGGCTTTGCCGACCTGGGCATGGAAGCCATCTACGAGTTCGACGTGGTCGACATGCCCGTGACCGTGGCGGTGGACGCCGGTGGCACCAGCGCCCACATCACCGGCCCCGCCGAATGGCAAAAGCGCATTGCCACTGGCGAGTTCAAGGGTATCGACGTCACGGCCGCTTGAAAACCGTCTGCGTGTTTGACAGCGGGGTGGGCGGACTCAGTGTCCTGCGTGCCCTGCTGGCGCACCTGCCGGACGTCCGCTTCGTCTACCTTGCCGACAGCGGCCATGCGCCTTACGGTGACCGCTCACCCGACTGGGTGCAAGAGCGTGCCCACCAGATCACCGCCGGCCTGTGCGATGCCTTCCGGCCGGACGCCGTCGTCGTGGCGTGCAACACCGCCACGGCTCTGGCGATCGACAGCCTGCGGCAGCGCTGGCCGGTGCTGCCCTTCGTGGGCGTCGAGCCGGCGCTCAAACCCGCTGTGGCCCTGAGCCTGAGCGGCCAGATCGGCGTCATGGCCACCAAGGGCACCGTGGACAGTGCCCGCTTTGCCGCGCTGCGCCAGCGCCTGGAAAGCACCCACGCGTGCCACTTTCATGCCGTGGCCTGCCGCGGTCTGGCCGATGCCATCGAGCGGGACGATCCGGTCGCCATCCGGGGTCTCGTGCACCGTTACGTGCAGGCGCTGCGGTCCATGGCACCTGAGGATCAATCCATCGACACGCTGGTGCTCGGCTGCACCCACTATCCTTTCGTCGCCGACATCATCGCCGAGGCGGCTGGCCCCGGCATGCGGCTGGTCGACACAGGCGAGCCCGTGGCACGCCGCACACGCGACATCCTGGGGCTGGGTAGCGCCTGCCATGCGCGCGCGCCACTGCCCAAGTTCTTCAGTACCGGTGATCCGTCCGTGCTCGAAGGCCTGGTGGCGCGCTGGCTCGGTCTGGACACCGCAGCACGGGCCTGGACAGCCTGAGTATCAGGACGCCGGCGAAGCAGCCACCAGCGCGCGCTCGCGCCCGCGATCAAGCCGCAGTGGTACCAGCAGCGCCAATCCGATCACGAACATCAGCGCCGTGAAGGCGATGGCCAGGCGCTGGTTGCCGCCGGTCACCAGCGTGACGAACCCATAGGTGAGCGGCCCCAGGATGCTGGCCAGCCGGTTGGCGAAGGTCCACAGCCCGTAGAACTCGGCCAACCGCTCGCGCGGCGCCAGCAGGCCGGCGATCGCCCGCCCGGCCGACTGGCTGGAGCCCATGCAGACGCCCGCAATCGCGGCGGCGCCCCAGAAGGCACCCTTGGATGTCGCCAGGGCAGCGATGACGCAAGTCAGTGTCCAGCCCACCAGCGTCAGCGCCAGCGCCCGTTTATGGCCAAGGTGGTCCTGCCAGTAGCCGAAGGTAAAGGCGCCGAGCGCAGCGGCAATGTTGAGCACGAACACCATGAGCATGGTCTCCTGCTGCTGGAAGCCGATCACCTGCTGCGCGTAGATGGCGGCCAGGGCTATGGTGACGGCCACGCCGGCCTGGTAGGCCACCGTGCAGCCCAACAGCCACAGGAAATCGGGGTAGCCCTTGGCCAGGTGCCAACTGGCCACCTGCCGCCGCCAGAACGAGGACCAGCCTGCGTCAGCCACCCGGCGGGCCCCGGCCGTCCGCTCCTTGAGCAGCACAAGCGTCACCAGGGCTGCCACGCCGAACACCACCGCGGTGATCCACATGGTGACCGGCACGAAATCACTGGCGGCCTCGCCACGCGCCTGTGCACCAAGCACATAGACCAGACTCAGGCCCAGCGTCAGCATGCCGCCGACATAACCGAAACTCCAGCCCCAGCCACTGACGCGGCCCAGCGCCCCGGGCTGCGCGAGCTCGGGCAGGAAGGCGGCGATCAGGGATTCGCCCCATGCGTAGCACAGGTTCGACAGAATGATCAGGACCATGCCCAGCACCACCATCCCGGGGCCGACCCAACCCAGTGCGGCCGTGCATGCCACGCAGCCCAGCGTGCTCACCCACAGCAGGCTTTTCTTGCCGCCGTGCGCATCGGCCCAGGCCCCGAGCACCGGTGCCGTCATCATGACCAGTACGTTGGAGATGGCCAGCGCCGCTGTCCATGCGAAAGTGGCCCAGGTCGCGTCCTGGGCCGCCACCGACACAAAATAGGCAGCGAACACGGCCGTCAACACCACCGTGGTGTAGCCGGAGTTGGCAAAGTCGTACATTGCCCAGCCGAACACCTCGCGCTTGCGCACACCGGGTTGCAGGGCTTCGGAGGTAAACAGGCGCATGTCGTCTCCATCAGGGTGGAGGCAGACCAGCCCCCTCGGGCCGCAGTCTAACGGCCCGGGACGGCGGACTCAGTGCAGATGGCGCGGTTTGCGCGGCCCGCCGTGACCCGAAGGGCCATGGCCACCACGCGGCCGGCCGATCTGCATCGAGTTGACCAGATCGTCAAAGCGCTGCGTGAACAGGCGGTCGACGGCGGCGACCACATCGCCCAACTCCGATGCGTCGAAGTGCCGCTCCATCAGGTGCACCACGTCTTCAACCAGCAGGTCGCGCTGGACCTGCATGATGGCCGCCGGCGTCGGACCGACGAAGCACATCATGAAATCATCGCGGGCCTCGGCATCCTCGGGTGCCTCGTCTTCGTCGAACTCCGTGTCGTAGAACGACACCTCCAGCGGCGCGCCCGCGGCAGCGATGTCGTTGAGGCCCATGCAGGCCTCTTCCATCACCTGACGGAAATCCTCATCACCCGACACCGTCCAGCAAATCTGCAGCATGTGCGCCGGTGCATCGAAACGGATGCCCGGCTCGTCCTCGTAGCTGCTCTCGGCCGCCGCCGCCAGCGAGCGGCCGCCCGCGTACTGCCACAGCGGCCGCAGCGCTTCCTGGATTTGCTCGTACCCGACATCCTCCCGCAGGGGGACATCCCCATGCACATGGATCTCAAAAGGGGCGTTGTATCGGGTCATGGGAACTCACTGTACCGGTCTCACCGGAAAAAAGCCAACAGTTGGTACCTCGAACGGGACTCGAACCCGTAAGCCGTGTGAGCGGCGGCGGATTTTAAGTCCGCTGTGTCTACCAATTCCACCATCGAGGCCAAACCTCAATTGTCGCAGGTCGCGCGCCCGCCCGGCCGTCGCCGGCCTGTGCCTTAACGGGCACGGTTGTTCCGGACTGTCGCCGGCTTCGTCGACACCGGCCGGGCGATCTGGCAGCATGACCTGGTCTGGACCGACCCGACAGCCCGCCGTCCCGGTTCCCCTTTCATGCCACAGGAAACCACGCCATGAACGCATCCGACATGACCTTGCCACACCAGGCCTGCCTGGCCGACACCCATGAGCTGGTCAATATCGGCAGCGAGCTCGCCGACTACGACATGTACCGGCAGGACGCCGCCCTGGTCGAGGCGGTGCACCGTGAGGGCGCTGCCTGGGCCGATGGCGCACTCGGAGCATTCGGGCGGCTCACCGGTTCGGCCGACTACCTGGAGCTGGGCACCCTGGCCAACCGCCACCCACCCGAGCTGGACACGCACGACCGGTTCGGGCGTCGCGTGGACCTGGTGCGCTTTCATCCGGCCTACCACCAGCTCATGCGTTCGGCGATCGAACACGGACTGCATTCCGCGCCCTGGACCGACCCCAAACCGGGCGCCCACGTCGCGCGCGCCGCCCATTTCTACCTGCAAAGCCAGGCGGAGGCCGGCCACGGCTGTCCGATCACCATGACCTTTGCCTCGGTGCCGGCCCTGCGGACCACGCCCGCACTGGCCGAGGCCTGGGTGCCGAAGATCACCGCCCGCCACTACGACCCGCGCAACGTGCCCGACGCGCACAAACAGGGGTTGACCATCGGCATGGCGATGACCGAAAAACAGGGCGGATCCGACGTGCGCGCCAACACCACGCGCGCTTTCCCGGTGGATGCCGCCACCGGACCGGGCGCTGCCTACGAGCTCGTCGGTCACAAGTTTTTTGTCTCGGCGCCCATGTGCGATGCCTTTCTGGCCTTGGCTCAGGCGCCAGGCGGTCTGTCCTGCTTCCTGTTGCCACGCTGGCGCCCCGACGGCAGCAAGAACCCGCTGCAGGTCTTGCGCCTCAAGCGCAAGATGGGCAATGTGTCCAATGCCAGCAGCGAAACCGAGTTGCGCGGGGCGTTGGCCTGGATGGTGGGCGAGGAAGGCCGGGGCGTGCGCACCATCATCGAGATGGTGGCCATGACGCGCTTCGACTGCATGATCGGCTCCAGCGCCGGCCAGCGCATGGCCGTCTCGCTGGCGCTGCACCACTGCCAGCAGCGCTCGGCCTTCGGTCGCGTGCTCAACCAGCAAGCGTTGATGCAGAACGTGTTGGCCGATCTGGTGCTGGAGCATGAGGGATCGCTGGCCCTGACCATGCGCCTGGCCCGCGCCCTGGATCACCGCAACGACCCGCACGAAGATGCCCTGGTGCGGCTCGTCACCGCCGTCGGCAAGTACTGGATCTGCAAGCGCACGCCGCAGCATGCCTACGAAGCGATGGAGTGCATTGGCGGCAGCGGCGTGATGGAGGACAGCCCCTTCCCGCGCCTGTACCGCGAGGCACCGGTCAATGCCATCTGGGAGGGCAGCGGCAACATCCAGTGCCTGGACGTGCTGCGTGCGATGCAGAAAACACCCGCGGTGGTCGAGGTTTTCTTCGCCGAACTGGCCAAGGCCCGCGGCGGCAACGCGCTGCTGGACAAGGCCGTCGCCGGGCTCAAGAGTGAATTCACCGACCTGTCGGACATGGAGTACCGCGCGCGCCATGTGCTCGACCGCATGGCGCTGGCGATCCAGGCGGCCCTGCTGGTACAGCACGCCCCCGCCATGGTGGCCGACGCGTTCTGCGCCTCCCGTCTGGATGGCACCAGCGACCGCCAGTACGGCACGCTGCCGCGCGGCGTCGACTGCCCGGGCATCATCGCCCGGGCAACGCCTTCGGCGTGATCCGTCCGCGACGGACGAAAAAAAACAGGGCCCCTGGGGGCCCTGTTCTCATATCTGGAGCGGGAAACGAGGCTCGAACTCGCGACCTCAACCTTGGCAAGGTTGCGCTCTACCAACTGAGCTATTCCCGCACAACGTGCAATCAACGTTGGACGGTATTGTAAAGCAAAAATCGCCCCCTTTCCGGGCGACTGCTCCACTTTTTCTTCACGCCATCAAAGGCAGGCGGCAGATACTCCATCCGGTATAACATCATCCGAACCGATCCGAACCAGCCCTGTGGCGGTCCGGTCCACATGGGCGTGTGTTGCGGGACAATCGTATTCATGTTCACCGAACTGCACCTGACCCAATTC
>NZ_JAQVEJ010000271.1 GCF_028698005.1 Hydrogenophaga sp.
CAAAGAGACCGACCGTTTCGGTGATCGTGACCGCCACCGCGCTGCCCATTGCGGGGTGCGGTGAGCACAGCGGTGGTGCTGCGTAGAGAACCTGACCCTGGTGTCCTAACCTCGGCGGCTTTTTTGCCACCAGGAAAGCGATGCCTCAACCCCGAATGTCTCTACGCATGATCAAAGATATCCTTCGCCTCAAATGGCACGGCCAACTCTCGCATGAGCAGGTGGCGGCCAGCCTCAAAGTCTCCAAAGGCGTCATCGCCAAATACGTGGGCCTGGCGCAGGCCGCCGGCCTGGACTGGGAAACGATCGAGGGCTGGAGCGAACAACGCCTGACCTCGGTGTTGCTGCCCGGCAAGCACACCGATGCCCCTTACATCGCACCGGACTGGGGCCGCATCCACCGCGAGCTCGACCGCAAGAGCATGACCCTCATGCTGCTGTGGCAGGAGTACGTGCAGGCCCACCCCGAAGGCCGCACCTGGCGCTACACCCAGTTCTGCGAGCACTACAAGGCCTTTGCCCATAGCCTCAAGCGCTCCATGCGCCAGCACCGCCGTGCGGGCGAGAAGCTGTTCATCGACTTTGCCGGCTCCACCGTGCCCCTGAGTGACGGCAGTCGCGCGCAGGTCTTCGTCTCGGCCATGGCCGCCTCCAGCTACGTCTTCGCCTGTGCCACCGCAGCCCAGCGCCTGGACGACTGGGTGGCCAGCCTGGTGCGGGCCTTGCACTTCTACGGCGGCGTGCCCCAGCTCATCGTGCCCGACAACGCCCGCGCGGTGATCACCTCGCCCGACCGCTACGAACCCCGCGCCCACGACAGCGTGCAGGACTTGGCCCGCTACTATGGCACCTGCGTGCTGCCGGCGCGCCCGCGCAGCCCCAAGGACAAGGCCACGGCGGAGAGCTCGGTGCAGGTCGTCACCCGCTGGATCCTGGCGCGCCTGCGCCACCAGCGCTTTGACAGCATCGCCCAGCTCGATGCGGCGATTGCGCAGTGGCTGCCCAGTCTGAACGAGCGAGCGTTCCAGAAACTGCCCGGCTCTCGGGCCAGCGTCTTCGCCCAGCTCGATGCGCCCGCCCTGATGCCGCTGCCCCAGCAACCCTATGAGCTGGCACGTTTCAAGACCGTGAAGGTGCACATCGACTACCACGTCGAGATCGAGGGCCACCGCTACAGCGCACCCCATGCGCTGGTGGGGCAGGCGCTGGAGGCACGCATCACGCGCCACGGCATCGAGCTGCTCCTGCGCGGCCAGCGCGTGGCCGCGCATGTCCGCAACACCCAGCGCGGGGGCTTCACCACGGTGCAAGAGCACATGCCCGCCGCCCACCGTGCGCACCTGCAGTGGACGCCCACACGTCTCATCGAATGGGGCCAGCGCATCGGTGTGGCCTGCGGGGAGCTCATCACCCGGCTGCTGCAGACCTACAAGCACCCCGAGCACGGTTACCGCTCCTGCCTGGGGCTGCTCAACCTTGAACGCCGCTACGGGCAAGAGCGGCTGGAGGGGGCCTGCGCGCGCGCATTGGCCCTGGGGACAGTGCGCTACAGCCATGTGCGCGATTTGCTGGCCAACCACTGCGACCAGCTCGCACCAGCGCAGGAGGCGAGCTGGAGCAGCCCGGCGCATGCCAACGTCCGTGGTCCGGACTACTACCAGTGATGCCGGCATGACACCGAATCCACCGAATCCACCGACCCCAGCAACAGACACCCCACCCATGCTCAACCATCTCACCCTGGCGCAGTTGCGCACCCTCAAACTCAACGGCTTTGCCGATGCCTTGCAACAGCAGAGCGAGCAGGCCGACTGCCTGCACCTGTCCTTTGACGAGCGGCTGGCCTTGCTGGTCGAGCGCGAGGTCTACGCCCGCGATGACCGCAAGCGCGTGCGGCTGCTGCAAAAGGCGCAGCTCAAGTACACCACGGCCACGCTGGAGGATGCCAGCTTTGAGGGCATACGCGGGATGGATCGAGCGGCTCTGATGGGTCTGGCGCTGTCCAATTGGGTCGAGCGCGGGGAGACCGTGACGCTGGCCGGGGCGACGGGGCTGGGCAAGACGTGGCTGGCCTGTGCGCTGGCTCAGTACGCGTGCCGCCAAGGGCGATCGGCCCTGTACCTGCGTGTTCCCCGTCTGGCCGAGGAGTTGCGTCTGCTGCACGGCGCGGGCAGCTTTCGGCGCTGGCTGCAGCAACTGGCCAAGACCGATGTGGTGGTGCTCGATGACTGGGGCATGGGGGCACTGGATGCCTCGACCCGGGCCGATTTGCTGGAGATCATCGATGATCGGGTGGGCTTGCGCGCGACCATCATCACGCACCAGTTGCCCATTGAGCACTGGCACGCCTGGCTGGGCGATCCGACGCTGGCCGATGCCATCCTGGACAGGCTGATGCAGAACTGCCGTCGTTTCAGCCTGGAAGGCGAGTCGCGGCGCACCGGGCGTGTGGTGCGCCCAAGAGCGGTGCCGCAATCGTCAAATAATGACCTGCAAGGGGACATTGAAACCCCTAAAGGAGCTGCCAAACCGTAAACTTCAAGCCCTGCGCAGTACCGCCGCCGTGGTGGCGGTCACGATCACCGAAATGGGCGGTCAC
>NZ_JAQVEJ010000272.1 GCF_028698005.1 Hydrogenophaga sp.
GCGAGCAGCTGGCACTGGACGACATGCTGTTCACGCTCAAGCTCACGCCCAACCTGGCGCACTGCCTGAGCGTGTACGGCATCGCACGTGAGGTGTCGGCGCTGACGGGCACGCCGCTGCAGGAGCCTGTGTTCCCACCGGTGCCGGTGAAGATCGATGACCGCCTGCCGGTGAAGGTGCTAGACAAGGACCTGTGCGGCCGCTTCAGCGGGCGCGTGGTGCGCGGCGTGAACACGAAGGCAAAGACGCCTGCCTGGATGGTCGAGCGTCTGGAGCGTTGCGGACAGCGCAGCGTGACGCCGCTGGTGGACATCTCCAACTACGTGATGTTCGAGCTGGGCCGCCCGTCGCACATCTTCGACCTGGACAAGATCCATGGCGGCCTGGAAGTGCGCTGGGGCCGCGAGGGCGAGCAGCTCAAGCTCCTCAACGGCAACACGGTGTCGGTCGATGGCCAGGTCGGCGTGATTGCCGACGCACAGGCCGTGGAGTCGCTGGCGGGCATCATGGGTGGCGACGCCACCGCCGTGTCCGACGACACGAAGAACATCTTCATCGAAGCCGCCTTCTGGTGGCCCGATGCCGTGGCAGGCCGCTCGCGCCGCTACAACTTCAGCACCGATGCCGGCCACCGTTTCGAGCGAGGCGTGGATCCGGCCACGACGGTGGAGCACATCGAGCGCATCACGCAGCTGGTTCTGGAGATCTGCGGCGGCGAGGCTGGTCCGCTGGACGACCAGAAACTGGCCATGCCCGAGTGCAAGCCGGTGAAGCTGCGCGTGGCGCGTGCCGCCAAGGTGATCGGCATGCCGGTCACGCAGGCCGAATGCGCCGGCGCGCTGCGCCGCCTGGGGCTGCAGGTCACGGAGGGCGAGGGCGAGCTGGATGTGACGCCGCCGTCGTACCGCTTCGACCTGCGCATCGAGGAAGACCTGATCGAGGAAGTGGCGCGCATCATCGGCTACAACAAGCTGCCGACGACCGCGCCGCTGGCACCACTGACGCCGCGCGTGCGCGTCGAGTCGCGCCGCGGGCCGTTCGCGGTGCGCCGCCATCTGGCGCACCTGGGCTACCAGGAAACCATCAACTTCAGCTTCGTCGAAGAGCGCTGGGAGCGCGAACTGGCGGGCAACGAGGATCCTATCCGGCTGCTCAACCCGATCGCCTCGCAGATGAGCGTGATGCGCTCGTCGCTGATGGGCAGCCTGGTGGCGGTGCTGAAGTTCAACCTCGACCGCAAGGCTTCGCGCGTGCGCCTGTTCGAGCTGGGCCGGGTATTCCGCAAGGATCCCTCGGTCAAGGACACCGATCGTACGGTGGCTGGCTATGCCCAGCCCATGCATGTGGCGGGTCTGGCCTACGGGATGGCCGATGCGCTGCAGTGGGGTTGTGCCGATCGGGCGGTCGACTTTTTCGATGTCAAGGGTGACGTCGAAAACCTGCTGGCACCGCTGAAGCCGGAATTCAAACCGGCCGAGCACCCCGCGCTGCATCCGGGCCGCTGCGCCAGCGTGTGGCTGGATGGCCGCTGCATCGGCCACGTGGGCGAACTGCATCCCCGCTGGCGTCAGGGCTATGACCTGCCGCAGGTGCCCGTGCTGTTCGAGCTGGAGCTCGATGCGGTATTGCGACGCGATGTGCCGGTGGCTCAGCCGGTCAGCCGCCAGCATCCGGTGGAGCGCGACATTGCCGTCGTGGTCAAGGAAGGCGTCACGCACAAGGCCGTGATGGACGCAATCAATGCGTCGGGTTCCGCGTTGTTGCGCCAGGCTGTGCTGTTCGACGTGTACCGTCCGCGCAAGCAGGCTGATGGCTCGTTCACCGGAGGCCTGGCAGCTGACGAGAAGAGTCTGGCGATCCGTCTGACGCTGGGTCGTGACGGCGCTACACTGACCGATGAAGAAATCGAGGCGGCGGTGCGTGCAGTGGTGGCGTCCTTGTCGGGTGCCGTGCAGGCCCGTCTGCGCTGATCACCGACGTGTGCTGCTGACCCTGCAACTTAGGAGATGCCCGAGATGGAACTCGCCGTTGAAAGCCTGGAGACGCCTACCCTGACCAAGGCCCAGCTGGCAGAAATGTTGTTCGAGCAGATTGGTTTGAACAAGCGTGAGTCGAAAGACATGATCGATGCGTTTTTCGACCTGATTACCGACAGTCTGGTGGACGGCACGGACGTGAAGATCTCCGGTTTTGGCAACTTTCAGATCCGTACCAAGGCCGCCAGGCCAGGCCGCAACCCCCGCACGGGTGAGCCGGTGGCCATCGATGCCAGGCGTGTGGTCACTTTTCATGCCAGTCCCAAGCTCAAGGATGCGGTACAGGCCGCCGGCCTGGCCGGTGATGGCGGGCCGGCCGACTGACCGGGAGGCGGTCCGGCGTGGATGCCTGACGGCGGGCCATTGTCACGGTATTTCAGCAATATGCACGGGAAACGGGGTGCAATCCGTGCACAACACGGAAAGTTAGAGTAGATTTCAAGGTTCTGCCGGTAGCACCTTGATTTACATGGAGAAAAATCTCCCCCCCATTCCCGCCAAACGCTACTTCACCATTGGTGAGGTCGGGGAGCTTTGTGGTGTCAAA
>NZ_JAQVEJ010000273.1 GCF_028698005.1 Hydrogenophaga sp.
AAAGGTGTTGCTTGTCTTTCAATAAACCGCGTCAGCCTGTCTGGACAGGCTGCAGCTGGGCGGCACCGTTCATGACGTCAAGCCATCGGCATGCGGTGCCACCACATCGCTCGCTGATACGATGCGCTGACCCATCCATGCACCAGTGCTGAACCATGCCCACACCCCTGACCGAAACCGAACTGCGTGCCCATGCGGCGCAGGCCGCCCAGCAACCGCGCTGCGCTGATTGCGCCGCGCTGGAGAAACCCGGCTGGGAGTCGATCTCGGGCGCGATGAACACCTCGCACCTCATGTCCGTGGGCCCTCTGGGTACCGAAGACGAGTGGGACCGCCTGGACGAGTACCACCCGCAGGGCACAGGCCTGTGGTCGCCCGATGCGCCCATCGCCCTGGGCTGGCATCCCTACACCCGCAGCGCGCTGTGGCGCTGTGCGCGTTGTGCCGGAGTCTTCCTGCGCTACACGGAGTACGGTGGCTACTACGAGGAGGAGCGCATCCGGCCCCTGCGGGCCGAGCTGCTGTGCACGCCGCCACTGCCGGGCGGCGACTGAGGCTTACAGTCGGGCGCGGTGGCGCTCGATCTGCGCCCGAATCTGCGCCGGCGCGGTGCCGCCCAGGGTGTTGCGGGCATTGAGGCTGCCGCGCAGGCTCAGCACCTCGTACACGTCCTTGTCGATGGCGGGGTGAAAACCCTGCAGTACCGACAGCGGCAACTCCGACAGGTCGCAGTTGTGGCTGGTGGCCGCCTTGACGGCGTGGGCCACGGTTTCGTGCGCGTCGCGGAAGGGCAGCCCCTTCTTGACCAGGTAGTCGGCCAGGTCGGTGGCCGTGGCGTAGCCCTTGTTGGCGGCCGCTTCCATGGCCGCGGCGTTGACCGTGATGCCGCCGTCCTTGCGGCCCGTGGCCGGGTCCAGCTGGCCGCCGACCATCTCGGTGAAGATGCGCAGCGTGTCCTTGAGCGTGTCCACCGTGTCGAACAGCGGCTCCTTGTCCTCCTGGTTGTCCTTGTTGTAGGCCAGGGGCTGACCCTTCATCAGGGTGATCAGGCCCATCAGGTGGCCCACCACGCGCCCCGTCTTGCCGCGTGCCAGCTCGGGCACGTCGGGGTTCTTCTTCTGCGGCATGATGGACGAGCCGGTGGTGAAGCGGTCGGCGATCTTCACGAAGCCGAAGTTCTGGCTCATCCACAGGATCAGCTCTTCCGAGAAGCGGCTGATGTGCACCATGCACAGCGAGGCCGCGGCGGTGAACTCGATCGCGAAGTCGCGGTCGCTCACGCCGTCCAGGCTGTTCTGGCACACCTGCGGCCGGCCCTGCTCATCGACCATGCCCAGCGTGCGCGCCACGCGCTCGCGGTCCAGCGGGTAGGTGGTGCCGGCCAGCGCGGCGCTGCCCAGGGGCAGGCGGTTGGTGCGCCGGCGCACGTCGGCGAAGCGCTCGGCGTCGCGGGCAAACATCTCCACGTAGGCCAGCAGGTGGTGCGCGAAGCTCACGGGCTGGGCCACCTGCAGGTGGGTGAAGCCCGGCAGGATCACGTCCACGTTGCGCTCGGCCACCTCGACCAGGGCCTTTTGCAGGTCGGTCAGCAGGCCGCCGATGAGGTCGATTTCGTCGCGCAGCCACAGGCGCACGTCGGTGGCGACCTGGTCGTTGCGGCTGCGGCCGGTGTGCAGGCGCTTGCCGGCGTCGCCCACGAGCTGGGTCAGGCGCGCCTCGATGTTCAGGTGCACGTCCTCCAGGTCGAGCTTCCACTCGAAGGCGCCGGCCTCGATCTCGGCGCGGATCTGGGCCATGCCGCGCTGGATATCGGCCAGGTCCTGCGCGCCGATGATGCCTTGCGCGGCCAGCATCTCGGCGTGTGCCAGGCTGCCGGTGATGTCGGCCAGCCACAGGCGCTGGTCAAAGAACACGCTGGCCGTGTAGCGCTTGACCAATTCGCTCATCGGCTCCGAGAATAGGGCGGACCAGGCTTCGGATTTTTTGTCGAGTTGGTTGGTGGACATGTTCTTGCCAGCGACGGACGATGAGTACAGGAGCGGGATCGGCGGTCGCCAGCGACAGGGCCGGACGAACGACGCGTGGAGGGCAGGACGGCCGGCAGGGCCGCACCCGGGCCCGGCGCCAGCAGCCAGATTCAATGAAAGATTCCCGGATTTTATCGAGCTACGCGGAACTGTACCCGGGTAGCGGCGCCAGGCCGGCGCCAGGCCGGCCCGAGGCCGTGCCGCGCATGCATCCCTATGTGTTCGACACCTGCCAGAGCGGTGTGGTGCTGCGCGCGGTGCTGTTCGTGCAGATCATCGTGATGGTGGCGTCGCTGTTCGAAACCTCGGGCTGGCGGACCTGGTCCGCCTACGCGGCCACGCTCACCGGCGCCGCGTTGCCGGGTCTGCTGGTGTGGCTGTTGTTGGTGTGCCTGCTCAAGCGGGTGTTCGACCGTCTGCCGGTCAGGGTCCAGTGGGCGTTGTCCATGGCCCTGGGTGGCGTGGCCGGCCTGTACGGCTGTGCCATGCTGGCCTGGGTGGGCCTGGTTGCAGAGGCGCCCTGGCTGGCCAGCGCCGCCAGCGGTGCGCTGCT
>NZ_JAQVEJ010000006.1:0-13663 GCF_028698005.1 Hydrogenophaga sp.
TGGTGCCGGAAAGAGGAGTCGAACCCCCGACCTTCTCATTACGAATGAGCTGCTCTACCGACTGAGCTATTCCGGCCTAGCCTTTTATTCTAGCAAATTTTCAGCACGGCGTTTTGGCCATGTCGGCTTCGAGGTGGTACCGCGTCACACGCTCGACCTCGTTCTTCGAGCCCAGGATCACGCTGACGCGCTCGTGCAACTGGGTGGGGGCCACGTCCAGGATGCGCTGGCGGCCGTTGGTGGCGGCACCGCCGGCCTGCTCGACCAGCCACGACATGGGGTTGGCCTCGTACATCAGGCGCAGCTTGCCGGGCTTGTTGGGTTCGCGCTTGTCCCAGGGGTACAGGAAGACGCCGCCGCGGGTGAGGATGCGGTGCACGTCGGCCACCATGGAGGCAACCCAGCGCATGTTGAAATCCTTGCCGCGCGGGCCTTCCTTGCCCTGCAGGCACTCGTCGATGTAGCGCTTGACCGGGGCATCCCAGTGGCGCATGTTGCTCATGTTGATGGCGAATTCCTTGGTGTCCTCGGGGATCTTCACCTGGTCCTGCGTCAGCACCCACGAGCCCTGTTCGCGGTCGAGCGTGAACATGGCCACGCCGTCCCCCACCGTGAGCACCAGGGTCGTCTGTGGACCATACACGCAATAGCCGGCAGCGACCTGCAGGCGCCCCGGTTGCAGAAAGTCGTTCTCGCACACGGGGTCGATCACATGGGGGTCATCATGGTGCTTGTGCAGCACCGAGAAGATGGTGCCGATCGACACGTTCACGTCGATGTTGGACGAGCCGTCGAGCGGGTCGAACATCAGCAGGTATTCGCCCTTGGGGAAGCGGTTGGGCACCACATAGATGCTGTCCATCTCCTCCGAAGCCATGGCGGCCAGGTGACCACCCCATTCGTTGGCATCGATCAGCACCTCGTTGGCGATGATGTCGAGCTTTTTCTGCACCTCGCCCTGGACGTTCTCGGTGTCGGCACTGCCGAGCACGCCACCGAGCGCGCCCTTGTTGACGCTGATCGAGATGCGCTTGCAGGCCCGTGCCACCACTTCAATCAGCAGGCGCAGCTCCGGGGGGATGCGACCGTGCGTGCGTTGCTGTTCGACCAGATAGCGGGTCAGGGAAATCTTGTTGCTCATGGGTACCTCTTTGGATCAATCAGCCAACGCCCGGGTCACGACCTCGCGCACATCGTTGCTCAGGTCGGATTTGGCCGCGACGCGCGCGATGGCCTCCCGGGCCGCGCTGCGGTAGGGCTCGGCGAGCTTCTTCCAGCGGTCCAGCGCACGGGCCAGACGGGCCGCGACCTGGGGATTGAAGGCGTCGATCTCGACGACCTTCTCGCTCCAGAACACATAGCCGGCGGCATCGGGGCGGTGGAAGGCACCCGGGTTGGCGCTGCAGTAGCTGAACAGCACGCTGCGCGCCCGGTTCGGGTTGCGCAGATGGAAGTCCGGATGGGTCAGCAACTGGCGCACGCGCGGCAGGATGTCGCCGCCGCGGTCGGGCGCGCCGGCCTGCAGGGCGAACCACTTGTCCAGCACCAGGGCCTCGTCCTTGAACATGGCGTGGAAGCGCTCCAGTGCCTGTGCGGCCAGCGGCTGTCCGCTGGAGACCAGGGCCGACAGCGCGTTGAAGCGGTCGGTCATGTTGCCCGCGTCCTTGAAGCGCTGGTAGGTCCTGCCGGGCCAGATGGGCTCGTTCGTCTCGCGCGCGGCCAGGCACAGCATCGTCAGCGCCATGCCGGTGAGGGCGCGGCGGCCGGCGCTCAGCGCGCCGGGGCCAGCGGCGCCGTTGTCGTGGTGCTCCTCATAGGCCCAGACCCAGTCGGCATGCAGCGCCAGCGCCAGTTGGCGGCGCATCGCCTCGCGCACCGTGTGCACGCGCTGCGGATCGACCACGTCGAGCTGCTCGGCGATGTAGGACTCGGCGGGCAGCGTCAGGGCCAGTTCCTTGAAGGCGGCGTCCAGGGTGGGGTGCCGCAGCACGGCGCGCATGCCCTCGATGAAGCCGGCGTCGAGCGGCTCGGTGGCGGGTGCGCCGTCGGCCTGGATGGCCGCCAGGGCACGGCGCAGGGCCAGGCGCTGGCCGGCCTCCCAGCGGTTGAACGGATCGCTGTCGTGGGCCAGCAGATGCAGCAGTTGCGCGTCCGACAGGTCCATCGCCAGGACGACCGGTGCCGAGAAACCGCGCAGCAGCGAGGGCACGGGCTCGGCGTCGATGCCGGTGAACACGAACTGCTGGCTGGCCTGCGACAGCACCAGGGTGTTGCCATGGGTGAGGGCTGCGGCATCCTGCAGTTGCAGCGGCAGGTCGCGTCCGTGGGCATCGAGCAGGCCGACCGCGACAGGGATCAGGAAAGGTTGCTTGTCCGCCTGGCCGGGCGTGGGCGGGCAGCTTTGCGTCAGGGTGAGCGTGTAGGTGTGCGCAGCGGCGTCGAATTCGCCACGGGCCTGCACGCGCGGCGTGCCGGCCTGGCTGTACCAGCGCTTGAACACCGGCAGCTGGCGGGCCAGTTCGCTGTCGGGGTTGGCGTCGGCAATCGCCTGGGCGAAGTCGTCGCAGGTCACGGCCTGGCCGTCATGGCGCTGGAAGTACAGGTCCATGCCCCGGCGGAAGCCCTCGCGGCCCACCAGGGTCTGCATCATGCGCACGACCTCGGCGCCTTTTTCGTACACCGTCACGGTGTAGAAGTTGTTGATCTCGACGTAGCTGTCGGGGCGCACCGGGTGCGCCATCGGGCCCGCATCCTCGGGGAACTGCGCGGTGCGCAGCACGCGCACGTCCTCGATGCGCTTGACTGCACGGGCCGAGGGCGTGGTGCACAGGTCCATGCTGAACTCCTGGTCGCGGAAGACCGTCAGGCCTTCCTTGAGCGAGAGCTGGAACCAGTCGCGGCAGGTGATGCGGTTGCCCGTCCAGTTGTGGAAGTACTCGTGGCCCACGACCGACTCGATGTTGGCGTAGTCGGTGTCGGTGGCGGTGGCCTGGCTGGCCAGCACATACTTCGTGTTGAAGATGTTCAGGCCCTTGTTCTCCATCGCGCCCATGTTGAAGTCGCTGGTGGCGACGATCATGAAGCGATCGAGGTCCAGGGACAGGCCGAAGCGCGCTTCGTCCCAGATCACGCTCTTGACGAGCGAGCTCAGGGCGTGCTCGGTCTTGCCCAGATCGCCCTGGCGCACGTAGACCTGCAGCAGGTGCTCCCTGCCCGAGCGGCTGACCACGCGCTGCTCGCGCGCGACCAGGTTGCCGGCCACGAGGGCGAACAGGTAGCAGGGCTTGCGGTGCGGGTCCACCCATTTGGCGTAGTGGCGCCCCTCGTTGCCCGGGCCTTCGAGATCACCCGACTCGACCAGGTTGCCGTTGGACAGCAGCACCGGGTACTGGCGCTTGTCGGCGCGCAGCGTGACGGTGTAGCTGGCCATCACGTCGGGCCGGTCGAGGAAATAGGTGATGCGGCGGAAGCCTTCGGCCTCGCACTGGGTGAAGAAGGTGCCCTGGCTCACGTACAGGCCCATGAGCTGGGTGTTCTTCTCGGGTGCGCAGGTCGTGAAAATCTCCAGCTCGAAGGGGTCGTTGCCTTCGGGCAGGTTCTCCAGCACCAGGGTCTGGCCGTCCATGCGGAACGAGGTGCCGGCGCCGTTGACCAGCACGCGGGCCAGATTCAGGTCCTCGCCGTCCAGGCGCAGCGCCTGCGGTGCCACGTCGGGGTTGCGGCGCAGGCGCATCCGGTTGAGGACGCGGGTCTTGGCCGGGTCGAGGTCGAAGACGAGATCGACGGTGTCGATCCAGAACGGCGGCGGCGCATAGTCTTCTCGGCGCACGATGGTCACCGGGCCTTCACGGAATGTCATGGTCAAACCCCTTGCTTGAGGGAGGCTTCAATAAACACGTCCAGGTCGCCGTCGAGGACCTTCTGCGTGGCGGAGACTTCGACGTTGGTGCGCAGGTCCTTGATGCGGCTGTTGTCCAGCACGTAGCTGCGGATCTGGTGGCCCCAGCCGACATCGGTCTTGGTGTCCTCGAGCTTTTGCTGTTCTTCCTGACGCTTGCGCATCTCGTGGTCGTACAGGCGCGAGCGCAGGCGCTGCCAGGCGACGTCTCGGTTGGAGTGCTGGCTGCGGCCATCCTGGCACTGCACCACGATGCCCGTGGGGATGTGGGTCAGGCGGACGGCCGAGTCGGTCTTGTTGATGTGCTGGCCACCGGCGCCG
This sequence comes from Hydrogenophaga sp., assembly GCF_028698005.1. Taxonomy (GTDB): domain Bacteria; phylum Pseudomonadota; class Gammaproteobacteria; order Burkholderiales; family Burkholderiaceae_C; genus Hydrogenophaga. The sequence continues at coordinate 4,220 of NZ_JAQVEJ010000006.1, forward strand.
GAGGCCCGGTAGGTGTCCACACGCACGTCCGCCGGGTTGATCTCGATCTCGATCGAGTCGTCGATCTCGGGGTAGACGAACACCGAGGCAAACGAGGTGTGGCGGCCGCCCGAGCTGTCGAAGGGCGACTTGCGCACCAGACGGTGCACGCCGGTCTCGGTGCGCAGCAGGCCGTAGGCGTATTCACCCTCGATCTTGATTGTGGCGCTCTTGATGCCGGCGGTGTCGCCGGGGGTTTCGTCTTCCACCGTGGTCTTGAAGCCCTTGCGCTCGGCATAGCGCAGGTACTGGCGCAGCAGCATGCTGGCCCAGTCGCAGGCTTCGGTGCCGCCGGCACCAGCCTGGATGTCGAGGAAGCAGTTGAGCGGATCCGCCGGGTTGTTGAACATGCGGCGGAATTCGAGCTGCTCGACCTCGGGCGCGAGCTTGGCCACTTCGGCCTCGATGGTCAGCAGACCGGTCTCGTCGTCCTCGGCGGCCGACATCTCGAACAGCTCGGCGTTGTCGGCCAGCTCACCGGAGAGACGGTCGATGACCAGCACCACGCCTTCGAGCGAGCGCTTTTCCTTGCCCAGCTCCTGGGCACGCTTGGGGTTGTCCCAGACCGTCGGGTCTTCGAGCGCAGCGTTGACCTCGCTGAGCTTCAGGGCCTTGGCATCGTAGTCAAAGATACCTCCGGAGTTCGGCCACCCGTTCGGTCAGGTCGGTCAGTTGGTTCTGCAGGGCGTTGAGGCGTTCGGCTTCCATGGCGGGTCTTTCTCTTTCGGTTCGGTGCGCACGGGACAGCGCCCGTGAAACCGGTGATTTTCTCATGGTGGGGGATGGTTTGACAGCAGAGGTGGCGCCGGGCACGGAAATGTGCTCTATTGGGACCACCGAATGGTCTGTTTGCTTTTTGCCGTCCCGCGGATGTCCATTTCGATGCCCCATGCTCCCCGCCTGTCTGACGCCGCGGCCTCGTTGCCGGCCGTGCCATCGACCTTGCGTATTCCCCTCGCCGCGCGTGCGCTGGGTGACGCGCTCTTCCCGGCGGTGGCGGTCGGGGATGCGCAGGCGGCCCGTCTGCTGGCGGCACTGGGCGATGACGGCAGCCAGTGGCTGCAGGACCGTGCCAGTGTCTATGGCGTGCTGGCCCGCACCCGGTACTTGCGCTCCCTGGCACGGCAGTTCCTGCAGGCTCACCCCGGTGCCCGGGTCGTCAACCTGGGCTGCGGCCTGTCCGATTACGGGCAGTGGCTGGACAACGGACGGATGCGCATGACCGATGCCGATCTGCCCGAGGTCATGGCGCTGCGGCGCCAGCTCCTGCCTGCGCCTGGCGAGCGCCACGAGATGCGGGACGTCGATCTGTCCAGGCCGGGATGGTGGGACGCGCTGGCGCTGCCGCAGCGGCCCACCGGGCAGCCGGTTTTCCTGTTCTGCGAAGGGGTGCTGATGTACCTCGGGCCGGAGCAGGTGCAACAGGTCCTGCGGACGTTCGGCGAGCGTGCGCCGGCGGGTTCGTTGCTCGCCTTTGATGCCCTGTGCTGGCTGGCGCAGGGGCGTGCCGTGCTGCACGCGTCCGTCGGGCGTACGGCCGCGCAGTTCACCTGGGGCCCCCGCCGACGGCAGGAACTGGTGGCCCCCCACCAGCGGCTGCGGCTGGTGGGCCATCAGCCCGTGATGTCGGGCTATGGCTGGCCGGTCGCGGCCACCGAGCAACTGTTCGAGGCGTTCTGGGGCCTGCCGTTCTATGCCCTGTACATCCTGTGCGCCGATGACCGCTGAATGGCCGCCACGGTGCCTCAGTCGTCCAGAAAGTCCTCGATCAGCCGGGCCAGCGCCTGTGGCTGGTCATGGTGCAGCATGTGACCCGCATCCTCGACCACCGCCTCGCGCAGATCGGGGATCACACTGAGGCGCTGGCGGTAGTCGGCCAGCGTGTAGCGGCCTTTCCACCACTGCTGGAGGCTGTCGTCGCTGGCGATGATCGAGAGCACCGGTGCCGTGATGCGGGCAAAGACCTCCTGTACCTCGTCGGCGCGGTACAGCATGGCGCTGGCGACCTTGTGCGCCGGGTCGCCCAGGATGTGCCAGCGTCCCTCATCGTCTGCCCGCGCCCATTGGCGGGCCAGCCACTGGGCCTTGTCGGCGCCCAGTCTCGGGTTGGTCTTCATCAGGCGCCGTGCAACGCCGTCCACACTGTCATAAGGCTTGAGACCCATGTCGCCACGGCGCAGCGCCTTGAGCTCGTCGAGCCATTTCGCATATTGATCCGGTGCCTGCGAGGGCTGGGTCGGGGGCATGCCGAAGCCTTCGAGGTTGACCAGCCTCCGGATGCGTGCCGGGCGTACGCCCGCGTAGAGCATGGACACGTTGCCGCCCATGCTGTGGCCCACCAGGTCCACGGGCTGGTCGCCCGCGACATGGTCGAGCAGGGCGTCCAGGTCGGCCAGGTAGTCCGGGAACCAATAGCTGTCGGTCGGGGCGCCCTGGGTGCCGCCGAAACCGCGCCAGTCGGGGGCGATGATCTGACGGGAGCCGGCCAGCTGGTCCACCATGAACTGCCAGGAGGCCGACACATCCATCCAGCCATGCACCAGCACGAGGGGCGCCCGGCCGGGCACCGGCTCGCCCCACCGGCGAACCTGATAGTGCATGTGGCGGATGGGAATGACGTCGGTGCGGGAGATCTGCCGGGCTTGATACATTCGGGTGTTGACTGGAAAAAGCCGACAGCATACGCAGACCGGCCCAGGTCTGGCGTCCGCGCGGCGACAGACCCGAGCCGGCGGCTCGCCCATGCGCATGCTGCCCGGCATCGAAGCCATTGCCAACCATCCACACGAACGACGACACGCCGACATATGAAGAACCATGTTTCCCTAGGACAATCCTCCCTGCAGGTGTCGCCCATCTGCCTGGGCACCATGACCTTCGGCGAGCAGGTGGACGAGGCCGCCGCGCACGCCATTCTCGACCGCTCGCTGGAGCGCGGGGTCAACTTCATCGACACGGCCGAGATGTACTCGGTGCCCTCGCGGGCCGAAACCAGCGGCGCGACCGAAACCATCATCGGCACCTGGTTCGCCAGCCGCCCCGGCGCGCGGCAGAAGGTGGTGCTGGCCAGCAAGGTGGCCGGTCCGTCAAGAGGCATGCCCTGGCTGCGCGGCGAGGTCAGCAAGGCCGGCATCATCCAGGCCTGTGAAGAGAGCCTGCGCCGCCTGCGGACCGACGTCATCGATCTCTACCAGATCCACTGGCCCGTGCGCAACGTGCCGGTGTTCGGTGCCCTGTACTTCGATCCGTCCCGGGACAAGCCGGGGCCGTCGGTGCAAGAGCAACTGGAGGCCATGGCAGAGCTGGTCAAGGCCGGCAAGGTGCGCGCCGTCGGTTTGTCCAACGAGACGCCCTACGGCGTGCACGAGTTCGTGCGCGTGGCCGAACAGATGGGCCTGCCGCGCGTGGCCACGGTGCAAAACCCCTTCAGCCTCGTCAACCGCAGTTACGAGAACGGGCTGGACGAAAGCTGCCACCGCCTGGGCGTGTCCCTGCTGGCCTATTCGCCGCTGGCCTTCGGCCTGCTCACGGGCAAATACGACGAGTCCGGCCTGGTGGGTGAGCAGGGTCGTCTGGCGCTGTTCGAGTCCATGCGCAAGCAGCGCTGGGGCAGGCCCGAGGCGCTGGCCGCCGCGCGCCGTTACAACGCACTGGCCCGCGCGCACGGTCTGACGCCGCTGCAACTGGCGCTGGCCTTCTGCTACCGCAGCTGGCGCGTGGCCAGCACCATCATCGGCGTGACGACCCTGGCCCAGCTCGACGAATGCATCGATGCCTGGGACGTGCAGCTCTCGCCGGAAATCCTCAAGGCGGTCGACGCGATCCGTTGGGAGATGCGCGACCCGGCTCAGTGATGGCAAAGAAGACGCACGTCAGCGAAACGCCCGCCACCGCGTGGCTCAAGTCGCACGGGGTGGCCTACACCGAACATCCGTACGAGTACGTGGAGCATGGCGGCGCCCAGCACAGCGCCGCGGTGCTCGGGTTCGATCCGTTCGCGGTCGTCAAGACGCTGATCATGCAGGACGAGTCGGCGCGGCCGCTCGCGGTGCTGATGCACGGCAACCGCACGGTCTCGACCAAGAACCTGGCGCGCCAGATCGGCGCCAAGTCGGTCGAGCCCTGCAAGCCCGAGGTGGCCAACCGGCACAGCGGCTACCTGGTCGGTGGCACGTCGCCGTTCGGCCTGCGGCGGGCCATGCCGGTGTACGTCGAGGAAACCGTGCTGGGTCTGCCCAGGATCTGGATCAACGGCGGTCGCCGCGGTTTCCTGGTCGGCATCGATCCGGCGGTGCTGCGCGACACGCTCGGCGCGCGTCCCGTGCAGTGCGCGCTGGCAGAATAGGCATTCCGTTTTCCTGAGGCTTGTCTTGGACTCCATTCATTCCATCATCGCCGTGGTGCTGGCCTACCTGGCCGGCTCGCTGTCCTTTGCCGTGGTCGTCAGCCGGGCCATGGGGCTGTCCGATCCGCGCACCTACGGCAGCAAGAACCCGGGTGCGACCAACGTCCTGCGCTCGGGCAGCAAGGCGGCGGCCATCGTGACGCTGCTGCTCGATGCTTTCAAGGGCTGGCTGCCGGTGTTCGTGGTCAAGACCTGGGGCCCGTCCTGGGGCCTGGGTGATGGCGCCGTGGCACTGGTCGGTCTGGCGGCCTTTGTCGGCCACCTGTGGCCGGTGTTCTTCCGCTTCCAGGGCGGCAAGGGCGTGGCGACCGCAGCCGGGGTGATCCTGGCCTTCGAGCCCTGGCTGGGCCTGGCGGCCCTGCTGACCTGGGTCATCGTGGCCTTCTTTTCCCGCTATTCGTCGCTGGCGTCCATCGTGACGGCGGTGTTCGCGCCGGCCTATTACCTGTTCGGTCAAGGCGTGGCCTGGAGCGCGCCGCGCCCGCTGGTGCTGAGTCTGGCCGCCATGGGGCTGCTGCTGGTCTGGCGCCACGCCGAGAACATCAACCGCCTGATCGCCGGCAAGGAAAGCAAGATCGGCGCAAAAAAGAAAGCTCCATGACCGCCAACCAGGACATCACCCGCCTCGGCATGGCCGCGCGCTACAGCGAGGCCGCGGTCTTCAATGGCATCGTTTTTCTCGCGGGCATGGTGCCCGAGCGTGGTGACGTGGACATCCGGGGGCAGACCGGGGATGTGCTGCAGCAGGTCGAGCAGCGCCTGCTGGCATGCGGCAGCGACAAGTCGCGCATCCTGCGCGCCGAGATCTTCCTCGCGGACATCCGCGATATCGCCGTGATGAACGAGGTCTGGGACGCCTGGGTGGTGCCCGGGACGGCGCCGCCGCGGGCCACCGTGCAGGCCGCACTGGCCGATCCGGCCTGGCGCATCGAAATCGTCGTCACCGCGGCGCAGCGGGCCTAGAAGCGTTTTTGCAGTGTGAGCTGGTCGTTCTGGCGCAGCATCTGAAAGCGCGTCAGGAAACTGTTGCCCAGCAGCACGTAGGGCATGGCCTGCGGCAGCACGATGGCCGCCACGTCATAAACCTGCACGTCGCCCAGCCGGACGGACTGCAGACGCAGCATGTGGCCGACGGCCTGGCCGTTGGCGGTGCTCACGCCCACTTTCTGGCCCTTGTCAAAGGGCAGGTTGATGCGCCGGGCGTCGGCTTCACCGAGGATGATGTTGGTGGCGCCCGTGTCGATCAGAAAGCGCACCGATTGCCCGTTGATCTGCCCGCCGGCAACGAAATGCCCCCGGCCGTCGGCGGTCAGCACCACGCGCTCGCCCGTGCCGCTGGCTGAGGCACTGCTGCCAATGCTGACCGGTGCTTCGCCCACGCGCAGGGTGTGCTGACGGCCACCCACGTCGACCGTGGCCGTGTCCCCGGCGACACCGAGCAGTTTCACCCCCTGGTGCGTCTGCCCGGCCGACAGAAATTTCGGCGCGGTGCCATCCACCACCACCAGCGCCCGTGTGCCCGACACGCCGGTCAGTGCCACCGACTGAGCCCAGGCGCCCGCAACCGTGGAGCTCAGCAGCAGGCATGCGACACACCGTCGAAGCAAGGAAGGCTGTGGCATGCGATACCCCAGGCTCCAGGCACTCACGGAGCCGGCTTCGCCGGGCCGTAGGGTGCGTCCCCCCTCGAAGCGCCGCGCAGCGGCGCGCCAGAGAGGGGGGAAGCCGCCAAGCGGCGCGGGGGGGAGACCCATCAGTCCCGGAAGTTGTCGAAGGACAGGGGCAGTTCCTTCATTTCCGTCTTGATCAGGGCGATGGCGGCCTGCAGGTCGTCGCGCTTGGCGCCGGTGATGCGCACCGAGTCGCCCTGGATGGCGGCCTGCAGTTTCAGCTTGCTGCCCTTGATGAGCTGCTGGATTTTCTTGCCGTCTTCGCTGCTGATGCCATTGCGCACCTTGACGATCTGCTTGACCTTGTCGCCACCGATCTTCTCGGCCTTGCCGACGTCGAGAAAGCGCACATCCACGTTGCGCTTGGCCAGCTTGTTGCGCAGGATGTCCTCGACCTGCTGGAGTTGAAACTCGGCATCGCCGAACAGGGTGATTTCCTTGTCCTTGAGCTCGATGGCAGCGGCGGTGCCTTTGAAGTCGAAGCGGGTGCCGATCTCCTTGGCGGTGTTTTCGACCGCGTTCTTCACTTCCACAAAATCGGCTTCAAGCTTGGTATCAAACGATGGCATGGCGGTATCCGGATGACCGGGCGAGGCGGGTGAGACAATCCGGGAATGTTAGTCGAGAAACAGGCCTCCCTCCAGCCTTACAACAGCTTTGGCATTGCGGCGCGGGCCGACCATCTGGCGCGCATTGGCCATCCGTCAGACCTGCTGGGGCTGATGGCCCAGCCCGGCTGGGAGGGCACACCGCGTTTCGTGCTCGGCGGTGGCAGCAACCTGGTGCTGACCGGCGACGTGCGTGGCACCGTGCTCAAGGTCGAGATCCCCGGTCGCTGCCTGGTTGAGGAAAGCGCCAAAGGCTGGCTGGTCGAGGCCGGTGCCGGCGAGGACTGGCACGGCTTCGTGGACTGGACGCTGGCGCAGGGCTGGCCCGGCCTGGAAAACCTGGCGCTGATTCCCGGCACCGTGGGGGCGGCGCCGGTGCAGAACATCGGTGCCTATGGCGTGGAGCTGCAGGACCGCTTCCACTCGCTGGACGCCATCGATCTGGTCACCGGCAGGTCGATCACGCTCGATGCCGCGCAGTGCGGCTTCGGCTACCGCGATTCGGTGTTCAAGCACACGCCTTCGGATGCGCGCAGCATGGGCCTGGCCGGGCGTGCGCTCATCACGCGTGTGCGTTTCTGGTTGCCCAGGCCGTGGAAACCGGAGCTCGGCTACCTCGATCTTCAGCGCAAGATGGCCGAGACCGGCATCGCGTCGCCGGACGCGCGACAGATTTTTGACTGGGTGGTGGCGATACGCCGGGCGAAGTTGCCTGATCCGGCGGTTATCGGCAATGCGGGCAGCTTCTTCAAGAACCCGACGGTCACGGCCGAGCAGTGCGCCGACATCATCGCGCGCGACCCCAAGGTGGTGCACTACCCCATGCCCGACGGCAGCATCAAGCTGGCCGCCGGCTGGCTGATCGATGCCTGCGGCTGGAAGGGCAAGACCATGGGGCACGCGGGTGTGTACGAGAAACAGGCGCTCGTGCTGGTCAACCGCGGCACGCCCCGGCATCCGTGCACCGGCGGCGAGGTCATGACGCTGGCGCGTGCCATCCAGACCAGTGTCTACGAGCGCTTCGGCATCCGGCTGGAGCCGGAGCCGGTGGTGCTCTGATCGGTCAGCCGATCGGCCAGCCAGGCGCGTGGGGACGCGCCCACCTTGGCCGAGAACGCCCGTGACAGCGCCGAAGGGTTCGCATAGCCGAGTTCTTGCGCCAGCAGCTTGATGGGGCGGCCTTCGCGCAGCCGGCTTTGCGCCAGGGCGATGCGCCAGCCAGCCAGGTAGTCGGCGGGTGTCTGGCCCACCGCCTCGCGGAACGTGTTGGCGAATGCCGTGCGGGACATGCCGGCGCTCCCGGCCATGCGCTCCAGCGTCCAGGCCTCGCCCGGGCGCTCGTGCATGGCCACCAGGGCGCGCGCCAGGCGAGGGTCCGACAGGCCGGTGATGAGGCCGGGACGCACACCCGCTTCCTGCGGGTGGTCCAGCAGCCAGCGCAGCAACTGCAGCACCACGACCTCGAACAGCCGATCGGCCAGCAGTCGGTGGCCGCAGCGCACGCGATCGGTTTCGGCGAACAACAGCTCCAGCGCCAAGTCCAGCCCGGGCACCCGCGCCAGGGGCAGCGCGATCACGGGCGGTAGCGCCCGCGCCAGGGGGTTTTCCGCGCCGCCGTCGAAGACCAGCCGCGCGCAGGTGAAATCGGCCCCCTCGACGGGCGGGTTGTGGAAGCGATGGGTGAACGGACGGGGGTAGAACAGCAGCGCGGGCTCATCGAAGCGCAGGCGCCTGGGCACACCACGCGCGGCCGGATGGCTCACCTCCAGCCGGCCACGGCGCAGCACATGCAAGTAGCCGTGCCCCCCGCTGGCGTCGAACTGGCTGAGTCCGCACAGGGCGCCAGTGTGATGCAGTTGCGCCTGAACCCGGAAGCGTTCGAGAACGCCCGAGAGGCGGTCGATGGGGGTGTCGCCTGGCATATGTACGAATGGATGTTTTTTATGTATTCATTGTACCCATTGATACATCGGGTGAGCACATACTGCCCATCGACGGCTGTATTTCTTTCCCTCAACCTCCAACCCTCAAGGAGATCGGCATGCCCCGCGTCAACATCGAATCCCACAGCGCTCCCTCCGCCAGCCAGCCCTTGCTGGCCCAGATCCACCAGGCCTTTGGCGCCACGCCCAACATGTTCAAGGCCGTGGCCAACTCTCCTGCCGCCTTGCAGAGCATGTGGGGGGCCTTCGGCGCCTTGGGCAAGGGCACGCTCGGCGCCAGGCTGGGCGAGCAGATCGCCGTGGCGATCGCCAACCGCAATCGCTGTGAATACTGTCTGGCGGCGCACACCGTGCTCGGCCAGAATGCCGGCGCGTCCGCCGCTGAAATGGCGGCGGCCCAGGTCGGCGAGTCCGCGGATGCCCGGACCGCCGCGGCCCTGGCTTTTGCCTTGAAAGTGGTGGAGCAGCGGGCGCAGGTCGGCGACGCCGATGTCGCCCAGTTGCGGCAGGCGGGCTTCGGCGACGAGCAAATCGTCGAGATCATGGCGCATGTGGCCCTGAACCTCTTCACCAACTACATCAACGTCGCCCTGGACGTTCCGGTCGATTTCCCCAAAGTGGCGCTGAAGTGAGGCTGCCTGGCGCCGGCGCGGCCGGGTATTTCAGGGGCGGCTAAAATAACGGCTTCCGGCGCTGTTGCCGCTCCATGGGTTCCCTCGCCCCCATTCATCAAAAAGGATCGTCATGACCTCCATGATGGCGCCGCCCTCGCGCGTGCC
>NZ_JAQVEJ010000006.1:13763-38994 GCF_028698005.1 Hydrogenophaga sp.
GTGAGCCTGCTGCTGTTCGTGCCGGCCTACGGCGTGGCGCTGGCCGCCATCGTGCGCTACATGCGCGTCGGTCCGGCCCCGGCGGCGGCCTGAGCGCGGACAGCCGCCCCCATCGCCATCACACGCCGCGCGTCAGACCACCATCGGCTGTCCGGATGAGGGCATGAAAAACCGCCCGGTGCCGAGGCAGGGGCGGTTGTCAGCGCCAGCGGGCGGCGCCTCTTACTTCTTCGAACTTTCCAGCTGCGCCAGCGCCGCGTTGCCGCCCAGCGAGAGCAGGCCGGCGTGGGCGTAGACGCCCAGCTTGGCGCGGGTGTCGACGATGTCCAGGTTGCGCATGGTCAGCTGGCCGATGCGGTCGGCCGGCGAGAAGGGCGCGTCTTCCACCTTTTCCATCGACAGGCGCTCGGGCGCGTAGGTCAGGTTGGGCGACTCGGTGTTGAGGATCGAGTAGTCGTTGCCGCGGCGCAGTTCCAGGGTCACTTCGCCGGTGACGGCGCGCGCCACCCAGCGCTGTGCCGTTTCGCGCAGCATGATGGCCTGTGGATCGAACCAGCGGCCCTGGTACAGCAGCCGGCCCAGCTTCAGGCCGTTGATGCGGTACTGCTCGATGGTGTCCTCGTTGTGGATGCCGGTGACCAGGCGTTCGTAGGCGATGTGCAGCAGCGCCATGCCCGGGGCCTCGTAGATGCCGCGGCTCTTGGCCTCGATGATGCGGTTCTCGATCTGGTCGCTCATGCCCAGGCCGTGGCGGCCGCCGATCTCGTTCGCCTTGAGGAACAGGTCCACCGGCGAATCGAAGGCCTGGCCATTGAGGGCCACCGGCTGGCCTTCCTCGAAGCGCACGGTCACTTCCTCGGGCTTGACCTCGACCTCGGGCTTCCAGAACGCCACGCCCATGATCGGGTTGACGATGCGGATGCCGCTGGACAGGTGCTCCAGGTCCTTGGCCTCGTGCGTGGCACCCAGCATGTTGGAGTCGGTGCTGTAGGCCTTCTCCACGCTCATCTTGTAGTCGAAGCCGTTGGCGATGAGGAACTCGCTCATCTCCTTGCGACCGCCGAGCTCGTCGATGAAGCTCTGGTCCAGCCAGGGCTTGTAGATCTTGAGCGAGGGGTTGGTCAGCAGGCCGTAGCGATAGAAGCGCTCGATGTCGTTGCCCTTGAAGGTCGAGCCGTCGCCCCAGATGTGGACGTCGTCTTCCTTCATGGCGGCCACCAGCATCGTGCCGGTGACGGCGCGGCCCAGCGGCGTGGTGTTGAAATAGGTGATGCCGCCGGTGCTGATGTGGAAGGCGCCGGCCTGGATGGCCGCGATGCCCTCGTGCGCCAGTTGCAGGCGGCAATCGATCAGGCGTGCCTGCTCGGCGCCATAGTTCATCGCCTTGCGCGGGATCTCGTCATAGTCGGCCTCGTCGGGCTGACCGAGATTGGCGGTGTAGGCGTAGGGCAGGGCGCCCTTTTGCTTCATCCACAACAGGGCGGCAGACGTGTCCAGGCCGCCCGAGAAGGCGATACCGACTTTTTGCCCCTTGGGCAGGTTTTGCAGGATGGTGGCCATGTGGTGTATCAAGCGTAATGACAGATGTAGTGGTAGGCCTCGACGCCTTCGGGGATGCGGATCTCGAAGCTGCTGTTGCCGGGCACGCTGAACTTGTCGCCGGGGCCGGATTGGACCCAGGTGTCGGTGCCGGCCAGCTTGTACTCGCAGCCGCCACCGACACATTCCATGATTTCGGGTGCGCCGGTGTTGAAGGTCAGGGTGGCGGGCAGAACCACGCCAACCGACTTCTTCGTGCCGTCAGGGAAGGTGATGCCGTGGCTGATGCACTTGCCGTCGAAGTACACGTTGGCCTGGGTGGTGACGGATACGCCGTCGATGCGGGAAGTGGTCATGGTGCGGGTTGGATGGGAAGGGCGGCGGTGCGCCGGACAAGACCCGCATTTTAGGCCGCCGGCCGGTGTCAGAGGCGGCCAGCCCAGGCGGCGGCATCAAAGCCCGCCGTGACGCCACCACCGTGCGCCGCATCCCACTCCACGACCGGGCGCTTGATCAGCGAGGCATGGGCCAGCGCCAGGGCATGCGCACCGGCCGCATCGGTCACGCCGGCCTTGGTGGCCGCGTCCAGTGCGCGCCAGGTGGTGCCCCTGCGGTTGATGACCACCTCCCAGCCCAGCGCCGCCAGCCAGTGCTCCAGCCGCTCGGGCGGCACGCCCGCCTTCTTGAAATCGTGAAACCGGTAGGCCAGTCCGTGGCTGTCGAGCCAGGTTCGCGCCTTCTTGACGGTGTCGCAGTTGGGTATGCCGTACAGGGTGATCATGGGAAAGGCCTCGACGCCGCGATGGGGCACAAGCAAACGGCATACTCGCCGTTGGCTGAGCAACCGGGTATCGCGTCTATACGCAGCAGCATGGACCCCTTTGACGGAATTTTTGAATCGTACACGAGGCATTTTGCGGTCCATGGCGCGCGGCCCGACCGGGAGACCCGTGCGCCCTGGGCCTTTGCCCGGCTGTGGGACGAACAGGGCTGGCGTCCGGAGCCCGGGCATACCATCCTGGTGACAGGCAGCAAGGGCAAGGGCACGGTAACCCGGCACATTGCCTGGAACCTGCAGGCCCTCGGTTCGGTGGGGCTGGTGCTCAGCCCCGAGGAACTGACCCACCGGGATCGCCTGCGCATCGACAACCAGCCGATCGATGCGGCCACGTTCGAGCGCCTGTGGCGCGACATCGCGCGCCACCAGCCGCGCATGAACGAGGCGATGGATGACACGGCGACCGGCGGGCGATATCTCTCGCCCACCGGCTGGTTCCTCTCGGTCGGGCTGGCCTGGTTTCACGAGCGCGGCGTGCGCTGGGTGGTCGTCGAGGGCGGGCGCGGCGTGCGCCATGACGAGATTGGCCAACTCGACGCCACCCTGGCCGTGGTCACCTCGGTGCACGGTGAGCACCTCAAGGCCATTGGCCCCGGTCTGGCCGACGTGTGGGACGACAAGCTCTCGATTGCCCGGCGCGCCCGGCGCCTGGTGTTGGGGCAGCAGGTGTCCGCGCAGGCCAAGGCCTTGGGGCGCTCTTTGCCGCGTCATGCCCAGGTGTCGCGCATGCCGTCCACGCTGGGCGATGGTTGCGTGCCGGCGTGGCTGGCGCTGGACCGTCAGATCGCGGCCGATGCCTTTGCCACGCTGGCGCCCGGCCGGCCGTTTCACTGGTTTGGCTCGCCTTCTTTCACCGAGTCGCGGTTGGGTGTTCGGCCCGCCTGGATCGAGCCGGTGGTGCACGCCGACTCGCTGGATGAGGCGTTTCTGCGCCGGCTGGCCCGGGAGGGCATCAGCGTGGTGCTGGGGCTGCCCAGTGACAAGGATGTGGCGCGGATTCTGGCGCGCCTGCGTGATGCCGGCCTACGCGATCTGGCCGCCTTCTCCTTGACCAGCCCGGTGGGTCATGTCGAATCCGGCTGGTTGGCCGGGCACCCGGATGTGGTTTCCCTGGGGCCTCTGGATGTCGTGTTCCCCGACGTGGCCTCGGCCAGGGAGCGACTGCAGGCGCACGCTGCCTCGCGCCGTGGCCTGTATATCATCGGCGTGCAGGTTTTCACTCGTACGATGCGTGCGGTTTTCGGCATTCACCTGGGAGGCCCGGCCCCTTGTCCACCGAACAACTGATCTTCTTGTGCCTGTCGTTCCGCGGCTCGGGGCGGCTGCTCTCGCGGGGCCGGGTCATCGACGAGCTGCCCGACGAGGCGATTGACCTCAGCGTGGACCGCATCCAGGGCCGCTTCCGTGTCGCCGCCGCCGTCCTGGCCCATCGTGCCGGCGGCGACCTGGATGGCGTGGAAGGCGTGCACAATGCCTACGTGACCTCGGCGCGCATTCGGTCGATCGAGATCATCGTTTTTCCCAGTACCATTCTGGGCCTGGCCCTCGCAGTGAACGCGCTGCAGATGAGGCCCTTCTACGACGCTGCCACTGAAAATGCGTTGAGCCGCCCCATCTTCTGGTGGGTATTCGCCGGCATCATCGGCGCTGGCTTCGTGCTCCGGGGCGTACTCACGCAACGGAGCCGCACGCGCAAGATCATCCACTGGCTGAAAAAGCGTCGGTCATCTCCCACGACACCATGACCGCTCACCTTTCCGACACTTTTCAGCACCCCTGGCAGCGCATCCGAGGCGAGTTCGAGGCCGCCGGCATCGAGCTGGGGCTGGACCGCGTGAGAGCCTGCTGGGTCGAATCGCCCTTCAGCCGGTTGCCGGCACCGGTTTGCATCACCGTGGCCGGCACCAACGGCAAGGGCTCCACCGTGGCCCTGCTCAATACCATCTACAGCCAGTCGGGGTACCGCACCGGCGTCTACACCACGCCGCACCTGGTGCACTTTCACGAGCGCATCGCCCTGGGCGACGAGTTCATCGACGACGATCAGCTCAACGAGCTGTACCTGCACTTCGAGCCTGGTGCCCGGCGACACCGCCTGACCCAGTTCGAAATCGATACGGTGGTGGCCCTGGCCGCCATCTGGCGCGCGCAGGTGGATGTGGCCATCCTGGAAGTGGGGATGGGCGGGCGGCTTGATGCGGTCAACATCATCGATCCGGACTGCGCCATCATCACCTGCATCGCGCTTGACCATGTGGCCATTCTCGGTCCGGACCGTGAGGCGATCGGCTATGAAAAGGCGGGCATCATGCGCACCGGCCGTCCGGTGGTCGTGAGCGACCCGGCCGTGCCGCAAAGCGTGCTCGACCGGGCCACCGAGGTGGGGGCCGACCTCTGGCGCATCGGGGTGGACTTCCATTTCGCGGGTGACAAGCAGCAGTGGGGCTGGGCCACCCACCCGTCCCGGGGGGGGCGCCGCTACAGCGGCATGGCCTACCCGGCCTTGCGGGGGGCCAATCAACTGGTCAATGCGGCCGGGGTGCTGGCCGCGATCGAAACCCTGCGCGCGCGCCTGCCGGTGACGGCGCAGGCGGTGCGCAACGGCCTGGCGCTGGTGGAGTTGCCTGGGCGCTTTCAGATCGTTCCCGGGCAGCCGGTGCTGGTGCTGGATGTGGCGCACAACCCGCATTCGGTGGCCGCGCTGACCGAGAACCTGGACGCGATGGGCTTTTACCCCACCACGCACGCCGTGTTCGGCGCCATGGCCGACAAGGACCTGACGGCCATGCTGGCGCGTGTGGCGCCACTGATCGACGTCTGGCACCTGACGGACCTGCCGACGCCCCGGGCGGCGACGGCCGAATCGATACGCGACGCGCTGGCCGCGGGCGTGCTCGGGCGAGGCCGGATCGGTGGTTGCCATCCCGACCCCATGGCGGCACTGCAGGCAGCCGTCGCCGAAGCGGACCCCGCTGATAGAATTGTCGTCTTTGGTTCCTTTTTCACCGTGGGCGGCGTGTTGCACAGCGGCATCCCCCGGCTGGCGGCGAAACACCTGGGTACCTGACCCGGCCGTCGCCGCGTTGGTGGCGCCCGGTTGCCAGCGCAGCCAGCGGTGAACCGGCATACCCGCATGTTCAAGTCCCGTTCAGCTTCCCAGGGGTCCGCAGCGGCCTCTGCGGTCCCCAGCGTTGAGACGCTGCGCCGGCGTGCCCGTCACCGCCTGATCGGCGCCAGTGTGCTGGTCCTGATCGGTGTGGTGGGTTTCCCCCTGCTGTTCGACACCGCACCCAGACCGCTGACATCGGACGTGTCGATCGATATCCCGGCACGCAGCACGCCTGCGCAGGCTGCGCTCCAGCCTGCCGCCGTTGCCGCGGCCCAGCAGGTGCCCATCGACGAAGCGCTGGATGACCGGGAAAGCGTGGCTGCCTCCGGCTCGCCAGCACCGGCGGCGCCTGTGGAACCCCAGACCCCCGCACCCCAGCCGGTGTCAAAGACGCCGCCTGCATCTGCACCTTCGCCTGCGGTGGTCAAGGCAGAGCCGAGTGCCCCGGAACCGCAAAAGAAGGCGGACGAGGGCACGGTCCGTGTCATCGTTCAGGTGGGGGCGTTTGCCGACGCCCGGCGAGCGCGTGAGGTGCGGCTCAAGCTGGAACGGGCCGGGCTCAAGACCTATACGCATGTGGCCGAAACGGCCGAGGGGCAGCGGATCCGGGTGCGCTTGGGGCCGTTCTCGTCGCGCGCCGAAGCCGAGAAGGTGGCCGCGCGCGCCAGGGAACTGGGCCTGCCCGCGGCGATTCTCACGCTGTGACGCGTATGGTGATACCTGTGCGGGGCGGCCACGATGGCTTGGCTTGACTGGCTGCTGCTGGCGGCGCTGCTGATCTCGGTCGTGATCGGCATCTGGCGCGGCCTGGTGTATGAGGTGCTGTCGGTGTGTGCCTGGGTGGCGGCGTTCCTGGTGGCGCAGGCCTTCGGCTGGCAGGTGGCGCAGGGGTTGCCGCTGGGCAGCCTGTCGGATCCGCTGCGTCTGGCGGTGGGATTTGTGCTGGTGTTCATCGGCGTCGCCTTTCTGGGTGGACTGGTGGCCTGGCTGGTCAAGAAGCTGGTGGCCTCGGTCGGATTGCGGCCCATCGACCGGGTGCTGGGCGGTGCGTTTGGTCTGTTGCGCGGAGGCCTGCTTCTGCTGGCCCTGAGTGTGGTGGTGGGCCTGACGCCCATGCGTGCCGAGTCTGCCTGGCGCGAATCGGTGGTGGCGCAGGTGCTCGAGGGCAGTGTGCGCCAGCTCGGTCCGCTGCTGCCGCCGGAGCTGGTGCGCTACCTGCCCTGAATTTGACGGAATCGTTGTCGGAATACCTAACAGGGGTTTGAACATGTGTGGAATCGTGGGTGTGGTCAGCCAGGCGCCGGTCAACCAGTTGATCTATGACGCCTTGCTGCTGTTGCAGCACCGGGGTCAGGATGCGGCCGGCATCGTGACCCAGCAGGGGCGCAAGTTCTTCATGCACAAGGCCAAGGGCATGGTGCGCGATGTGTTTCGCACGCGCAACATGCGTGCCCTGCCGGGCAACGTGGGGCTGGGACAGGTGCGCTATCCGACGGCGGGCAATGCCTTCAGCGAGGAAGAGGCGCAGCCCTTCTACGTGAACGCGCCGTTCGGCATCGTGATGGTCCACAACGGCAACCTCACCAATGCCAAGGTGCTCAAGCAGGAGCTGTTTCAGGCGGATCACCGCCACATCAACACCGAGAGCGACTCCGAGGTGCTGCTCAACGTGCTGGCCCACGAACTGGAACGGGCGACACGGGGTGCTTCGCTCAAGCCGGCCGATGTGTTCGCCGCGGTGCGTGCGGTCCACCGGCGCATCAAGGGTTCGTATGCCGTGATCGCGCTGATTGCGGGCCATGGTCTGGTGGCCTTCCGTGACCCGTTCGGCATCCGGCCCCTGTGCTTCGGCCGCGGCGACGCCGGCTTCATGGTGGCCAGCGAATCGGTCACACTCGAAGGTACCGGTTTCGAGCCGGTGCGCGACGTGCAGCCGGGTGAGGCCCTGTTCGTGGATGCGAGCGGGCAACTGCATACGGAACAGTGCGCCGAGAATGTGCGCCACCATCCCTGCATCTTCGAATATGTCTATCTGGCGCGCCCCGACTCCGTGATCGATGGCATTTCCGTCTACCAGGCACGGCTGAACCTGGGCAAGACCCTGGCCAAGCGCGTGGTGTCGACGGTACCGCCCAGCGAGATCGACGTGGTGATCCCGATTCCCGAATCCTCTCGCCCCAGTGCGATGGAACTCGCCCATCTGCTGGGCCTGACCTACCGCGAGGGGTTCGTCAAGAACCGCTATGTGGGCCGCACCTTCATCATGCCGGGGCAGTCGGTGCGCAAGAAATCGGTGCGCCAGAAGCTCAACGTCATTGCCAGCGAATTCAAGGGCCGCAACGTCCTGCTGGTGGATGACTCCATCGTGCGCGGCACGACGTCGCGGGAGATCGTGCAGATGGCGCGCGATGCCGGCGCGCGCAAGGTCTACATGGCCAGCGCCGCCCCGCCGGTGCGCTATCCCAACGTCTACGGGATCGACATGCCCACCCCGCAGGAGCTGGTGGCCCATGGCCGCAGCGTGGAAGAGATTCGCGCGCTCATCGGCTGCGATGCACTGATCTACCAGGACGTGGATGCGATGAAGCAGGCGGTCGGTTCCCTCAACCCGTCGCTGGCCGGTTTCGACGCTTCCTGTTTTGACGGCGTGTACGTCACCGGTGACATCACGCCCGAGCACATCGCCAGCCTCAACCAGGGGCGCGAGCAGGGTGTGGAGGATGCCGATGATTCCTCGCGTCTGGCTTTGCCCAACCTGAGCTGAGGCCGGCTCGACAGGTCACGAAACACCATGAATCACGACCAAGCTTTGCCCGCTGGCCTGCGTCCCGAAACGCTGGCCGTGCGTACCGCCATCGAGCGCAGCCAGTATGGCGAGAACTCGGAGGCCCTGTACCTCACCACCGGCTTCGTCCAGCCCGACTCGGCAACGTCGGCGCAGCGCTTTGCCAGCGGTGAGGGCTACACCTATTCCCGCACCTCCAACCCCACGGTCACCAGCTTCGAGCGCCGGCTCGCGGCGCTGGAGGGCACCGAGGCGGCGGTGGCCACCGCCAGCGGCATGGCCGCCATCCTGCTCCTGATCATGGGCCTGCTCAAGGCCGGTGACCACGTGGTGCTGTCGCGCTCGATGTTCGGCTCCACGATCAACCTGTTCGGCAAGGAATTCGCCAAGTTCGGCGTGCAGACCACCTTCTGCTCGCAGACCGACGTTGACGAGTGGCGCGCGGCCGTGCGGCCCGAGACGCGGCTGCTGTTCGCCGAGACGCCGACCAACCCGCTCACCGAGGTGTGCGACATTGCGGCGCTGGCCGACATCGCGCACGGCGCCGGCGCGCTGCTGGCGGTGGACAACGCCTTTGCCACGCCCATCCTGCAGCGCCCGACCCTGCTGGGTGCCGATGTCGTGATGCATTCGGGCACCAAGTACCTGGATGGGCAGGGCCGGGTCATGGCCGGCGCGCTGTGCGGCAGCGAGGCACTCATCATGGGCAAGCTCGCACCCGTGCTGCGTACCGCCGGCATGGTGCTTTCGCCCTTCAATGCCTGGGTGGTGCTCAAGGGCCTGGAAACCCTGGGCCTGCGCGTGAAGGCGCAGTGCGAGAACGCGCTCACGCTGGCGCGCTGGCTGGAGGCGCAGCCGCAGGTGGCGCGTGTCTATTACCCGGGGCTGCCTTCGCACCCGCAACATGAACTGGCCATGCGCCAGCAGAATGGCCTGGGCGGCGGGGTGGTCGCGTTCCAGCTCGCCGCCGACACGCCGGAGGCCGCGCGCGCCAAGGCCTTCCACGTCATCGACAGTTGCCGGCTGCTGTCCATCGCCACCAACCTCGGCGACACCAAGACCATCATCAGCCACCCGGCCTCCACGTCCCATGGCCGCCTGAGCGAGGAACAGCGCCAGGCCGCCGGCATCACGCAGGGCACGATCCGCGTGGCCGTGGGTCTGGAGCATCCCGCCGACATCCAGGACGACCTGTCGCGCGGCCTGGCCAGCCTTTGATCGCACAACCCTTGTCAACCATGACCGTACGCACCCGCTTCGCTCCGTCGCCCACCGGCTTCATCCACCTGGGCAACATCCGCTCGGCGCTGTACCCCTGGGCCTTCGCCCGCGCCAACGGCGGCACCTTCATCCTGCGCATCGAGGACACCGATCTGGAGCGCTCGACGCAGGCGGCCGTGGATGTGATTCTTGAAGGGATGGCCTGGCTGGGGCTGGACCACGACGAAGGCCCGTTCTACCAGATGCAGCGCATGGACCGCTACAAGGAAGTGTTGGCCAAGCTGCAGGAAAAGGGCTATGTTTACCCGTGCTACATGAGCATGGAGGAGCTCGATGCGCTGCGCGAGCGCCAGATGGCCGCCAAGGAAAAACCGCGCTACGACGGCACCTGGCGCCCCGAGCCGGGCAAGGTGCTGCCGCCCGTTCCGGAAGGTGTCAGGCCGGTGCTGCGCTTCAAGACGCCCAAGGATGGCGTGGTGGGCTGGGACGACAAGTGCAAGGGCCGCATCGAGTTCCAGAACAGCGAGCTGGACGATCTCGTGATCGCACGTCCCGACGGCACGCCCACCTACAACTTCTGCGTCTGTGTCGACGACATGGACATGGGCATCACGCACGTGATCCGGGGTGATGACCATGTCAACAACACGCCGCGCCAGATCCACATCTTCGAAGCGCTGGGTGCGAATGTCCCAGTGTTCGCCCACCTGCCCACGGTGCTCAACGAGCAGGGCGAGAAGATGAGCAAGCGCAACGGTGCCAAGGCCGTCACCGCCTACCGCGATGAAGGTTTCCTGCCCGACGCCATGATCAACTACCTGGCGCGCCTGGGCTGGAGCCACGGCGATGACGAGATCTTCACGCGCGAGCAGTTCCTGCAGTGGTTCGACCTGGATCACCTGGGCAGCAGCGCCGGCCGCTTCGACGAGGCCAAGCTGCGCTGGGTCAATGCCCAGCACATGAAGATGACCGACGACGCCGAACTGGCCCGGCTGGTGGCCGGGCAACTGGCGCGCCGCGGCGTGCAGGCCGACGGGCGCCTGCCCGCGATCTGCGGCCTGTTCAAGGAACGCTGCGACACCACCGTGGCACTGGCCGACTGGGCCATGCCGTACTACACCGATGTGGTGCCGTCCGAGGCCGACCGCGCGCAGTACCTGACCGAGGCCATCCGGCCTGCCGTCGCTGCCCTGGCAGACAAGCTGGCGCAGGTTGCGTGGGACAAGGCGGCGATTGCCGCCGCCATCAAGGAAGTCATCACGGCGCATGGCCTGAAGATGCCGCAATTGGCCATGCCGGTGCGCGTGCTGGTCATGGGAACGGCGCAGACGCCGTCCCTGGATGCGGTGCTGGCGCTGCATGAGCGAAAAAAAGTTTTGGCAAGTTTGCAGAACGCCTGAAAATGTGCCTATAATTCAAGTCTTGTTGATGAGCACTGAGCAACAGCGAAAGCAAAGCTCGGTACACTGATACAACCCGAGTGGGGGTATAGCTCAGCTGGGAGAGCGCTTGCATGGCATGCAAGAGGTCAGCGGTTCGATCCCGCTTACCTCCACCAAAAATTCTAGGTTGTGACCCTATCGTCTAGAGGCCTAGGACATCACCCTTTCACGGTGAGTACCGGGGTTCGAATCCCCGTAGGGTCGCCAAGTTTGCAGCACTTGGCGCCGCGCAAGCGGCGAAGCTGCCTGCCAGGAGTGGTAGTTCAGTTGGTTAGAATACCGGCCTGTCACGCCGGGGGTCGCGGGTTCGAGCCCCGTCCACTCCGCCAGATACCAGCGGGTTACGTGAGCGATTGCGTAACCCGTTTTTAATGTGAGTGAAGGCTGTCCGCGTGCGGGTGGCCATGTTCAGGTTGTGACCCTATCGTCTAGAGGCCTAGGACATCACCCTTTCACGGTGAGTACCGGGGTTCGAATCCCCGTAGGGTCGCCAAGTTTGCAGCACTTGGCGCCGCGCAAGCGGTGAAGCTGCCTGCCAGGAGTGGTAGTTCAGTTGGTTAGAATACCGGCCTGTCACGCCGGGGGTCGCGGGTTCGAGTCCCGTCCACTCCGCCAGAAACATCATGTGAATCAACGGGTTGTGGCTTGCGCCACAGCCCTTTTTTTCGTCCGGCCGACTCAGGTGTGCCCTTTGGCTCGCCATGAGACCAGTCCTGATGACAGGGTGGTGCCAGCCATGATGACCAGGGCGCAGAACACCATCCAGCCGGTGATGCGCTCGCCGAGGAACAGTGCGCCATAGCCGAGGGCGAAGACTGGAACGAGAAAGGTCACGGTCAGGGCCTTGGCGGGGCCGGCACGGTCGATGATGCGGAAAAACAGGATATACGCGATCGCGGTGCAAAGCAGGGCCACGGAGCCGATGGCAGCCCAGGCGTCCTGGCCGGGGGCGGTACGGGGCCACCACCACCATGCCGGCAACGCCAGTGCCAGCGTGGCGCCGATCTGGCTACCGGTGGCGGTGGCCAGGGGGTGCACGCCCTGCAGGTGGCGCTTGGTGAAACTGGCTGCGAAGCCATAGCAGAGCGTGGCCGCCAGAGCGGCCAGCATGGCCAGCAGACTGATCCAGGAGGAGGCGCCTGCGGCCTGCCCGGTGGTGACTGTGCCCAGGCCGGATGTGCCCGCGACGAGCATCAGGACACCGGCAAAGCCGATCGCCAGGCCCGCCATGCGTGACCCACCGGGGCGGTCGCCGAGCCAGAGCCAGGCCACGGCCGCGCCCGACAGTGGCACGGTGGCGTTGAGGACGGCGGTCAGCCCCGTATTCACGTGCATGACGGCGAAGGCGAACAGAGCGGAGGGGATGCCCGAGTTGAAGATGCCGAGGAACAGGATGGGGCCGCCGTGACGGCGGAAATCGGTCCGGACGTTCGGTTTCAGGAAGACCGGAAGCAGGAACAGTGATGCCAGGCCCACGCGTAAACCGGCCGTCGGTATCGCTCCGAAATCGGCTGCACCCAGGCGCATGAACAGAAAGGACGCACCCCAGAGCGCGGCCAGCAGGATGAATTCGGCGGTCAGCATGACGTCGTGGAGGTGGCGGCGGGGGGGTCAGGCCGGCTGGGCCTCGAGCCGCAGCAGGGCGGTCTTGCGCTCCACGCCGCCGGCGTAGCCGGTCAGTGAGCCGTTGGCGCCCACCACGCGGTGGCAGGGCACGATGATGCTGACGGGATTGCGGCCGATCGCGACCCCGGCGGCACGGGACGCCTCGGGTCTGCCCATGCGCCGGGCCAGTTCGCCATAGGTGATGGTGTCTCCCCAGGGCAGGGTCAGCAGGGTGCGCCAGGCACTTTGCTGGAACGGTGTGCCGGCCGAGAGGTCCAGGGGCAGGTCGAACGCGCGCAGGCGCCCGGCGAAATAATCTGCGAGCTGGGTCGAGGCCGCTGCCAGCACCGGGTGCGCGGGATCGCGGGACCACGCGGCGTGCCCGGGGGTGTTGCGCTGGCCGGTGACGAACCACAGCCCGCACAGGCCCCGGGGCGAGGCCGCCAGCAGCATGTTGCCCAGGGGGCCTTCGGTGATGGTGAAGACAGTCGGCGAAGTGGTGTTCATGGCGGGGTGGGGTGGTTGATCCGGGGGCGGATTGAATCGGGGGATGGTGCGGGACCGGCGGTCCAGGCACGCACCACGGCATAGCTGCGCCAGGGACGCCAGGCCTGCGACAGTGCCTCGGCTTCGGTGGCGGCACGCGGCCGTGTCAGACCCAGGGCCTTGTGCAGGGCCACGTCGGCGGCCGGGAAAGCATCGGGCCAGCGCAGGGCGCGCATGGCGATGTACTGTGCCGTCCACGCACCCACACCGGGCAGTTGCTGCAGGTGGGTGATGTTTGTTTGCGGGTCTGCCAGTCCTTGCAGATCCAGGTGACCTTCGCAGGTGGCCCGGGCGATGGCCAGGATGGCTGCCTGGCGCTGCCGCACGATGCCAAGGCGCCCCAGGGTGTCGGCAGGTGTCCTGGCCAGGGTCTGGGCCGACGGAAACAGGCGGCTGGGGCCGGCACCGCTGTCGGCGTCCGGGGCCAGCGTGTCTCCCAGGCAGTCAACCAGCCGTGCGGTGAGGGTGCGGGCGGCCGCCACGGTGATCTGTTGGCCGAGCACGGCGCGCACGGCCAGCTCGAAGCCATCGATGCAGCCCGGCACCCGCAGACCCTCGAGTTCGCCAGCCCGTCCCGGCATGGTCCGCAAGACCGCCTGGATGGCCGCCGGGTCGGCATCGAGGTCGAGCAGGGCCCTGAGCCGGTGGATCACCGCGGGCAACACCTCGGCCAGCGGTTCCGCCACCTGCACGAGGACCTGGTGGTGGGCTTCGTCGAAGCGCACATCGATCCAGCCGGTGCAGCTCTGGCCGGTGCCGGTGTCGATCGCCAGCGTCCGCCTCAGGCCGGGCAGGGAGGTGCTGCCGGGGACGGGCAGGTCGACCCGCTCCATGGCGTCGATGGCGCGCGTGCGCAGGAAACCGAGCAAGGCGGCCACGTCGTAGGGCGGGCGGTAGCCCAGGCGGAGAGTGATCGCCTGCGTCGTTGGTGATGGTACCGACGGCGACCCACCGCGGCGCAATTGACCGGGGCTGAGGTGATAGTGCGACCGGATCGCCGCGTTGAAGCGCCGCAGGCTGCCGAAACCGCTGATCTGCGCGACCTGCGCCATCGGCAGCAGGCTGTCGGCCAGCAACTGCTTCGCGGTGAGCAGACGGCGCGTCTGCAGGTACTGAACGGGGGTGACCCCGACCTTCTCCTCGAACAGGCGGCGCAGGTGACGGTCGCTGACACCCAACTGGTGTGCCAGCTCCGCGATCCTGGGCACCGTGGTCAGGCCGGCCGGGGGGGCGTCGAGCCGTTGCAGGGCCTCGCGCACCAGAATGTCGCCGGCATCGGTGGACGACCAGGCCGGTGTACCGGGTGCCATTTCGGGCCGGCAGCGCAGACAGGGGCGAAAGCCCGCTTGCTCGGCCTGGGCGGCATGGCTGAAGAAGCGGCAGTTCTCGCGCCGCGGCGCGCGTACCCGGCAGATCGGGCGGCAGTAGATGCCGGTGGAGACAACCCCGGTGAAAAAACGGCCATCAAAGCGCGCGTCCCTGGCGGTCAGGGCCAGGTAGCAAGCATGGCTGTCGAGCAGGGCGGTCGGGTGTCCCATGCCACCATGGTACGCACTTTCCTGCGCAGGGCTCGCCATTTTCGGACATGCTTGTTCCGGAGGGTGGCGACAGGGGCGCCTACAATGAAGGGTTTTGCAAACTCCCACGCTCATTGCCCATGCAGTTGTCGCCCTCCATCTTCAAGGCCTATGACATCCGGGGCGTCGTGCCATCGACGCTGGACGAACATGTCGCCGAGGCGCTCGGCAGGGCATACGGAACCCATGCGCGCCGGCAGGGCGAGTCGGTCGTGGCCGTGGGGCGTGACGGCCGCCTGAGTGGGCCGGCGCTGTCGGCTGCGCTGATCCGCGGTCTCGTGGCGGCGGGCATCGAGGTGATCGACGTGGGCATGGTGACCACGCCCATGCTGTATTTCGCGGCCAGCACGCTGTGTCGCAGCGGCATCCAGGTCACGGGCAGCCACAACCCCAAGGACTACAACGGCTTCAAGATGGTGCTGGGCGGCCGGGCCATCTATGGTGACGAGATCCAGGGACTGCGCCACATCATGGAACAGGAGAGCTGGGTGCTGGTGCCGGGTGGTTCCGTGCGGCAGGCCGACGTGGCCGAAGCGTACCGCGAGCGCATCGTGTCCGACGTGAAGCTCAGCCGCCCGATGAAGGTGGTCGTCGACTGCGGCAATGGCGTGGCCGGCGCCTATGCCCCGGATCTGTTCCGCGCGCTGGGCTGCGAGGTGATCGAGCTGTTCAGCGAGGTCGATGGCGACTTCCCCAACCACCACCCCGACCCGAGCAAACCCGAGAACCTGCGCGACCTCATCCGCACCCTGGCGGAGACGGGCGCCGAACTGGGCATGGCCTTCGACGGTGACGGCGACCGCCTGGGCATCGTCACGCGCGAGGGCAACAACATCTTCCCCGACCGGCAGATGGTGCTGTTCGCCCAGGACGTGCTCTCGCGCGTGCCGGGTGGCCACATCGTGTTCGACGTCAAGTGCTCGCAGCGGCTGGCACCAGCCATCCGTGAGGCCGGTGGCGTGCCCAACCTGTACAAGACGGGTCATTCACTCATCAAGGCGCGCATGAAGGAGCTCGACAGCCCGCTGGGCGGCGAGATGAGCGGCCACATCTTCTTCAAGGAGCGCTGGTACGGCTTCGACGACGGCAGTTACGCCGGTGCCCGCATGCTGGAGATCCTCAGCCGCAGCGAGGACGGCAGCGCGGTGCTCAACGGTCTGCCGACCAGCCACAGCACGCCCGAGCTGAACGTGGCCTGTGCCGAGGGCGAGCCCCATGCACTGGTCGAGCGCCTGCTGGCGCTGGCCAAGGCGGATCCGCGCTTTTCGGCCCCTGCCGTGCTTTCCGACATCGATGGCGTGCGCGTTGACTGGCCGGACGGCTTCGGCCTGATCCGGGCGTCCAACACCACGCCCGTGCTGGTCATGCGCTTCGAGGGGCAGACGCCAGACGCCTTGCACCGCATCGAGGGGGTCATGACCGCACTGCTGCACCAGGCCAAACCGGACGCGGTGGTCGGGGCCAGCGCCCACTGACGGATATTGCCGCTCTGCAAGGCTCACCAGTGCCGTCCCTCAACGATGTGACCGTGATCGTGGTGACCCGCGACAGCGCGCATTGCCTGCAGGGGCTCGATCCGCTGCTGTCGCAGTGCAGGCAGGTGATCATTTCCGACAATGCCAGCACCGATGGCACGGCCGACCAGGCGGCGACCTTGTGGCCGCATGCGCAGGTATTGCGACATGACAGAAACCTCGGCTTCGGTGCGGCCAACAACCGGGCCCTGGAGCGGGTTGCGACGCCTTGGGCCTTCCTGCTCAACCCCGACTGCGCCGTGACGGTTCCGCAACTGGGTGAGTTGCTGGCCGTGTCCGAACAATGGCCGGAGGCATCGGTGATCGCCCCGCAACTGGTGGGGGTCGATGGCATGCTGGAGGTCAACTACCGCTGGCCCCGGACGGCATGGGAGGCGCAGGGGCCCGAAGCGCAAGGGCCGCTGTGCGTGGGCTTCGTCTGCGGGGCGGCGATGCTCATGCGCCTGGAGCGGTTCGAGGGGATCGGTTTTTTCGACGAGCGGTTTTTCCTCTACCACGAGGACGACGATCTGTGCCTGCGCCTGTTCCAGGCGCGGCGCGCCCTGATCGTCGTGCCGTCGGTCCATGCCGTGCACCGTTCCCGCGGCTCGGCCCGCGGGGCGTCGCCCTGGCGTCACGAGTACGTGCGTGGCTACCACCATGCACAGTCCAAGCTCATATTTGCGGTCAAGCATGGCACGGTGTCCCAGGCCGTTGGCGAGCGTCGGCGCTTGCTGTGCCTGACGCTGCTGGTGCTGCCCCTGCGCATACTGGCCTTTTCCCCGCGCATGATTGCGCGCATGTGGGGGCGCCTGCGCGGGCTGCTCGATTGGCGTGTGGACGCCGGACCGGCTGGCAGGGGACAGGCATGATGAATACCGCGCTGCAAAGTCTGAGCTGCGATCTGCGCAGGCGTTGGCTGGCCTGGCGGGCCGGCAAGGGGCCCGAGGCCCTGGCCAGGGCACTGTCTGCGGTGCAGCAGGACATCCCGGTGCTGCTGGTGTCGTACAACAACGGCGTGTACGTGCAGCACATGACCCAGCAGCTTCGCGCGCTGGGCTTGTGTCCGGTGGTGCTGGACAACGCGTCCACCGACGGTCAGACGAAGGATGTCCTGGTCAGGTTGTCGCGCAGCGGGGACGCGCAGGTGGTGCGTCTGGGCTACAACTTCGGCCACAAGGTGGCGTTCCTGCCGCCGTTCTATGACATCTTGCCGGACGTGTTTTCCTGTTCCGACCCGGACCTGCTGCTCAACGAGGACATGCCGCAGGACTTTCTGCGCCAGTTGCATGAGGTGGCGCAGCGCTACCGGGTCTTCAAGGCCGGGTTGGCGCTCGATCTGCCCGATGATCTGGAGGTGATCGACGCCGCCTACGTGAAAGTCAAATGCAAGCCGTTTCCCTTTCGCCGGGTGTATTCCGTCCGCGAGTGGGAGGCGCGCTTCTGGCGCAAGCCGCTGGACCATCCGACCCTGGAGGTCTATGCGGCCCCTGTCGATACCACCCTGGCGGTGTACGACAAGCGTCTGTACGACGGGGATTTTTTTGATGCGGTGCGTGTGGCTGGTGCGTTCCGCTGCCTGCACCTTCCTTGGCACCCGAGGGTCGATCTGTTTGATGCTCAGACGCGCAAGCGGTACCTGCAAGGAAACCGGATCAGCTCCTGGTTGAAAAAGACATGAAGTATGGGCTGATGGCATTGCTGGCGGCCACCTTGGTCCTGCCGGGAGGTTACACATATCTGGCTCTGGGGTTGGCGCTGGGGGGCATCTGGCCAGGGCCGAAGACCCGGTTGATCTGGCGCCAGGCGTGGGAAATGGCCGCCACCCGCTGGCTGGTGGCCGGTGTGCTGGCCTATGTGGCTTCGATCGTGGGGCTGGGTCTGTTGTATGGCTATCCGCTCAAGTACTATGAGCCGGTGCTCCCTTTCGTGCTGGTGCCAGCCATGCTGGTGGGCGTTCGGCGGTGGATGCCGGATCAGTGCTCCATGTGGCTGGGCCTGGCGTTGGGGGCCGTGCTGGCAGGGGGCGTTGCCTGGTTCCAGGTCTATGTGGCGGGCACGCCGAGGGCCTTCGGTGCGCACGGCAACCCCATCCCGTTCGGGCACATCGCGCTGATGCTCTCCGGGGCCTCCATGTGCGGCTTCCTGTATTTCTCCCGTCGGCGGGAGTCCCTGGCATTGCGCATGCTGTGTCTGGCCGGTGTGGCGGGCGGGTTCGTGGCGTCGTTTCTGAGTGGATCGAAAGGCGGCTGGTTCGCCATTTTTCTGATTTTTCTCATCTGGGGATGGCGCGTGACTGCATGCCGCCCGATGGCCGTGCGCCTGGCGGGCGTGGTGGCCATCTGTGCCGCCTTCCCGCTGCTGTTGTGGCTGGCCCCCCGGGAGCTTGTCTGGGATCGCCTGGTCGGTGGGCTTGACGGGGCATTGCACTGGTTCTCGGCGGGCGACGTGACCGAAGGCTCGGTCAGCATCCGGTTTGAAATCTGGCGGTTTGGTTTGTCGCAGTTCTGGGAGCGCCCACTCTTCGGTTGGCCGCAAAGCGAGGCGGTGGCCGCCATGCGTGAGCATCTGCGGCAATTCGACGTGCATGCCGTGCTGCCACCGAACTTCGGCACGTTCGACAACCTGCTGGTTGAAACGCTGATCGGCGGTGGTCTGGTGGGCTTGCTGGGTCTGGTCAGCCTGTTCGTCGGCGTGCTGGTGGCCTTTGCGCGCCTGTACCTGCGCGGTGCTGCCGATCATCGCGAGATGGCGCTGGCCGGGCTGCTGATGGCCGTGTTCGTGCTGGGCTATGGCCTGTCGGTCAATGTCCTGGGCATCAACGCGTTCCGCCAGGTCTTTGTGTCGTGGAGCGCACTGTGGTTGGGCATGAGTCTGTGGGCGCCGGCGGACTGGAGGCGCCCCGAGACCCGTTAGCCAACCGCTTGGCTCTTGCGGTAGCCGTCCAGCAGGCTGGGCCAGTCGGTGTCTTCACGCCAGTGGCAGATTGGCTGCCGTGCCTTTTCCTTGCGCAGCGACCGCAGCAGGCGCTGCAGGTTGGCGTCTTTCCAGTCGTCGCCGGCCCGCACGCCGCATTTGTCGAAATCGACGATCCAGGCCTGCCCGCCGTCGTCAAGCAGGAGATTGTGCGCATTGAGGTCGGCGTGGTGGACCTGCCGGTCGTGCATGCGGCGGATCGCCTGGCCAATGGCAGCCCAGGCGGTGGCGGGAATGGTGGTGACCGCCATGATTTGCACCAGGTTTCGCGTGCCCGGCAGCAGGCCCACCATGATGTCACTGCGGTAGGCGGGACCGGCCTGTTCGACACGGGCGGCCAGCGGCGCCGGCACGGGCAGGCGCCAGGAACGCATCAGGCGCAGCAGCAGGTATTCCCGCATGCCGCGGCTGGCCCAGGGATCCATGCCCAGGAAACGGTCGCGGCTGATGCGGGCCATGAGGCCGCCGCGGCGGTAGTGGCGCAGCAGGGCGGTGGCCTGACCGACGTTGACGACATGCACCTGGCCACGGCCGCTGCCCGTGGCCATGGGACGTGAACCGGGCCGGCAGTGGGGCGCATCGAAGGCGCCGGCCGAGATGTCTTCGATGCTGGCGGGGTCGTGCCAGATCAGCGAGGCACCCTGGCGGCGAACGGCGATGCGGCTCAGGGCCTGCGGGTCGTCATCCTGCCACAGGCGGCCGATCTGGGTCAGGGTGCGCTGCGTGGCGCCCTGGTGCTGACGAACGATGGCAGCACCGCGGTGGCCCATGGACCGCCAGCGCCCCGGGTCCCGGCAAGCCTGATCGACGCATGCGGCCAGTTCGCTGCCAGAGGTCACGCGAACACCGGCGCCGGCGGTTTCGACCAGGTGGTACAGGTGCTCGAAATTGCGCGTGTGCGGGCCGAACAGCACCGCTTTGCCGAACACCATGGCCTCCAGCGCATTGTGGCCGCCAATCGGCGCCAGGCTGCCGCCGATGAAACACAGGTCGGCATGGCGGTACCACATGGGCAGGTGGCCCATGGTGTCGCCCAGCCAGATGGCGGTGTCGGCATCCGGCGTCTGCCCCCGGCTGTGGCGGACGTGGGGCAGGCCCGAGACGTCGAGCCGGCGCGCCACATCGTCGAAGCGTTGCGGATGGCGCGGCACCAGCACCAGCAGCAGGGACGGGTGCTGGCGCCGCAGTTCGGGCCAATGGGCCAGCAGGGCTTCCTCCTCGTCGGCATGGGTGCTGCCGGCCACCACCACGAAGCGGCCATCCAGCCCCGGGGGCCGTGTAGCGGCCGTGTCCTCTGGCGGTGGCATGTCGAACTTGAGGTTGCCGGGGCAATGGCAGCGCTCGGGCGGCACACCAAGGCTCTGGTAGCGTGCCTGGCTTTCCGGGTCGGCGGCCGCCACGGTGGCGAATTGCTGCCAGATGGGGTCGAACAGCCCGGCCCAGCGCCGGTAACCGCGTGCCGAGCGTTCGGACAGGCGGGCATTGACCAGTGCCACCGGAATGCTGCGCTGGCGGCATTGCAGCAGCAGCTCGGGCCAGACCTCGCGCTCGATCAGCAGCACCAGGCGCGGTTGCAGCCGGTCCAGGAAGCGCCGCACCGCGCCCGGGGTGTCCAGCGGCAGGTAAACGTGGCGGATCACCGGGCCCCAATGTCCCTGCAGGGTCTGCATCCCGGTGGGTGTGATGGTGCTGACGGTCAGGGCATGATCGGGCCATTGGTGCCGCAGGGCATCAAGCAGCGGGCGCGACGCCTGGACCTCGCCCACCGAGGCTGCATGGATGAGAATGCCGCCGGCCGCTTCTGCCGGGATGCGCAGGTAGCCGAGTCGCTCGACCAGGCGCTGCGCGTAGGCCGGCTCGCGCCGGCCGCGCCACCACAGCCAGCCCAGGGCCACCGGGGTCAGCAGCCGCGTGATCAGGCGATAGATGCGGTGGACGCCGGTCACCGCCAGTGCTCGGCGACCCATGGCGTGGGCAGGACGCGGCGGTACCATTTGCCGCTCACGCCGGCAATCGCGTCGGGCGGGTTGGGTTTGCCGTGGAAGGCAATCACGCGTGCGCCAGGCGGGATGACCGGCGGTGCGAACCAGCCCATGAGGCCCCGGCGCAGGCAGTGGCGCTTGAAGCTGCGGCACCACTCGTCCGGCCAGTAGCTGACCTTGCCCTGGCGGCCCAGGTAGCCGGTGATGAACTCCTGCTCGTTGCGCACCGCCTCCACCGCCTGTGGGTAGCCCGTGCGCAAATGGTCGAGCGCATCGGCGTGCGCGCCGATGGTGAAGCGGTAGACCGAGGTATTGCCGGTGCCATCCTTCTTGTCCCATTCCCTGATCACCACGAACTCCCCCGGGTGGTCGAAAAACGGATCGAGACTGTCGACGATGACGATATCCAGATCGAGGAACAGTGTCGTACCCGTCAGGTCGTACAGAGGGTTGGCGAAGCTCGTGAGCTTGAGCCAGCCATGACCGAAGGTCCAGGGCTTGCGGTCATCGAACTCCGCGAAGCCGATGGCGGGAATGGGCTTGACTTCGATGGCCGGGTCGATACCCGAGCCATCGTCCGTCAGACAGACAAAGCGAAATGGCCGGCGCAGGTGCCGGCTAACCATGCTGTGCAGGCGGTTGACGTAGTCGGGGCCGTATTTGCGGCCCCATTTGATGCACAGCACATTGACCGATTGCATGAAAAACCTTCGCTGAATATCGGCGCGCGGCAGGCAGGGGCCGGCGCGGGCAGCCAGTTTAGCTCAGCGCGCCAGCATCGCGTCGATCGGGCGCAGGTCCTCGGGTGAAAGCTGGCCGCTGGCCTGACGCAGGCGCAGGCTGCCAAGCAGCACGTTGTAACGCGCCTGGGCCAGGTCGCGCTTGGTCTGATAGAGCTGGCTCTGTGCGTTGAGCACATCGATATTGATGCGCACCCCGACCTGGTAGCCCAGTTGATTGGCATCGAGGGCGCTCTGGCTGGACGCTTCGGCGGCTTCCAGGGCCTTGACCTGACCGAGGCCCGAGAGCACACCGAAATAGGCGCTGCGCGTGGCCTGGGACACGCTGCGGCGGGCGGCCTCCAGGTCGGTGCGTGCCTTGTCTTCCAGCGCCAGGGCTTCCTTGACCCGGTTCTGGATCGCGTGTCCGGCGTACAACGGCAGGTTGAACTGCAGCCCGACCGTGGCGGTGCGGTTGCGCAGGTAACCCGGGATCGCCGCATAGGTCGATGGTGCGCGCGCGACCTGGTACTGGGCCACCAGATCGAGTGTGGGTTGGTGTCCCGCTTCGGCCTTGGTGGTTTCGAGGCGGGCGATGTCCAGTGCCCTGCTGGCCTGCTGGATGACCGGGTGCCCCTGCTCGGTGAGTGCCACCCAGGCCTGCGGATCGGCCGGGGTCGGGGCCGGCAGCTCCACGGGGGTGGCCAGCGGCAGCGGCGTCACGTTGGTGCGGCCGACCAGTTGGTCCAGCGCCAGCTTCTTGACCCGCAGGTCGTTGTCGGCGGCGATTTCCTGCGCCCGAACCAGGTCGTAACGGGCCTGGGCTTCGCGCGAGTCGGTGACCGTGGTGTTGCCCACCTCGAAATTGCGCTGGGCCGCAGCGAGTTGTTCCTCGACGGCGGCTTTCTGCGCCCGCACGAAGGTCATGGTGTCCTGTGCTGCCAGCACGTCGAAGTAGGCCTGTGTGGTGCGGACGATCAGCGCCTGCTCGGCACTTTGCAGCCGGGCGCGGGCGATGTCGACCGACAGTTCGCCCTGCTGGCTGGCCGCGCGGTTGGCGGGCCGGTACAGCGGCTGGCTGGCCTGCAGCGTGAGGTTCTGACCGGTGAACGAACCATCGAGCACGTTGGCCGAACTGTCGAGCTCGGACCAGTTGGCACCCGCCGACAGCCCGGCCTGGGGGCGCAGGCCGGCCTTGGCCTGCTCGGCCCGCGCCAGGTCGGCTTCGTACTGCGATCGCGCCGACAGGTACTCCGCATCGTAGGCGCGCGCCGCCTCGTAGATGTCGAGCAGGCTTTGCGCTTGTGCTGACGTGGCCAGGCCCACGGCCATGGCCACGATAGCCCGGCGCAGGCGGGTAGAGGGCAGGCAGGGGGTGTACGGGCGGGACATGTCGGTTCCTTGGCGGTGTGAACGGATGGGCGGGTGCAGGGGCCTCGGAGGTGCTCAGTAAGTTGGAACAGAAGCGTCGCGCTGCTGGGACCAAGCGTGGATGCCGCCGTGCACATTGACGACGTTGTCGTACCCTTGCTGCAGCAGGAACTGCACCACCTGGGCACTGCGTGCACCGTGATGGCACAGACAGGCAATGGGGCGCTGGCGGTCCAGTTCCGGGAAGCGCGCGGGCACGCTGCGCATCGGCATCCGGACGAGTTCGAAGCTATCGTCGGGGGCGACACTGGCGATCTGGAACTCCCAGGGCTCCCGCACGTCCAGCAGCACCGGCTTGACGCCGGGCTGCCCGGCCACCGCCAGGGTCAGCCATTGCGAGAACTGTGCGGGTGTCAGGGACATCATGGCGACAGCCTGCCTTGTCTTGCTTCAAAAACGGAAGCGCGGGGTTTCGGGGAAATTGCGCAGCCTGGGTGCGATGGTGTCCCAGGGCTGGGTGGTGCGGAACGCGGCGTCACCTTCGCGGGTGATGATGCTGGCGCGCATCACGGGCTCGTCACCCACAATCGCCCCGAGGCGGCCACCCGGTTTCAGCAGGGCCAGCAGGGCATCGGGGACCTCGGCCACCGAACCGCTGAGCACGATCACATCCCAGGGGCCGTCGGCCGCGCAGGCGGCAAAGGCGTCAGCGACCGCATCGGCCACCCGGACTTCGGCGTTGGCGATGCCGGCACGTTGCAGGTTGTTGCGGGCCATGGTGGCCAGGGCGTCGTTGATTTCCAGGCTCACCACACGCGCCGCCAGGCTGGCCAGCAGCGCGGCCATGTAGCCGCTGCCGGCGCCGACTTCCAGCACCTTGTCGGTGGGCCGAATGGCCAGATCCTGCAGCAGGCGGGCTTCCACCCTCGGGGCCAGCATGCATTCACCCTCCACCGCCGGTGTGCCCAGTGGCAGCTCCATGTCCGCATAGGCCAGCGCCTTGTGCGCTGGCGGCACGAACGCCTCGCGCGGCAACTGTTCCAGCAACTCGAGCACGGTCTGGTCGAGCACATCCCAGGGGCGGATCTGCTGTTCGATCATGTTGAAGCGAGCCTGGCTCAGATCGGTGGGTGTTTGGGATGTCATGCCGAATACTCCAGTGGGTATATTAGACGATTTTGGGCCATTTTACCGAGGGGCGGGTTTTCCCTTTGGTTCACCCTGGTGGCGGCACATGCCGCGCAGCAGCAGATCGGCCTGGTTGTCGAGAAAGGCCACCGGGTCGAGCTGTTTGTCCGAGGGCAGGCACACGCCCAGAGAATGCTTCCACATGAGCAGGAAGATCATCGGGGCAATGAGGCTGTAGACGGCCAGGTCCAGGTCCAGCGGGCGGAATTCGCCGCTGTCGACGCCACGCTGCAGCAGCCGCCGCAGCAGGCGATCACCGGGCTCGATGACTTCCTGCTCGTAGAAGGCGGCGAGCTCGGGGAAGTTGCGCGCCTCGCTCATGATGAGCTTGGTGATGCCCGAGGCCGGCGTCATGCCGATGCGCTCCCACCACGAATGCAGGCCGTAGCGCACCAGCTCCGCGCTCGTGCCCTGGAACTCGCCCAGCTCCTGGTTCCATTCGTCGAGCCGGCCGGCGATGTTCTCGCGCACCACGGCCTTGAACAGTTCTTCCTTGCTGGGGAAATACAGGAACAGCGTGCCCTTGGACACGCCGGCGCGTGCAGCGACTTCCTCCACGCGCGTGGCGGCAAATCCCTTTTCGACGAACAGCGCCAGTGCCGCGTCGAGCAACTCGCCGGGCCGTGCCTGCTTGCGGCGCTGGCGGGGTGGGGCGGGAGGTGAAGGGGACATATTAATGACCAATTGGTTATTAATGTACCCCAAAACCGATCACCATGGTACGCCGGTGGCGCCGGGGCCGGCGCATCACCGCGCCGGGCGAGGCACTGCCGCCGCAGGCGTGCGCGCTGCTGGCCGATGTCGATGAGGCGCGGGCGA
>NZ_JAQVEJ010000006.1:39094-43628 GCF_028698005.1 Hydrogenophaga sp.
GCGAGCGGCCGGAAACCGGGGGTCAGACCACCGCGGATACCCGGCCGGTTGCGAGCTCGTACAGGCCGCCGACGACCTTGACCTCGCCGGCCTGGACCGCCTTGCTCAGGATGGGGGTGGCCTCCTGCAGCCGCTGGACGTTCTGCCGGATGTTTTCCAGCGTCGCGGCCTGCTGCAGCGAGCCGGTGGTGGACTTGGCTGCCGCGGCGCGCACGGCCGGCATCAGCGCCGTCACGATGGTCTGGATGTGGCCGGGAAATTCAGCCTGCTTTTCGAGCGCGTTGACCGTGGCGCTGACCGCGCCACAACTGGTGTGTCCCAGCACCATGATGAGCGGCGTCTTCAGCACCGCCACGCCGTATTCGAGACTGGCCAGAAGATCGGGTGTGACATAGTTGCCGGCCACGCGGGTCACGAACAGGTCACCCCGTTCCTCGTCAAAGCAGAGCTCGGGGCTGATGCGCGAGTCGGCACAGCTCAGGATGCAGGCATAGGGGTTCTGACCGCGCACCAGAGCCTCCCGCGTCGCTGCCAGGTTGCGGTTGCGTGTCTTGCCCGAGATGTAGCGCTCATTGCCCGCCATCAGGCGTGCGATGGCCTGATCCGGAAGCAGCACGTTGTCCGGTTTGGGCGGGGTGCGTGCCTGCGCCAGCCCGGACAGGGTGGACAAGCCCAGCCATGGCAGCGCGCCCATGGCGCCCAGCACGGCCCGTCTGGTGGGCGCGGCTGGCGCGGGGCGGGTGGTGTCGCTGCGGTCGCAAAGTACGCACATGATTGCCTCCGGGGTCCAAGGGCGGCCGGGTAGCCGGAACCACAACGGCCCGGCCAGGGCGTTGCAGCGTGAAAAGCGGGCACCGCGTTCAGTAGCCGAGAACGGCGCGTGCCTGGCGGGCGGTTTCGTACAGCATCAGGGCCTCGGTCATGAGGTCGTCGGCATCGAGCAGGGTGGCAAAGATCACCACCGTCACGTCGGTCGCCGGGTCGTGGCGCGCCGTGGTCAGGTAGCCGGCGATGCCGCCGTTGTGACCGATGCCGAGCCCGGCGGGATCGCAGGTGAGGCCGAGGCCATAGGTGACGTGATGCTCCCCTGTCGGTTCGCAGGCGCGCATCTGCGCCACCGTCTGCGCGCTCAGGCCGGCCTCGCCCTTGACCAGGCGGCGGAACCAGTGGGCCAGGTCCGCGGGCGTCGTGACCACGTTGCCTTCACCGACGCCCCAGGACACATTGAAATGGGTGGTGGGCAGGAGCGTGCCGCCGACGCGCGTGGTGCCCTCGAGAAACGGCGCCGGGAGCTGCTGACCCCGACCATCGTCCGGAAACGACGTGTCGTGCAGGCCATTGGGCATGAGGAACTCGTCATGCACGAATTGCGCAAAGCTTTTGCCGGACACCCGCTCGACCATCTTGGCGAGCAGCGAATACCCGGTGTTCGAATAGCGGAAGGCCTCGCCCGGCGGGCCGTTGACCAACTGGTGGCGGGCGACCACGTCGACCAGCTCGTCCAGCGTGAAGGTGTGTGTCGCTCCCCGGGTGTCCTCGACCCAGTCGACGTAGCGCATGCCGGCGTGGGGCGCATCGACCGTCGCCGGGATGTCCTGGTTGCCGACGTCGAAAACGCCGGCGCGGTGGCTCAGCAACTGCCGGATCGTGATCCGGTCCTGGTGGGGAATCGCGTAGCTCGCCGTGGCCGGCAGGTACGGCCGTGTCGTGCCGGGAATCATCGCTGTCAGCACGTCATCGATGCGAAGCAGGCCGCGTTGCTGCAACAGCATGATCGCTGCGGCCGTGAAGGTCTTGGTGGTGCTGGCCGCGCGGAAATGCGAATCGGCCGTCGCGCCGTCGAGGGTGCTGGCGAAGTACGCACCCTCGGGGGTGATGAGGGCGATGGCGAGTCCGCCGGGCAGTGTGGTCGAGAAGCCATGCCATTGGCGGGCGAGCACCTGCTGGAGCCCTGGGTGAGGGGTCATCTCCGCCCGGGAGTCCCCGCCACAGCCCGCCAGCCCCCCTGCACAGGCCAGCGCGACGGCCAACAGCAAGCATCTGGGGGGCCTGGCAGCGAACTTCATGGACAAATTAACAATTGATAACTATTTGTTGCTTTCCAGTCTATAGAAATTCTTCGGCGACGCAACAGGAATGCCCCGGAGGGTATACGTGGGGCGAATGAGGCAGCCTCATCGTTGCCTGGACAAAAAAAAGCTGCCCGTGGGCAGCCTCTTGGCCTTGCGCGGCGGCCGAATCATCAGTTCGAAAACGCCGCAATCCCGGTGATGGCCCGACCCAGGATCAGCGCGTGCACGTCGTGCGTGCCTTCGTAGGTGTTGACCACCTCCAGGTTGACCAGGTGGCGTGCCACGCCGTACTCGTCGCTGATGCCGTTGCCGCCCATCATGTCGCGCGCCATGCGGGCGATGTCCAGCGCCTTGCCGCAGCTGTTGCGCTTGAGGATGGAGGTCAGCTCGACGGGGGCGATGCCCTCGTCCTTCATGCGGCCCAGGCGCAGGCAGCCCTGCAGGCCCAGGCTGATTTCGCTGAGCATGTCGGCGAGCTTCTTCTGGACGAGCTGGTTGGCGGCCAGCGGGCGGCCGAACTGTCGGCGGTCGAGCACGTACTGGCGCGCGCGCAGGTAGCAGTCCTCGGCCGCACCCAGCGCACCCCAGGCGATGCCATAGCGGGCGCTGTTCAGACAGGTAAAGGGCCCCTTGAGGCCGCGGACCTCGGGGAAGGCGTTTTCCTCCGGCACGAATACCTCGTCCATCACAATCTCGCCCGTGATGCTGGCGCGCAGGCCCACCTTGCCGTGCACCGCCGGGGCGCTCAATCCCCGCCAGCCCTTCTCCAGGATGAAGCCACGGATCTGCCCGTCGTCGTCCTTGGCCCAGACCACGAACACGTCGGCGATCGGGCTGTTGGTGATCCACATCTTGGCGCCGCTGAGCTGGTAGCCGCCCTCGACCTTGCGTGCGCGGGTGATCATGCTGCCGGGGTCGGAGCCATGGTCCGGCTCGGTCAGGCCGAAGCACCCAATCCACTCGCCGCGTGCCAGTTTGGGCAGGTACTTCTGCTTCTGGGCTTCGGTGCCAAATTCGTTGATCGGCACCATCACCAGCGAGCTTTGCACGCTCATCATGGAGCGGTAGCCGGAGTCCACGCGCTCGACCTCGCGCGCCACCAGGCCGTAGCAGACATAGTTCAGGCCGGCGCCGCCGTATTGCTCGGGGATGGTGGCGCCCAGCAGGCCGAGTTCACCCATTTCGCGGAAGATGGACGGGTCGGTGCTCTCGTTGCGGAAGGCCATCTGCACCCGCGGCAGCAGCTTGTCCTGGCAGTAGGCGCGGGCGGCGTCGCGCACCTGGCGCTCGTCCGCAGACAACTGGGTGTCGAGGTTGAAGGGGTCTTCCCAGCTGAAGCGGGCTTTGGTGGTGGCCATGATGCGGTCTCCGTAGGCGGTGAGGTCGTCTGAGTGGGCTTCTGAGTGGGCCTGATTGTCAGGTTTTCATGAATAGCTGTCTAATATTGATTGACGATTGATCAATTCATATTTTGTATTCATGGAATTCCGCCACCTGCGCTGTTTTGTCGTGCTGGCCGAAGAGCTGCATTTCGGGCGTGCCGCCCAGCGGCTGTCCATGACGCAGCCGCCGTTGTCGCTCAACATCCAGCAGCTCGAAACCTCCGTCGGCGCGCGCCTGTTCGAGCGCAACAGCCGCGGCGTGGCGCTCACGGCGGCGGGGCAGGCCTTTCTGCCGCGCGCCCAGGCGCTGCTGCAGCAGGCCGCCCAGGCGGCCAGAGAAGCGCGTGATGTGGGGCACGGCATTGTGGGCCAGTTGCGCATCGGCTTTGCGGGCACGGTGCTGTTCCGGGGGCTGCCGCAGGTGCTGCGCGCCTTCGGTGCCGCCCACCCGCGCATGCGGCTGACCCTGCAGGAGCTCAGCTCCAGCGAGCAGCTCGTGGAACTGGTGCACGACCGTCTCGATCTGGGTTTCGTCCATACCACGCGCGTGCCACCGGGTTTCTCGCAGATCCTGCTGTCCCGCCAGCCTTTCGTGGCCTGTCTGCCCGTCGGTCACCGGTTGAGCAGGGGCCCGGCGCTGGATCTGCGCGAGCTGCAGGGTGAAGCCATGGCGATCGTGATGCGTGCCGTCTCGTCCGACTACCACGACCGCATCGTGGCGGCCTGTGCCGACGCCGGTTTCGAGCCGCAGCTCGCCTACGAACTGCGGCATTGGCTGGGCGTGGTAGCGGTCATCGGGCAGGGCCTGGCCGCGGGGCTGGTGCCGGCCGCACTGCAGCAGGCGGGGCTGTCGGGCGTGGCGTTCCGGCCGCTGAAGCGGTCGCTGCCGTCCTATGACACCTATTGCCTCTGGCGCACCGGGCGCGACATGACCGCGCTGGGGGCATTTCTTGACGCCGTGCGCGGCCGCGCGCAGTCGATGCAAGATGCCGGCATGCATGACGACGGCAACGAGGAGTCCTGAGATGGAAACGAGACAGACACTGGTGCTCGGCGGCGGATGTTTCTGGTGCACGGAAG
>NZ_JAQVEJ010000274.1 GCF_028698005.1 Hydrogenophaga sp.
TGGCCGCAGGATAGACGATGGGGGTGAGCCAGAACCAGAAGCTCACGAAAATGCCGTAGAACTGCCCGACGTCGCGGAAGAACACATTCAGCATGCCCAGGCTGATGCCCAGGCCGATGGCGAACATCACCTGCAGCAGCAGCAGGGGCACCAGGGCCACGAACACCACCCCTGGGAAGTTGCCCGTGACGATCAGGAAAACCGTGAACAGGCCGAACACAATGGCGAAGTTCAGCAAGGCATTGCTCACCACGATCACCGGCAGGCACAGGCGTGGAAAACTCAGTTTCTTGAGCAGGTTGGCATTGGCCACGAACATGTTGGTGGCGCTGCTGGTGATTTCGGCGAACAGTCCCCATGTCAGCAGGCCGGCACACAGGTAGATGCTGAAGGCGTAACCGCCTTCGACGCCCGGCAACCGCGCTTTCATGACTTCCGAGAAGATGACCGTGTACACCACGATCATCGACAGCGGGTTGAGGATGTTCCAGGCCGCGCCGAGGACGGAGTTGCGGTACTTGGCCTGGAACTCACGCTTGACGCTGCCGAGGATGAAGCCCCGGTAGGCCCAGAGGGCGCGGATCATTTGCATGTTCAGGCCCGTCCGTACACGTCGGCCAGGCGGACGATGTCGTCTTCGCCGAGGTAGGTGCCGCACTGCACTTCGACCAGCACCAGTTCGCCTTCGCCGGTGTTGGTGAGGCGGTGCTGCTCTTTCAGGGGGATGTAGCGGTATTCGCCGGCGTGGGTGGGGTACTCGGTGTCGCCCACCTGCACGATGGCCTGGCCCTGCACCACCACCCAGTGTTCTGCGCGCTTGTGGTGGTATTGCAGGCTCAGGCTCTGGCCGGGCCGCACGGTGATGCGTTTGACCTTGTAGCCGCTTTCTTCCTTGAGCGTGGCGTAGGTGCCCCAGGGGCGTTGCACGGCGGCCGGCAGCACGGTGGTCTGGTGCGGGGTGCTGTCGATGTGGCGCTCCTTGAGCATTTCCACCACGCGCTTGACGTTCTGCGATTGCGCTTTGCTGGCCACCAGCAGGGCGTCGGGTGTGTCCACCACCACCAGGTCTTTCACGCCCACGGTGGCCACCACCTTGTGGCCATGGCTGTCGATGTGGACATGGGTGCCGGTGGTGTCGACGGCGACCCAGTGGGCGTCTTCGTCGGCCGTGCCCATGGTGTTGCCGGCGGCATCGGCCGCGTGGGCCTGGGCCACGGCAGGCCAGGCGCCCACGTCGCTCCAGCCGAAGCGGGCCGGCACCAGCATGACGTTATCGGCTTTTTCCATGACAGCGTAGTCGATGCTGATGTCGGGCTGCAGGCCGAATGCGTGGGCGTTGAAGCGGGTGACTTGGGCGCCGCCAACCGTACCCGATGGCGGCAGCGGAGAGACCTGGCTGCCATGCATGGCAGCCTGGGCAGTGGACAGCACATCGGGTGCGTGCTGGGCCAATGCATCAAGAATCGCCTTGGCCGTGAAACAGAACATGCCGCTGTTCCAATAGAAGCGGCCGGTGGCCAGATATTCCTGCGCGGTGGCGGCATCCGGTTTCTCGACAAACTGCAGCACGGGCTGGCTCTGGCGGCCGACCTTGGCCACTTCGATGTAGCCAAAGCCGGTTTCCGGGCTGGTGGGCTGGATGCCGAACACCACCAGATGACCATTGAGGGCATGGCGGGCGGCCTCCAGCGCGTTGGCCACGAAGGACTTGGTGTCAGGGATCAGATGGTCGGCGGGCAAGACCAGCATGACGGCGTCATCGCCATGCTGCTGCTGGCAGGCCAGAGCGGCCAGGGCGATGGCGGGGGCCGTGTTGCGCCCCTTGGGTTCGAGGAGGTAGTGCGGGTGGGGCGGATCGGCCATGTCGGCCAGAAGGCCCTGCGTGAGAAACAGGTAGTCTTGGTTGGTGACAACCAGCAGATGGTCGGTGCCGCAGGCCTGGCCGCGCACGACGGCTTGCTCCAGAAGAGACTTGCCGCCCAGCTTCATGAAGGGTTTGGGGTAGGCTTGGCGAGAGGCGGGCCACAGCCGGGTGCCAGCGCCGCCGGACAGGACAACGGAAACGAGTTTCATTGGCTGCGAGCCATCCCTTCTAGAGCTTCAAAAAAATTGAGCCGCATCATGTGCGGCAGCAAATATCGGACCGAACGCGCAATTCTAGTTGGCTGGTTTAGTTGGCTGGCTGTCCCGATATGTATCAATCGAAGACATCGGCATTCCTGAGCAGTTTTGCTGCCTGATCCTTCGCCGACAGGATCGGCGCGACGGCGGTCTGCCAGTCGATCGCCAGATCCGGGTCGTTCCACAGAATGCTGCGTTCATGCGCCGGCGCGTAGTAGTCGGTGGTCTTGTACAGGAACTCGGCGGTGTCGCTGAGGACGACGAAGCCGTGGGCGAAGCCCTCGGGCACCCAGAACTGGTGCTTGCTCTCGGCCGTCAGCAGGGCACCCACCCATTGGCCGAAGGTGGGGGAAGATTTGCGGATGTCCACGGCCACGTCGAAGACGGCGCCTTGGACCACGCGCACCAGCTTGCCCTGCGGCTGCTGGATCTGGTAGTGCAGGCCGCGCAGCACG
>NZ_JAQVEJ010000275.1 GCF_028698005.1 Hydrogenophaga sp.
CTGATCGGGCCGAACAACACGATCAACGTGAACCCGGGTACCAATGCGCTGGTGATCACCGACTACGCCGACAACCTGCAGCGCATCGGTCGCATCATCTCGGCGCTGGACGTGGCCGGCGCCACCGACGTGGACATCGTCCCGCTGGAACACGCATTGGCGATCGACATCGTGCCCATCGTGACCCGGCTGGCCGAGGGCAGCGGTGCCACGGGCGCGCCGGCCGCCCCCGGACAGGCCGTGGACACCTCGTACCGCACCACCATCGTGGCCGAGCCGCGCAGCAACAGCGTGATCATCCGCGCCGCGAACCCGGCGCGGCTGGCCCTGGTGCGCTCGCTCGTGATGCGGCTGGACCGGCCGGGCTCCGACCGCGCCTCGGGCAACATCC
This sequence comes from Hydrogenophaga sp., assembly GCF_028698005.1. Taxonomy (GTDB): domain Bacteria; phylum Pseudomonadota; class Gammaproteobacteria; order Burkholderiales; family Burkholderiaceae_C; genus Hydrogenophaga. The sequence continues at coordinate 392 of NZ_JAQVEJ010000275.1, forward strand.
ATGTGGTGTATCTGAAGAACGCCGATGCCACCTCGCTGGCGGCGACGCTGCGCGCCGCCCTGGCGGGCGAGGCCACGGTGGACACCGGCAGCGCCACACCGACCCCCGGCACGGTCGTGCGCGGCGCCACCGGTGCCAGCGCGGTGAACCTCCCGGCCGACCGCGCCAACACCGCCGTGGCATCCGGCACCCCGCCCTCGACCGGCGGTCAGATCCAGGCCGACCCGGCCACCAACTCGCTCATCATCACCGCGCCCGAGCCGCAGTACCGGCAGTTGCGCGCGGTGATCGACCAGCTCGACTCCCGGCGTGCACAGGTCTATGTGGAAAGCCTGATCGCCGAGGTCAATGCCGACAAGGCGGCCGAGTTCGGCATCCAGTGGCAGGGGCCGCTGAGCAGCACCCACGCCGGCACCGTCGGTCTGCTGGGCACCAGCTTCGGCACCGGCGGCAACAACATCCTGACCAACGCGGCGGCCATTGCCCAGGGCGACTACGGCAACGTCACCCTGCCGGGAACGGGCCTGAACCTGGGCCTGGCGCAGCGGCGCGGGGGCGTCTATGTGCTGGGTTTCCTGGCGCGTTTCCTGCAGGAGAACGGCGAGGGCAACATCCTCTCGACCCCCAACCTGCTGACGCTGGACAACGAGGAGGCCAAGATCGTCATCGGCCAGAACGTGCCCTTCGTGACCGGCCAGTACACCAGCAACAACACCAACGACGGTGCGGTCAACCCGTTCCAGACCATCGAGCGCAAGGACGTGGGCCTGACCTTGCGTGTCAAACCGCAGATCAGCGAGAACGGCACCATCAAGATGACCATCTTCCAGGAGGTCAGCAATGTCCTGGCGTCATCGGTCAACTCGACCACCGGCCTGATCACCAACAAACGCACGATCGAGTCGACCGTGCTGGTGGACGACGGCCAGATCGTGGTGCTGGGCGGCCTGCTGCAGGACGAGTACGCCGGCAACCAGGAGAAGGTGCCCGGCCTGGGCGACGTACCGCTGCTGGGCAACCTGTTCAGAAGCGAGAGCCGCAGCCGCCGCAAGACCAACCTGATGGTGTTCCTGCGCCCGGTGGTGCTGCGTGATGCGCAGCAGACCGGCAGCTTCTCGCTGGACCGCTACGAACTGATGCGCGGCACCCAGCAGCAGGCGCAGCCGGCCGCCAGCCGCGCGGTGCCGGTCAACGAGGCACCCGTGATGCCGGATGCCGCGGCCCAGCCGTCGCCACCTGCGCCATCGGCACCGGCCCTGTCGACCACCCCCTGACATGGCCCGCCATCCCCTGCCCTACGCCTTTGCCCGCGAGCACCTGTGGCTGCTGGAGGACGACGGCCAGCAGCTCGTGCTCACCGGCAGCGACGCACCGGCCGAGAATGAGGCCGCTCAGCGGCGGCGGCTGTCGGCCCTGACGGAGATCCAGCGCCACCACGCGGTGCAGCGGATGCAGTGGCTGCCGGCCGACGAGCTGGCGCGCCGCATCACGGCCGCGTACGCGCAGGGCGAGTCGAGCGCGGCGGCCGTGGTCAGCGAGGTGCAGAGCGATGCCGACCTCAGCCGCATGATGCAGGAGCTGCCGGCCATCGAGGACCTGCTGGAAACGTCCGACGACGCGCCCATCATCCGCATGCTCAATGCGCTGCTGACGCAGGCCGCGCGCGACGGTGCGAGCGACATCCACATCGAGCCCTACGAGCGGCACTCGAGCGTGCGCTTCCGCGTCGACGGCACACTGCGCGAGGTGGTGCAGCCCAACCGTGCCCTGCACGCGGCGCTGATCTCGCGCCTGAAGATCATGGCCGAGCTGGACATCTCGGAAAAGCGCCTGCCGCAGGACGGCCGCATCAGCCTGCGCATCGGCACCCGCGCGGTGGACGTGCGCGTCTCCACGCTGCCCAGCGCGCACGGCGAACGCGCGGTGCTGCGCCTGCTCGACAAGAGCGAGAGCCGCCTGGATCTGGCCTCGCTGGGCATGCAGGGCGAGCTGCTGGATCGCTTCCGGCACCTGGTCGCGCAGCCGCACGGCATCGTGCTCGTGACCGGACCGACCGGCTCGGGCAAGACCACCACGTTGTACGCCGCGCTGCAGCAGCTCGATGCCGCGCAGCTGAACATCATGACGGTGGAAGACCCGATCGAGTACGAGCTGGCGGGCATCGGGCAGACGCAGGTCAA
>NZ_JAQVEJ010000276.1 GCF_028698005.1 Hydrogenophaga sp.
GACGCGCCCGGCGTGCCGCGCGAGGAAGTCCTCAAGGGGGTGTTCGAGATGGTGGCAGTGGACGGCCACGGCCGCCCCTGCGCCATCGATCGCAGCCATATTCAACCGAAGACCTCAGCATGAGCACCAGCACGACCGACGCCCCCCAGGCCAGCGCCACCTTCAAGCCCAAGAAATCCGTCGCCCTGTCCGGCGTCACCGCCGGCAACACCGCGCTGTGCACCGTCGGGCGCACCGGCAACGACCTGCACTACCGCGGCTACGACATCCTCGACATGGCCCAGGTGTGCGAATTCGAGGAGATCGCCCACCTGCTGGTGCATGGCAAGCTGCCCACCCACGCCGAACTCAGGGCCTACAAGAACAGGCTCAGGGCCATGCGCGGCCTGCCCGCCAGCGTGATGCAAGCGCTGGAGAAGCTGCCCGCCGGCGCCGACCCCATGGACGTGATGCGCACCGGTGTCTCGGCGCTGGGCTGCGTGCTGCCCGAGAAGGACGGCCACAACCTTCCCGGCGCACGCGACATCGCCGACCGCCTGATGGCCTCGCTGGGCTCGATGCTGCTGTACTGGTACCACTTCAGCAACTCGGGCAAGCGCATCGACGTCGAGACCGACGATGACTCCATCGGCGGCCATTTCCTGCACCTGCTGCACGGTGCGAAGCCCGCCGATGCGTGGGTGCGCGCCATGCACACCTCGCTCAACCTGTACGCCGAGCACGAGTTCAACGCCAGCACCTTCACCGCCCGCGTGATCGCCGGCACCGGCAGCGACATGTATTCGAGCATCGCCGGTGCCATCGGCGCGCTGCGCGGCCCCAAGCACGGCGGCGCCAACGAGGTGGCCTTCGAGATCCAGAAGCGCTACGACAGCCCCGACGAGGCCGAGGCCGACATCCGCCGCCGCGTGGACAACAAGGAAGTGGTGATCGGCTTCGGCCACCCGGTCTACACCGTGAGCGACCCGCGCAACGTGGTCATCAAGGGGGTGGCCAAACGCCTGTCCGACGAGGCGGGCAGCACCAAGATGTACGACATCGCCGAGCGGCTGGAATCGGTGATGTGGGAGGTGAAGAAGATGTTCCCCAACCTCGACTGGTTCAGCGCCGTGAGCTACCACATGATGGGCGTGCCCACCGCCATGTTCACACCGCTGTTCGTGATCGCGCGCACCAGCGGCTGGGCCGCCCACGTGATCGAGCAGCGCATCGACAACAAGATCATCCGCCCGAGCGCCAACTACACCGGCCCCGAGGACCAGGCCTTCCTGCCCATCGAACAACGCCGCTGACCCCCGCCCTGCCCTCACGATGATGAACACCCGCTACCGCAAGCCCCTGCCCGGCACGGCGCTTGACTATGTCGACGCGCGAGAAGCCGTCGACGCCCTTCGGCCCGGCGCCTGGGACACGCTGCCCTACACCGCCCGCGTGCACGCCGAGAACCTGGTGCGCCGCGCCGACCCGGCGCAACTGAACGACTACCTGCGCCAGCTCATCGAGCGCAGGCGCGACATCGATTTTCCCTGGTTCCCCGTGCGCGTGGTCTGCCACGACATCCTGGGCCAGACCGCGCTGGTGGACCTGGCGGGGCTGCGCGATGCCATCGCCAAGGATGGCGGCGACCCGGCGGCCGTGAACCCGGTGGTGCCGGTGCAGCTCATCGTGGACCACTCGCTGGCCGTGGAGTGCGGCGGCGGCGACCCCGATGCCTTCGCCAAGAACCGCGCCATCGAGGACCGCCGCAACGAGGACCGCTTCCACTTCATCGAGTGGACGAAGAAAGCCTTCGCCAACGTCGATGTGATCCCGGCGGGGAACGGGATCATGCACCAGATCAACCTGGAGAAGATGTCGCCCGTCGTCCATGTGCAGGACGATGAACACGGAAAAATTGCGTTCCCCGACACCTGCGTGGGCACCGACAGCCACACGCCGCACGTCGATGCGCTGGGCGTGATCGCCGTGGGCGTGGGCGGCCTGGAGGCCGAGAACGTGATGCTGGGCCGCGCCTCGTGGATGCGCCTGCCCGATATCGTGGGCGTGGAACTGACGGGCCGGCGCCAGCCGGGCATCACCGCGACCGACATCGTGCTCGCGCTGACCGAATTCCTGCGCCAGGAGAAGGTGGTGGGCGCGTATGTCGAGTTCCATGGCGAGGGCGCCGAAAGCCTGTCCATCGGCGACCGGGCGACCATCTCCAACATGTGCCCCGAGTACGGCGCCACCGCCGCGCTGTTCGCCATCGACGCCCAGACGCTGGACTACCTGCGCCTCACAGGCCGCGACGAGCAACAGGTGCAGCTGGTCGAAACCTATGCCAGGACCGCAGGCTTCTGGGCCGACACGCTGCGCGAGGTGCGGTACGAGCGCGTGCTGCGCTTCGACCTTTCCAGCGTCGTGCGCAACATGGCCGGCCCCTCGAACCCGCATCGCCGCCTGCCCACCTCGGCCCTGGCGGAGCGCGGCATCGCCGCCCCCTGGACCGAGGAGCCCGGCCGCATGCCCGATGGCGCCGTCATCATCGCCGCCATCACGAGCTGCACCAACACCAGCAACCCG
>NZ_JAQVEJ010000277.1 GCF_028698005.1 Hydrogenophaga sp.
GAAGTTGTCGACGCACAGCACATCGTCTCCCCTGGACAGGAGCCGCTCACACAAATGGGAACCGAGAAAGCCGGCGCCGCCGGTGACCAGAACTCGCTGACGATTGGATATGCGCATGATGAAAGAGGATAACCGGACATCAGGAGGCCTGACCGGACCGGGGCGCTCCCGTGCCCGCCGGCCGGTACCGAAGGCAGTACGGCGAGCCACTGAAATCGAACAGGTAGGCCCCGGCGCCGGTGCCCTCGAATGCGCTCAGCACAGCGGCCTCGCTCCGGAGTATGTCCAGCAAACCGGCCCGCTGCCCGAAGCGGTGCGAGATCAGCAACCACGTCCGCCCGCCGGGCGTGGACCGGCAGATGCGTCGCAGGGTGGCCAGGGCGTCGTGTCGCGTGTTGGGGGTTTGCCGGAACGCGAACACCTCGAGGTCATCGAGCCCGAACGACGCACGATAGATATCAAAGGCCTTGTGCGTCCATGTGCTCATCATCAGGTGATCACCCGCCTGGCGATGGTCGCGCACGTGGGCCATGGCGCTCTTGATGTCAGCGTCATTGTAGGGAGCACGCCAATGCCGCGCCGCGGGCACGCCCGGCACAAGCAGCAATCCGGCCGCGACCACCACGGCACCCCAACGCCACCACGCTCCTCCCGCCCGATCCAGCCAGGCCTGCAGCACGTACGCCAGCGCCAGCGGCACCAGCGGCGCCAGAAACAGGATCAGGCGCGAGCGAAACGGGTACAGCTTCAGCGCCGACGCCGCCAGCGTGACCACCACGGCCAGGACGAGGATCGCCGCCAGGCGCGGCTGCCAGCGCGCCATGACGGTCAGCCCCACCGCCGTCAGCGCGAGCAGCACCGCGTTGAGCGCGTCCCACCAGCCGGGCTCGGCGAGGTGGTGCGCAACGCCTTCGTGCCGAAGTGCCAGGTACACCAGTCCCAGGGCGCCATCGAGATACCAGCGCCAGTCGTCGACATTCAGGGGCGGCCACGGCGCATAGGCGTGCGTCCAGAAACCGCCCAGCGCACTGTTGCCGGACAAGGCGCGCAAGGACATCACATAGGATGCGCCGAACGACACCGCCCAGACCAGTCCGACAGCGACCAGCCAGCCCATCGCCGGCCAACACCGCCTGGCGCAAGCCGTCAGCCCCAGCACCACGCCGACGGCCGCCAGCACGAACACCGACGGGTGTGACAACCAGATCCCGGCCGCCCCGATGCCGGCCAGCCACCAGGCGCCCGCGGCCGGCCTGTCCATGGAAAACCGCAACGCCGCCCACACCAGCGCCAGCATCACCAGCACATCGAGCGTGTACTGCTTGAACTCCGAGCTGTAGTAGACGAGCACGGGTGACAGGCCCAGCAAGGCCAGCAACAGGGCCCGTGGTGCCCAGTGCCGGAACAGCCGGCGGCCGATCAGGCCCGCGACCCCCAGGGCAGCCCCCCCCGCCAGCCATGGCACCAGCCGAAAGACCCAGTCGCTGCCACCCAGCGCCATGGTGGCCATCCGGGTCAACACCAGGAACCCCAGCGGGGCCGCCTGGTTGTTGTCCAACGGCTGCGTCAGCAGTTGCACCATGTCGCGGCCGGCCATCCAGCCCACCAGGTAGGCTTCGTCCAGCCACAGCGAGCGGTTGAAAACGTACTGCCGCAGTTGCAGGGCCACGCCCAGCAACAACGCCAGCGCGGGCAGCCATTCAAGGGCGGCACGCCAGCCCGGGTGCGGGCGATTCGGTAGAGAACTCATGGGTTGCGTGGGCAATCCAACCGTTGGTTTCGGGCTTTTCGTTGTGGACGGGACGTTGGCTGGCACGCAGGCAGGCGCGGCTGTCTTCTATTATCGCCACCAGCCCGCACGCCCGCATCGGCCCATCCGGCCCGCGCCCCGGACACCCCGCAGCAGCCTGCACCCTCTTCCATACCCGACCATCCCGCCATGAATGTCCAGCGTTTTTTCATTCCCCTGTTGATCATCGCCGTGCTCTGGGGTGCCTGGCGTGCCCTGGGCTGGGCCGGCGTGGCCGTGGCCGCGGGCGGCCTGCTGATGTGGCTGCTGCTGCACTTCACCCGGCTGATGACCGTCGTCAAGCGGGCGGCCAACCGGCCGATCGGATGGGTCGGCAGCGCGGTCATGCTCAACGTCAAGCTCAAGCCCGGCGTCAGCCTGATGCACGTCATCGCCCTGACCAAGGCACTGGGCGAGCGTCTGTCGGAGGAAGGTGCCCAGCCCGAGATCTACCGCTGGACCGACAACGGTGGCTCCTCGGTCACGGCCACGTTTGCCCACGGCCGCCTGGTTCAGTGGGAAATGCACCGCCCCGCCGACCCCGGCGAAGCCGCGCCCTCGCAGGACTGACGGAACCCCGGCAGGCCGCCGTAGAATGGCGTGTTGGCCCGCCCCGCCGGCGCGGTCAAGCCCATTTCCACTCCCAGAGGATGCTTCTCCCATGACTTCCGTGATTCCCTCGTTGTCCGACCGCGACGGCAAGATCTGGATGGACGGCCAGATGGTCGACTGGCGTGATGCCAAGATCCACGTGCTGACCCACACGCTGCAC
>NZ_JAQVEJ010000278.1 GCF_028698005.1 Hydrogenophaga sp.
CTCCACTTATGGCCACCCAAACTGCTCCACCCAGGCCGCGGTGATCTGACGCATTGAGCATGGTGCGTTGGGCGCCGTGAGGCCCGACCGGCAGGACGTTACTTTCTGCTCCCTTATCCCGAGGGAGCCCGAGGTTGAACGTCTTGAAGCCACATCTACAAACCACCATCTGGACGCTGCTCAAAGGCGGCGCCACCCAGCGCGAGATCGAACGCATCACCGGCATCTCGCGCCACACCATCCGCTCGTATCAGCAGCGCTTTGCCGCCGACCCTGCAAACTGCCCCGGGGTGGCCACCGACTCTCCCAGTCAAACTGCTCCACCCTGGCCACCGACTGGTCTGCCGGTGTCGCCGCCGGTGGCCACCTCCAGGTGCGAACCCCACCGCACCTTCATCGACGCCCAGCTGCGCCTGGGGCGCAACGCCACGGCGATCTACCAGGACCTGGTGGACCTGCACGGCTTTGATGGCGCCTACAACTCCGTCAAGCGCTTCGTGGCCCAACTGCGCCACAAGGAGCCCGAACAATTCGACCGCCTTTCGTTTGCTCCCGGCGAGGAGATGCAGGTTGACTACGGCGAGGGCGCGCCCACCCGCGTGCCAGGCACCGAGCGCTGGCGCAAACCCCGCCTGTTCGTGGCCACGCTGCGTTACTCGCGGCGCAGCTTCCGCCGTGTGGTCTGGAATTCCGGCCAGCAGATCTGGGCCGAGCTGCACGAGCAGGCCTGGCGCTACTTCGGTGGCTCTGCCCGGTACGTGGTGCTCGACAACCTCAAGGAAGGTGTCTTGAAGCCCGACCTGTACGAGCCCGCACTCAATCCGGTCTATGCGGCCACGCTCGCCCACTACGAGGTGGTGGCCGACCCGGCTCGGGTGCGTGACCCCAACCGCAAGGGCACGGTGGAGAACGCCATCGGCCACACCCAGGCCACCGCCCTCAAGGGCCGGCGCTTCGAGACGATCGAGGAGCAGAACGCCTTTCTGGAGCACTGGGAGAGCAAGTGGGCGGCCTCGCGCATCCATGGCGCCGAGCGCCGCCAGGTGCAGGCCATGTTCGAGGAGGAGCGCGCCCACCTGCAGCCACTGCCCTTGACCGGCATGCAGTACTTCACCGAGGTACAGCGCAGTGTGTGCGACGACAGTTGCGTGCGCATCGACCACAGCAGCTACGCGGCCCGCCCGGCGGTGATTGGCACCAAGGTGCTGGTGCGGATCTTCGAGCGGCGCATCGAGATCCGTGACCTGCGCACCCAGGCTTTGCTGCGCACCCACGCCCGCGTGGAGCGGCCCGGCACCGTGGTGTTGCCCCTGGCCGAGCGGGTGTTCAACCCCTCGCGCGAGACCCGCTTCATCCTCGGTCAGGCCCGGGCCATCGGCCCCCAAGCAGCACGCCTGTGCGAGATGCTGTTTGCCATCGAAGGCCGGGTCGGTCAGCGCAAGCTCTGGGGCATCGTCAACCTGGCGCGGCGCTACCCGCACCGTTTCATTGACGCAGCCTGCGCGGGTGCCATGGAGCAAGGCGTTCACAGCTACCGACACGTCAAGGCGCTGACCGAGCGGTTCGTGGCCGATGCCCTGGCAGCCCTAGAAGCCGCCTCCCCAGCACCGTCGGCCTCGGCATCAACGCTGACCCAGCAACACGCGCTCATCCGCAGTGCCGATGAATACGGCGATCTGTTCGCCCACGTCGCCACCGCCACTCAATCCTCCGAGAACACCCAGCCATGAACATGAACGAGATCGAACGCGCCCTGCGCGAATTGCGCCTCTCCGGCATCGCTGAGACCTTGTCCACCCGCGTGATGCAGGCCCAGGCCGCCCAGCAGCCCTTCCTGGAGACCTTCGCCACCATGCTGCAAGACGAGCTGGACCGGCGCCGCTCTCGACTGACCGAGCGCCGCTTCAAGCGCTCGGGCCTGACCGAGCGACTGAGCCTGGCGGACTTCGACTGGCGTTTCAATCCGAAGCTGCCGCGCAGCGCCTGCTTCGAGTTGCACACCCTGAAGTTCATCGGCGAGGGCGCCAACGCGCTGATCATTGGCAAGCCCGGCACCGGCAAGAGCCATGTTGCCAAGGCCGTGGCCTACCAGGCCACGCTGGCCGGCTATGACGTCCGCTATGTCGAGGCCGACACCGAGTTCGCCAGCTACGGGCTGGCCAGCACACAAGAGCAGGCCGAGAAACTCAAGGCCTGGATTGAGCCAGACCTGCTGGTCCTGGACGATCTGTTCCTGGCCAGGCGCATTGCCGATGTGAGCGCCGAGTTGCTGCAGGCCATCGTCCACCAGCGCTACAAGTTGCGCCGCGCCATCGTCATCACCTCCAACCGGGTGGTGCAGGACTGGGGCAAATACCTGGGCGACGCCACCATGGCCACCACCATCCTTGACCGACTCATGCACCGCTGCGCGATGCTGGAGTTCGAGGGCAAGAGCTACCGTTTGAAGGAGGCCGCCTCACGCATCGCCGTCACACCCGTATAGTCACAATCCGACCGTCCTGCCTGGAGCAGTTTGACCGGCCATAAGTGGAGCAGTTTGGGGTGGCCATCGGGG
>NZ_JAQVEJ010000096.1 GCF_028698005.1 Hydrogenophaga sp.
TTGGCTGCTGAGGAGAAGTCCATGGCCGGTGCCATGGACGCCGAGGCAGCGGCCAAAATGGCCGTCAGGCGCCTGCCAGCGCCCGCGTAGGTGCGCAGCACCGCCTAATGGACAATCTGGGTTTAAAGTAATTAGAAACATGGCACGCATAGCTTTCCAGACGTGCCATTTGTTACCGAACGTTCCCGTCATGACCACTTCATCCCCCGCTGCGCGCGAGCTGCCTAGCTCCATGGAACCCGCCTATATCCACCACCTGCAATGCTCCCGCCAATGGCGCGGTTTCTTGGCCGCACAGGCGGAAGAATTTGCCTCCGCCCTGCCGCCGCAGGAACTGGCCACGCTCATGGCGCGCATCGGCATGCGTTTTGCCGCCGAGCATCCGTTGTCTGCACGCGACACCGTGCAGAACTTACAGGACGCCATCAACCATGTGTGGAGCGCGCTCGATTGGGGCGTGGCGGAACTGGGCCAGAGCCCGGCCGGCATGGAAATCACCCACCGTTTCTCGCCCCTGGCGGCTGCGTTCGGCGTGCCGCACGCGGATTGGGCCACGGGGTTCCTGCAGGGGGCATACCAGCAGTGGTTCGACGCGGCGGGCGGAGCCGGGCTGCGGGTGGAGGTCGCTGCCGCGGTGGATGCCCTGGGCACGGCCCGGCTGCGTCTGGCCGCAGCCGCGTGACCGAGAAAAAGGACATCCCATGCAACAACCTGAAGACATAGCCCATCTGTACAAGGAGTTCGGCGGCAGGCCCGAGACATACCGCGAACTCACGCGAACGCGCAACGCCCAGCAGGCGCGCGAACGTTGGCCACTGATTTCCGCGCTGGGAGACCTGTCTGCCGGCGTGCCTCCGGTGCACCCCGGCGAGGCGCCGGAAACGGCGCCGCAGGAATGGCACGCAGCCCAGCGGCCTGCACCGATTCCGCAGCCCGAGTCGCAGCACGGGCCCGTGGAGCCCACGGGGCCTCTGCACACCGCAGTGCCGGTCACGCCATTGGCTGCGCCTGCCGTGCCCCCAGCACCTTCGCCATGGGGCCATGCGGTACCACCCCCCGCACCCGTCGCCGCACCTGCGCCCGTGGCACCGCCCCCCTTCCCGCCAACGGCGGCGCCGGTGCAGCCGCCCGCCGTGCTGGCCCCCGTGACCAGCCTCGCGCTGCAGAGTCCCTCGCCGCTGTCGCGCCTGGCGCGGACGGCCCAGCCCGAGGCTGAGCCATCGACCGGCCTGCAGCAAGTCTTCGCCCGGCTGCTGGGCACGAGAAACCGCCCATGAAGATCCTGACCATCGCATCGGCCAAGGGCGGGGTCGGCAAGACCACCGTGACCGCGAACCTGGCCATGGCCCTGGCCCGGCAGACGGGCCGTACCGTACTTGCCGTTGACCTGGACCCGCAGAACGCCCTCGCGCTGCACCTGGGCCTGGGCCCACAGGAGCTGCGTGGCCTGTCGCGCGCCAGCCTGTCCGGCCAGAACTGGCGCGACGCCTGCTTTGAGCGCCAGCCGGGCTTGTACGTGCTGCCCTTCGGCGCGGTGACCGAGCACGACCTGGCGGCCCTGGAGGCGCAGATCGCCGCCCACCCGCGCTGGCTGCTCGATCACCTGCAGGCGCTGCAACTGCCGGACGATGCACTGGTGCTGCTGGACACGCCGCCCGGTCCTTCCGCCTACGGCCGCCGGGCGCTGGGCATCGCCCATTGGGTGATGGTGGTGATGCTGGCGGATGCCGCTTCCTATGCCACGCTACCGCTCATGCAGCGGCTCGTGCAGACGCATTGCGCGCCGCGTACCGACTTCGTGGATACGTTTTATCTGCTCAATCAGGTGAACTCCGCGCGACAGCTCTCGCAGGACATCCTGCGCGTGCTGCGGGAGGCCGTGGGGCCGCGCTTCGCGGGCTCTATCCATGCCGACGAGGCCGTGCCCGAGTCGCTGGCGTTGGGTATGAGCGTACTGGACCATGGGGCGCACAGCCAGGCCAGCCATGACATCCTGGCTTGCGCCGCCTTCGTGGCGGCGCGTATGCGCGCCCTGGCGGGCGCGGAGGTGTAGCCATGGCCACCGATCACAAGACCGTCGCCGACGAGATCGCCGACCGCAACCCACGCAGCTTCGAGGCGCGCTGGCGCATGCGCGTGCACCGCATCGCCGACCAGCCCATTTGGACGCACCCGCTGGCGCGGGTGGTGGCCGCGGTCGGTGCGGCGCTGCTGTTGGCCCTGGTGGTGAGCGTGCCGCTGGACCTGACGGGGCAGCTCATCTTCTCGGCGGGCAGCTTCGGGGCCGCCCTGCTGCTGTCGCGCACGCCTGGGCGGCTGACCACGCTGGCCATGATCGTTCTGTCGATCTCCGCCTCCTCGCGCTACATGTACTGGCGCGTGACCGACACCGTGGGCTTCACCAACTGGGTCGATGCCTGCTTCGGCTTTGGCCTGCTGCTGGCCGAGCTGTACGCCTTCCTGGTGCTGCTCATCGGCTACTTTCAGACTGCCTGGCCGCTGCAGCGTCGGCCCGTGCCCATGCCACAGGACGTGGACACCTGGCCTAGCGTGGATGTGTTCATCCCCACCTACAACGAGCCGCTGGAGGTGGTCAAGCAGACCGTGTTCTCGGCCATGCAGATGGACTGGCCCGAGGACCGGTTGCACGTGTACGTGCTTGACGACGGCCGCCGCGAGGAATTCCGCGACTTCTGCCAGGAACTCGGCGTGGGCTACCTCACGCGCGACAACAACGCCCACGCCAAAGCGGGCAACATCAACGCCGCGCTGGCCGTGACCGGCTCGGACTACGTCGCCATCTTCGACTGCGACCACATCCCCACGCGCTCCTTCCTGCAGATCTGCATGGGCTGGTTCATCCGCGACCCCAAGCTCGCGATGCTGCAGACGCCGCACCACTTCTTCTCGCCCGACCCGTTCGAGAAGAACCTGGACACCTTCCACGTCATGCCCAACGAGGGCGAGCTGTTCTACGGCATCGTGCAGGACGGCAACGACCTGTGGAACGCCGCGTTCTTCTGCGGCTCATGCGCCATCATCAAGCGCGCGCCGCTGCTGGTGGTGGGCGGCGTGGCCGTGGAGACCGTGACCGAGGACGCGCACACCGCGCTGAAATTGAGCCGCCACGGCTACAACACCGCCTACCTGGAGCTGCCCCAGGCCGCGGGCCTGGCCACGGAAAGCCTCTCGGCCCACGTGGGCCAGCGCATCCGCTGGGCGCGCGGCATGGCGCAGATCTGCCGCGTGGACAACCCGCTGTTCGGCCCGGGCCTGAAGCTGGGCCAGCGCCTGTGCTACTTCAACGCCATGCTGCACTTCTTCTACGGGCTGCCGCGGCTGGTGTTCCTCACGGCGCCGCTGGCCTACCTGTTCTTCAGCGCCCACGTGTTCCAGGCCACGGCCGCCATGATCACGGCCTACGCACTGCCCCACCTGATGCACGCGAGCATCACCAACTCGCGTATCCAGGGGCGCTTTCGCTACTCGTTCTGGAACGAGGTCTACGAGTCGGTGCTGGCCTGGTACATCATGCGCCCCGTGCTCGTGGCCTTCGTGAACCCCAAGCTGGGCAAGTTCAACGTGACGGCGAAGGGCGGAGTGATCGAGCAGTCGTATTTCGACTGGTCCATTGCGCGGCCCTACCTGATCCTGCTGCTGCTCAACCTGCTGGGTTTCGCCGTGGGCATCTGGCGCATGGTGGCCGTGGGGCCGTCGTCCGAGGTGTTCACCACGCTGGTCATCAACATGGTCTGGACGGCCTACAACATCATCCTGACCAGCGCCAGCCTGGCCGTGGCCAGCGAGAAGCGCCAGGTGCGCAGCACGCCGCGCGTGACGGCGGCGCTGCCCGCGGCGCTGCGCTTTGCCGACGGCAAGACCCTGGTGTGCGAGACCGACGACTTCTCCCAGAGCGGCGTGGGCCTGCGGGTGCCGCAAGGCCTGAAGCTGGAGACCGGCAGCCAGGTGGAGGTGTCGCTGTTCCGCTCCGACGAGGAAGGCACCTTCCCCGCGCAGGTCACCTTCAGCGGCAACGGCCGCCTGGGCCTGCGCTTCGAGGGGCTGAGCCTGCGGCAGCAGGCCGACATCGCGCGCCTGACCTTCGCGCGTGCCGACGCCTGGATCGGCTTCTGGGGCAACCGCCAGCACGACAAGCCGCTCACCTCGCTCAAGAGCGTGATGGTGATCGGCATGCGCGGCCTCGGCCAGGTGGCCGCCAACACACTGAACATCCTGCGCGGCCGACGCGAAGTGGTGTCCAAGTAATCCATTGAAAACCAGTCATGACCGAGAAATCCCGCACTCCCTGGCGCATGGCGCCTGTATTCGCCGCCATCGCGCTGCTGTCGGCGCCCATGTCCGGCCCCAGTAGCGCGCTGGCCCAGCCCAAGCCTTCGCCTGCCGCCGCCGCTGCGCAATCCGAGGCCCGGCCCGCCGCAGGGCGCAGCTACGAGGTCACGTTCCGCCAGCTGGGCGCCTTGTTCCCGCTGCAGCTGCGCGGCGTGCAGGGCACGGGCGGCGTGCAGTTCGGGGTGCGCGGCGACGAGGTCGTCACGCGCGCGCGCCTGCACCTGAACTACGCCTATTCGCCCGCGCTGCTGCCCGAAATCTCGCACCTGCGCGTGCTGGTCAACGAGCAGGTGGTCGCCACCATTCCCGTGCCCAACGAGCAGGGCGGCCAGGCGCTGCAGCGGGTGATCGATATCCCCACGCGGCTGATTGGCGAGTTCAACCGCCTGAACGTCGAGCTGATCGGCCACTACACCATGGACTGCGAGGACCCGGCACACACCAGCCTGTGGGCCAACGTGGGCAACGACAGCCGCCTGGAGCTGTCGGTGGACCCGCTGGCGCTGGCCAACGACCTGGCCTTCCTGCCCGAGCCCTTCTTCGACCGGCGCGACTACCGCCCGCTCACCCTGCCCATCGTGTTCGCGGGCACGCCCGACGCCGCCCAGCTCGAGGCCGCGGGCACCGTCTCGTCGTGGTTCGGCGCGCTGGCGGGCTTCCGCGGAGCGTCCTTCCCGGCCGCCGTGGGGCAGATCCCGGCCAAGGGCCATGCCGTGGTGCTGGCGCTGGGCGCGCAGGGCGTGCCGGGCCTGAGCCTGCCCGCCAGCAGCGGCCCCTCGGTCACCATGGCCAGCCACCCGACCGACCCCGCCGCCAAGCTGCTCATCATCCGCGGCCGCGACGCGCAGGAGCTCAAGCGCGCCGCCACGGCGCTGGCCGTGGGCGCGCCAGCGCTCTCGGGCCCGACGGCCATGATCTCGGAGTTCAAGCAAATCGAGCCGCGCAAGCCCTACGACGCGCCCAACTGGCTGGCCAAGGACCGCCCGGTCAAGTTCGGCGAGCTGGCGCAAAAGGAGATGCTCAGCGTGTCGGGCCATGCGCCGGACCTCATCCGCGTGAACTTCCAGGTGCCACCCGACCTGTTCGCCTGGCGCAAGCAGGACATCCCCGTACACATCAAGTACCGGTACACGCCACAGAACGGCGCCGACAAGTCCACGCTGAACATCAACGTCAACGAGCAGTTCCTGCGCGCGCTGCCGCTGCGCGCGGCCGACTACACGCCGCCCAGCCGGGTGCACAGCTGGCTCGACCGGGTGCTGCCCGCGCCCACGCTGGCCGCGGGCGACCTGCTGCCAGCCGAGGATTTTTTCAACGTCCCGCTGTTCAAGCTGCCCGCGCGCAGCCAGCTGCAGTTCCACTACTTCCACGAGATCAAGAAGGAGGGTGCCTGCAAGGACGTGTTGCTGGACAACGTGCGCGGCACTGTGGAGCCCGACTCCACCATTGACATCACCGGCTTCTCGCACTTCCTGGCCATGCCCGACCTGGCAGCCTTTGGCAACAGTGGCTTCCCGTTCAGCCGCCTGGCCGACCTGTCGGAATCGGCCGTGGTACTGCCGCCCAAGCCCGAGCAAGGCGACCTGAGCGCCTACCTGTCGCTGATGGGCCTGATGGGCAACGTCACCGGCTACCCCGCACACGCCGTCACCGTGGCGCTGGGCAACGGCCAAATCGACGCGCTGGCGGACAAGGACCTTCTGGTCATCGCCAGCAGCGCCAATTCGCCGCTGCTCGAACAATGGGCCAGCCACCTGCCCTTCAGCCTGAAGGCCGACAGCAAGGGCTTCCGCCTGTCGGACTATGCTTCCCGCCTGCTCAACTGGTGGGACCCCGACCAGCGCGACCGCGCCAAGCCCGGCCGCAACGCCATCACCTTCACCAGCGCCAGCAGCGACGCGGTGATCGCCGGCTTCGAATCGCCCCTGCAGGGCGGACGCAGCGTGGTGCTGCTGGCCAGCAACCAGCCCGCGGGCCTGCAGCAGGCCGTCACGGCGCTGCTCACGCCCGACCTGCTCCGGCACATCCAGGGCAGTGCGGCGGTGGTGCGCGGCAAGCAGGTGGACAGCCTCGTGGCCGAGCAGACCTACCACGTCGGCCAGCTGGACCCGGTCACGCGCGTGCAGTGGTGGCTGTCGCGCCACCCGCTGGCGCTGATCGTGCTGGGCGTGGCGGCGGCGGCCCTGATTGCCTTCATGCTGTACATCGTGCTGCGCGCCAAGGCCCGCGCGCGGCTGCAGAAAGGTTGAGAGAATACGAATTTAGGAGCTGGTAGCGCTTGCCTTTAAAGGATTTCAGATAGTTTTCATGCTAAAACCCAGACACAGCAAGCGCCAGCAGCTCCTGAATTTGACACGAACACGCATGCTGCCCACCGTCCGCCCCTCCGACTCCGCCCGCACGCCGCGCCACGCGCTGCGCGCGCTGGGCCTGTGGTGCGCGCTGCTGCCCGGCGCCATGGCGCAGGACGCCTGCTCCACCGCCGCAGCCTGGCCGCTGTGGGAGCAATTCACCCAGCGCTTCATGCAGGACGACGGGCGCGTCATTGACTACACCACCGCGCAGCAGCACTCCACCTCCGAAGGGCAGTCCTACGCCATGTTCTTCGCCCTGGTGGCGCGCGACCGCGCGCGCTTCGACAAGCTCTGGGCCTGGAGCATCACCAACTTGGCGGGCGGCGACATCGGCGCGCGCCTGCCCGCCTGGCAGTGGGGGCGCAACGCGGATGGGAGCTGGGGCGTGGTGGACGCCAACCCCGCCTCGGACGCCAATCTCTGGTTCGCCTACGCCCTGGCCGAGGCCGGCCGCGTCTGGCACGAGCCGCGCTACACCGCCCAGGCACGCACGCTGCTGGCGCAGGTCGCCATCGAGGAAGTGGCCGACCTGCCCGGCCTGGGCCCCACGCTGCTGCCCGCGTCCAAGGGCTTTGCGCTGCGCGGCCCCGAAAGCCGCACCTGGCGGCTCAACCCCAGCTATCTGCCTGTGCCGCTGCTGCGCGCATTCGAGAAAATCGACCCCCAGGGGCCGTGGAAGGCCGTCGGCACCAGTTTCCAGCGCGTGCTCGAAGGCACCACACCCAAGGGTTTTGCTGCCGACTGGGTGGCCTACCAGGTGCCCGAAGGCGCCGCGCGCGGCGCCTTCGTGGCCGACCCCGAGAAGGGCGACACCGGCAGCTACGACGCCATCCGCACCTACCTCTGGGCCGGCATGACGCCGCGCGGCGACGCGCTCGCGCCCGTGCTGCGCCGCCGCCTGGGCGGCATGGCCGCCGCGCTGCGCACCGCCGCCGTGCCTCCCGAGAAGGTGCAGACCGCCACCGGGCAGATGGAAGGGCAGGGTCCCGCGGGCTTTTCCGCCGCGCTCTTGCCCTACCTGCGCACGCTGGGCGCCACGGCCGCGCTCAAGGCCCAGCAGGAGCGCGTGCGCGCGCAGCTGCTGGAGGCGCCGCCCGGCGGCCAGCCGCCATACTACGACCAGGTCCTCGGCCTCTTCGGCACGGGCTGGATGGAACAACGCTACCAATTCCTGCCCTCCGGCAGGCTGCAATTACGCTGGGAAAAGGCATGTCCGCAAAGAAGCGCCACCACCAACACACCCTGATCCTGGGCCTCGTCGCCTCGCTCGGCGGCCTGGCCGCTCCGGCCCAGGCCCAGGACGCCGCCACCAAGACGCTGATCGAGCAGGGCCAGTACTGGCAGTCGCGCGGCGACGCCCAGCGCGCCATCGAGAGCTGGCAAAAGCTCCTGCGCGTGGACCCGAACCAGCCCGACGCCCTCTACGGCATGGCCCGCGCGCAGCTGCAGGGCCAGCACGTGGAGGAGGCCCAGCGCTACCTGGAGCAACTGCGCCGCGCCCACCCCGGCCACCGCCTGGTGGAGCGGCTGCAGCAGGAGATCGGCGTGCAGCGCAACAGCGCGCAGGTGCAGCATGCGCGCGACCTGGCCCGTGCCGGCCAGGCCGAGCAGGCCATGGGCAGCTACCAGGCCGCGCTGGGCAACCAGGCGCCCACCGGCCCGCTGGCACTGGAGTACTACCAGACGCTGGGCGGCACCTCCGGCGGCTGGGACGAGGCCCGCCGCGGCCTGGAGCGCCTGGCGCGCGAATCGCCCGACGACGCCAAGATCTCCCTGGCCCTGGCCCAGCACCTCACCTACCGCGAAGCCACGCGGCGCGAGGGCATCGCCCAGCTCGCCCGCCTGGCCGGCCACCCCGAAGTGGGCAAGGCCGCCACCGACAGCTGGCGCAAGGCCCTGGCCTGGACGGGCAGCCGCGCGGCCGACATTCCGCTCTACCAGGCCTTCCTGCGCGCCTATCCGGGCGACGAGGCCATGCAGACCCGCCTGCGCGAGATCGAGGCGCGCCAGCGCACCGCGCGCGCCAGTGCCACCGCCGCGCGCGACCCGCTGCGCCAGCGCAGCACCGAGGGCTTCAAGGCGCTGGAGGACGGCGACCTCGAAGCCGCCGAGGCCGAATTCCGCAGCGTGCTCGAAACCCGCCCCAACGACGGCGACGCGCTCGGCGGCATGGGCGTGCTGCGTCTGCGCCAGGAAGAGTTCGCCCAGGCGCGCAGCTACCTGGAGCGCGCCACCCGCCAGGGCTCGCCCGCGCGCTGGAAGCAGGCGCTGGACAGTGCCACCTACTGGACACTGATCGAGCAGGCCCGCGCCGCGCGCGAGGCGGGCGACCTGGGCAACGCGCGCCAGCTGCTGGACCAGGCCGTGCGCCTGGATGCCCGCGAAGTCACTGCCGAGAACGACCTGGCCGACGTGCTGGCCGAGCTGGGCCAGCTCGAAGCCGCCGAGGCCGCCTACCGCCGCGTGCTCGCGCGCCAGGCCGACAACCCCGATGCGATCCGCGGCCTGGTGGGCGTGCTGTCGCAGACCGGCAAGGCGGCCGAGGCGCTGCAGCTGGTCGAGCAGCTCACACCCAGCCAGCAGGAAAAGGTGGGCGCCCTGGGCCGACTGCGCGCCGCGCAGGCTTTGGGCCTGGCGCGCGCCGCCGCCGAGCGCGGCGACGACAATGCCGCGCGCGTCGCCCTGGAAGACGCGCTGCTCAACGACCCCGGCAACCCCTGGGTGCGGCTGGACCTGGCGCGCCTGTACCTGAAGATGGGTGCCATCAACGAGGCGCGCGGCGTGATGGACGGGCTGCTGGTATCCAACCCGCACATGCCCGAGGCGCTGTACGCGAGCGCGCTGCTCGCCTCCGAGGCGCGCGACTGGACCGGCGCGCTGGCCACGCTGGAGCGCATTCCCGAAAAGAACCGCACGCGCGACATCGCCGCGCTGCAAAAGCGCGTCTGGGTGCATGTGCAGGCCGACGCCGCCGCCGCGCTAGGCCGCGAGGGCCGCGTGCAGCAGGCCCAGTCCGTGCTGGCCCAGGCCGAGCCCTTCGTGGGCCAGGATCCGGAGCTGCTGGGCACCGTGGCCCTGGCCTATGCCGACGCGGGCGACCCCAACCGCGCGCTGGCCATGGTGCGCGAGATGCTGGCGCGCACGCCCCGCCCCGACACCGGGCTGCGCCTGCAGTACGCCGCGGCGCTGCTCAAGACGCACCAGGACGTGGAACTGGCCGGCATCCTGCGCCAGCTGCAGGACACGCCCATGTCCGCGCAGGAGCGGCGCGGCTACGAGGACATCCGCGTGGGCTACATCCTGCGCCAGGCCGACGCGCTGCGCGAGGCCGGTGACCTCGCCACCGCCTACGACACCCTGGCCCCGCTGCTGGCCGAGCGCCCGAACGACCCCGACGTGGTGGGCGTGCTGGCCCGCATGTACGGCGACAACGGTGACCACACCCAAGCCATGCAGCTGTACCACCGCCTGCTGGAGAAGGACCCGCGCAACCTCAAGCTGCTGCTGCCGGCCGCTTCGGCCGCCACGGCCACCAAGGACTTCGCCTATGCGGAATCGGCCATTCAGGTCGCGCTGCAGCTGGCGCCCCAGGACCCCGAGGTGCTGACGGCCGCCGGCCGCCTGTACCGCGCCAAGGGTGAGGCCACCAAGGCCGGACAGTATTTCGCGGCCGCCATCGAGGCCGAAAACCGCCAGCGCGCCGTGCTGCTCGGGGCCGCGGGGCAAGGCGCCTCGGCCCGCAACGCGGCCGCGCCGGGCGGCAACCCCTTCCGCCGCACCGCCGCCCTAGCGAACTGGGGCGGGCGCACGCCCTTCCCCACGGCCGTGCCCATGGCCGCCGCGCCCTCGGCCTACTCCGCCGCACAGCCCATGCCCGCCATGGCCGGTGGGCCGCAGCCCTTCATTCCCCAGCCCGCAGGGGCAGCGCGCTTCCCCGTGGCCGCGCCCGCCGCCATGCCCCTGGCCACGCCCACCAGCTACTACGGCAGTGCAGCGACCAGCGCTGCTGCAGCGCCTGCAGCCGCAGCAGCAGCAGCAGCACCCCAGCGTGCAACTGCCAAATCAACCTCGCAGGCACGCGCCGCGCTGCCAGCTGCCCGAGCCACCATTGCACCGGC
>NZ_JAQVEJ010000097.1 GCF_028698005.1 Hydrogenophaga sp.
GCCCCCGCCGGCTCCGAAACCGCTGTGGCCGTGATGAAGAGCGCCGTCTCCGCCGCCAACAACGCCATCGAATCGGTGCAAAAGGCTGTCAAGCAAGCCTCCGAAATGGCCGAAGCCAACTTCAACGCCGTGGCCAGCCAGGCCGTCACCGCCACCAAGGCTGCTGCCAAGAAGCGTTGAACTTCCCATACATGACGGCGCTCTGATCATGAATCGATCGCGCACTTGACCAAGGTCAAGTGCGCGATCACCGATTCAGGGCACACTGGCTCCGACTCCGAGAGGCGGTGCCGGTAGTGATACCAGCCGTTTTCTGGTTGTCTCCTCGGGTCCTTTTCGAAATTCGATTTCATTGGACCCCTTACAGCCCCGGACGCAAGCCCGGGGCTTTTTTTTGCCTTGGCGCCAACCTCATATCGATAATGATTCTCATCTGTGATAGTATGTGCACACCATGCTGCCAGGTGCCATCCGATGGCGGCGCCCCGATTTCCATCCACCCGTGAAGCCCAAGACCATGCCTTTCGCTGCCAAACTGTCGACCATTGTTGTGGCGGCCTTCGGGACCGCCTTCTCCGCCCAGGCACAGGACAAAGTGCTCAACCTGTACTCGGCCCGCCACTACCAGACCGACGAGGCGCTGTACGAGGGCTTCACCAAGGCCACCGGCATCAAGATCAACCGGGTGGATGCGGACGATGCCGGCATCCTGGCCCGCCTGAAGGCCGAAGGTGCGGCCTCACCGGCCGATGTGATCCTGCTGGTCGATGCCGCACGCCTGGCCCTGGCCGACAGCCAGGGCTTGTTCCAGCCGATCAAGTCGGCCAAGCTCGATGCCGTCATCCCGGCCAACCTGCGTGCCACACCCACGCCCGAAGGCGTGACCTGGACGGGCTTTTCCACCCGTGCGCGCGTGATCGTGTACGACCCGACACGCGTGAAGGCCGAGGACGTGACGACCTACGAGCAACTCGCCGACCCCAAGCTCAAGGGGCTGGTGTGCACGCGCTCGGGCTCGCACCCCTACAACATCTCGCTGTTCACCACCGTGGTCGAGCGGCTGGGTGACCAGCAGGGCGAGTCCTGGCTCAAGGGCATCGTGAACAACATGGCCCGCGCGCCCAAGGGCGGCGACACGGACCAGATCAAGGCCGTGGCCTCGGGCGAATGCGGCGTCGCACTGAGCAACTCGTACTACGTGGCGCGCCTGATCAAGTCCGACAAGCCCGAGGACAAGGCCGTGATGGACAAGGTCAAGGTGGTGTTCCCGAACCAGGGCACCAGCGGCACGCACGTGAACATCGCCGGCGCTGCCGTGGCGCGGCACGCCAAACACCGGGACAACGCCATCGCCTTCATGGAGTACCTGGCCAGCCCCGAGGCGCAGGCGTATTTCGCCAACGGCAACAACGAGTTCGCGGCCGCCAAGGACGTGAAGCTCGACAACCCGGCCCTCAAGGCCATGGGGGGCGAGCACTTCAAGGCCGAGCAGATCCCGCTGGAGGTGGTGGCCAGGAACCTGACCAAGGTGCAGCAGATGCTGGATCGGGTGGGGTACAAGTGACGCACTCCCCCCTGCGCCGCTGACGCGGCCCGGTGCCGCCGCCAGAGTCGGCGGCTCTTCGAGGGGACGGCACCAGTGGCCGGGCATAGCCTGTTCCACGGTGCCCCACGATGGAGGCACTTCTTTCGTGGCGATTCTTTCTCCCCTCTCCTCCCGCTTGCGAGGACCCACTCAGGGTAGAGCCCGTTTTCACGGGTTTTTTTGTGGGTGATAATTGACGTTTACGTCAACGTCATACCCATCCAACGAGGAGCAGCACATGGAGATTGCAGGCAAGGTTTTCATCGTCACCGGCGGGGCGTCGGGCCTGGGTGAGGGCACGGCGCGGATGCTGGCGGCCAACGGCGGCAAGGTCGTGATCGCGGACATGCAGGTCGACAAGGGCGAGGCGGTGGCCCGGGACATCGGTGGCGTGTTCGTCAAGTGCGATGTCAGCAACGAAGCCGACGGCCAGGCCGTGGTGGCCCAGGCCGTGTCCATGGGCAAGCTGATGGGTCTGGTCAACTGCGCCGGCATCGCACCGGCCGAAAAGACCGTGGGCAAGAACGGCGCGCACTCGCTGGCCGTCTACACCAAGACCATCATGGTCAATCTGGTGGGCAGTTTCAACATGATCCGCCTGGCCGCCGAGGCCATGTGCCAGAACGAGCCGGAACCGACGGGCGAGCGTGGCGTGCTGATCTCGACGGCCTCGGTGGCCGCCTACGACGGCCAGATCGGTCAGGCCGCCTACTCCGCGTCCAAGGGAGGCATCGTCGGCATGACGCTGCCCATCGCGCGCGACCTGGCCCGCAACGGCATTCGCAACATGACCATCGCGCCCGGCATCTTCGGCACACCCATGCTGTTCGGCATGCCCCAGGAGGTGCAGGACGCGCTGGCCGCCGGTGTGCCCTTCCCCAGCCGCCTGGGCACGCCCGGGGACTACGCCAAGCTGGCCCGGCACATCATCGAAAACGACATGCTCAACGGCGAGGTGATCCGCCTCGACGGCGCCATCCGCCTGGCACCGCGCTGAGCGACGCACGCACTGGCGGCCGCCCTTGCGGCCGGTGGGCTCCACGTGTATCGTAATCGGCCTTCCGATTCTGCCGCAGGGAGATCGACCGCCTTGAAACCCGCCACACACCCGTTCCGGGGCCGACTTGCAACGCTTGCCCTGGCGCTGACGCTGGCCGCCTGCCAGCACGCGCCGGAGCAGGCGCTCACCCAGCCGGAGGGATCCACCGGCATCACGGCCAAGAGCGGGTGGACCTTCCGCACGCAGGCGGTGGCCGCGGCCAACCCGCTGGCCACAGAAGCCGGGCTGGCCATCCTGCGCGCCGGCGGCAGCGCGGTCGACGCGGCCATCGCCGTGCAGATGGTGCTCACCCTGGTCGAACCGCAGTCGAGCGGCATTGGCGGCGGTGCCTTCCTGCTCCACCATGACGGCCGGCGCGTGCAGGCCTACGACGGCCGCGAAACGGCGCCCGCGGCGGCCGACGACCGCCTGTTCATCGGCCCCGATGGCCAGCCGGTGCCCTTCATGGCCGCCGTGGTGGGTGGCCGCTCGGTCGGGGTGCCCGGCACGGTCAGGATGCTGGCACAGGCGCACCGTCAGCACGGCCGGCTGCCATGGGCACGCCTGTTCGAGCCGGCCATTGCCTGGGCCGAGCGCGGTTTTGCGGTCAGCCCCCGCCTGCACCAGTTGCTGGCCGCAGAGACCGCGCTCAGGTCCGACCCGGTGGCCGCCGCCTACTTCTACCGACCGGACGGCACGCCCCACCCCGTCGGCCACGTTCTGAAGAACCCCGAGCTCGCGGTGGTGCTGCGCCGCCTCGCGGCCGAGGGACCCGACGCATTGCACGAGGGTCCCGTGGCCCGGGCCATCGTCGACAAGGTCCGCCAGCACCCCGGCCATCCGGGCCGGCTCAGCCTGCAGGACCTGCGCGACTACGAGCCGAAGGAGCGTGTGCCCCTGTGCGTCGACCACGCGGCGTCGCAGCGGCCGGTGCGCATCTGCGGTTTTCCGCCTCCGAGTTCCGGCGCGTTGGCGGTGGGACAGATCCTGGGCCTGCTCGCCCGCACGCCACAGGCCGGGCTGCCGCTGGCGCCGGACGGCCTGCCGGGGCCGGACGCCCTGCACGGCTACGTGGAGGCCTCGCGGCTGGCGTTTGCCGACCGGGCGCAGTACGTGGCCGACCCCGACTTCGTGGCCGCGCCGGACGGGCGCTGGGACAGTCTGCTGGCACCGCACTACCTGGACGAGCGCGCACGCCTGATCGCGCCCCTGCGCGCACGCCAGGTCGAGCCCGGCCGGCCCGGCGGCACCGTCAGTGCCTGGGCCCCCATGTCCGAGCAACCCGAGCGCGGCACCAGCCACATCAGCATCGTGGACCGCCATGGCAACGCGCTGGCGATGACGACCACCATCGAGTCGGGCTTTGGTGCACGGCTCATGGTCACGACCGATCCCAGCCGGCCGGGCGGGTTTCTGCTCAACAACGAACTCACCGATTTCAGCTTCGTGCCGGCAGACCACGAGGGCCGGCCGGTGGCCAACCGGGTGGAAGCCGGCAAGCGTCCCCGCTCGTCGATGGCCCCGACGCTGGTGTTCGACGCACGAACCGGTCAGCTGATCATGAGCCTGGGCAGCCCCGGCGGCGCGCTCATCATCCACTTCACCGCCAAAACCTTGCTGGGCCTGCTGCACCAGGGCCTGAGCCCGCAGGCCGCGATCGATCTGCCCAATTTCGGCACCCTGGGCGGGCCGGTGCTGCTGGAGGAGGGACGCTTTCCGGTGGCGACCATCGAGGCGCTGCGTGCGCGTGGCCACACCGTCAGCGAAGTGGCCATGCCCAGCGGCCTGCAGGCCCTGCAGCGCACCGAGGCCGGCGGACAGACCGCGTGGATGGGCGGCGCCGACCCGCGCCGCGAGGGCATCGTCGCCGGCGATTAAACGTCGATCGCTTGCGCCGAGCCGGCGCGCTTGCGCAGTTCAAACTTCTGGATCTTGCCGGTGCTGGTCTTGGGCAGCTCGCCGAAGACCACGTAGCGCGGCACCTTGAAGCCGGCCAGGTGCTGTTTGCAGTGGGCCACGATGTCCTCGGGACGGGTCTGCGCCCCGAGCTTCAGTTCCACGAAGGCGCAAGGCGTTTCACCCCACTTCGGGTCGGGCTTGGCCACCACGGCGGCGGCCAGCACATCGGGGTGGCGGTAGAGCACGTCCTCGACTTCAATGGAGGAGATGTTTTCACCACCGCTGATGATGATGTCCTTGCTCCGGTCCTTGATCTTGAAATAGCCGTCGGCGTACTGCACCGCCAGATCGCCGCTGTGGAACCAGCCCCCGGCAAAGGCCTCCTGCGTCGCCTTCGGGTTCTTGAGGTACCCCTTCATGGCGATGTTGCCCTTGAACATGATCTCGCCCATGGTTTCGCCGTCCCACGGCACCGGCCGCATGGTGTCGGGATCGAGCACCTGCACGGCGCGTTGCAGGTGATAGCGGACCCCCTGGCGCGCGTTCAGGCGTGCGCGCTCACCGATGTCCAGCGCATCCCAGGCCTCGTGCTTGGCACACACCGTGGCCGGGCCATAGACCTCGGTCAGGCCATAGACATGGGTCAGGTCGAACCCCATCTGCTCCATGCCCTCGATCATGGCGGCAGGCGGTGCCGCTCCCGCCACCATGGCCTTGACGCCACTGGGCAGGCCCTCCTTCATGGCCGCGGGCGCATTGACCAGCAGACCTTGCACGATCGGCGCGCCGCAGTAGTGGGTCACACCGTGCTCGCGCATGAGGTCGAAGATGGTCTGCGCCTCGATGCGCCTCAGGCACACGTTCACGCCCGCGCGCGCAGCCACCGTCCAGGGAAAGCACCAGCCATTGCAATGGAACATGGGCAGGGTCCACAGGTAGACCGCGTGCTTGGGCATGTCCCATTCGAGGATGTTGGAGATCGCGTTGATGGTCGCACCCCGGTGGTGGTAGACCACACCCTTGGGGTTGCCGGTGGTGCCACTGGTGTAGTTGAGCGCGATGGCGTCCCATTCGTCGGCGGGCCACACCCATTCGAAGGCCGCG
Source organism: Hydrogenophaga sp. (assembly GCF_028698005.1). GTDB lineage: Bacteria > Pseudomonadota > Gammaproteobacteria > Burkholderiales > Burkholderiaceae_C > Hydrogenophaga. The sequence continues at coordinate 5,628 of NZ_JAQVEJ010000097.1, forward strand.
TCCCCTCCCGCCACAAAGGCCTCGTAGGTGTGGCTGCCGATGCGGCGCGCCTCGCCCGTGTACAGCGGGTCCTCGACATCAATCAGCAGCAACGGCGTGGTGGACTGGCGCAGGGTCAGCGCCTTCTCCAGGGTGCCGGCGAACTCGGGATCGACGATCACGGCCTTGGCCTCGCCATGATCGAGCATGAAGGCGATGGCCTCGGGGTCCAGCCGGGTGTTCAGGGTGTTGAGCACCGCACCGGCCATCGGGACACCGAAGTGGGCCTCGACCATGGGTGGCGTGTTGGGCAGCATCACGGCCACGGTGTCGTTCTTGCCGATACCGGCCTGGCGCAGGGCGCTGGCCAACTGGCGGCAACGCGCATAGGTCTGGGCCCAGGTCTGGCGCAGCGGGCCATGCACGATGGCCAGGCGATCCGGATAGACCTCGGCCGAGCGCTCCAGAAAGGTCAACGGCGTCAGCGGCGCGAAATTGGCCTCGTTGCGGGGCAGATCCTGGTCATACATGTGGATGCTCATGCGGGTAACTCCGGTGCGTGGTTCGATCATGTTGGAGAATAAGGTGGTGACCATACCGCAGTCTTTCATCCAGGATTTGCTGGCCCGCGTCGACATCGTCGATGTGGTGGGCAAGCATGTCCAGCTCAAAAAAGGCGGCGCCAACCTGCTGGGTCTCTGCCCGTTCCACGGGGAAAAATCACCCTCGTTCACGGTCAGTCCGTCCAAGCAGTTTTACCATTGCTTCGGTTGTGGTGCGAACGGCAACGCCATCGGTTTCCTGATGGAACACGCCGGCATGAACTTCGTCGAGGCCGTCAAGGACCTCGCCCAGCAGGTCGGGCTGCAGGTGCCCGAAGAGGAGCTGTCACCGCAGGAACGCGAGAGGGCCACCCGTGCGCGGCAGCGGCAGGCCACCCTGACCGACGTACTGGCAAAAGCCGGCGCGGCCTACCAGCAGGCACTCAAGGCGTCGCCCCGGGCGGTGGCCTACCTCAAGGGCCGGGGGCTGTCGGGCCAGATTGCCAAGGTGTTCGGTCTGGGCTATGCGCCCGAAGGCTGGCGCCATCTGGCCAACGTGTTCCCCGACTATGGCGATGCACTGCTGGTCGAGGCAGGCCTGGTCATCGAACACGAGGACGACAAGGGCCGGGACGGGCAGTCCAAGCGTTACGACCGTTTCCGCGACCGGATCATGTTCCCGATCCGCAACGTCAAGGGTGAGTACATCGGCTTTGGCGGCCGCGTGCTCGACAAGGGCGAGCCCAAGTACCTGAACTCGCCGGAAACGCCGGTGTTCAGCAAGGGGCGTGAACTCTACGGTTTGTTCGAGGCACGCACCGCGATCCGCCAGCACGGCTATGCCCTGGTGACCGAAGGCTACATGGATGTGGTGGCGCTGGCGCAACTGGGTTTTGCCAACGCGGTGGCGACGCTGGGCACGGCCTGCACGCCCGACCATGTGCAGAAGCTCTTCCGTTTCACGGACGCGGTGGTGTTCAGCTTCGACGGTGACGCAGCCGGCCGGCGCGCCGCGCGCAAGGCCCTGGACGCCGCCCTGCCCCTGGCCACGGACACGCGCAGCGTGAAGTTCCTGTTTCTGCCCAGCGAGCACGACCCCGACAGCTTCATCCGCACACACGGCGCCGAGGCCTTCGCCGAGTGTGTCAGGACGGCCACGCCGCTGTCGCGTTTTCTGGTCGAGTCCGCCGGCGCCGACTGTGACCTCGGCAGCGCCGAAGGACGCGCGCGCCTGGCCAGTCAGGCCCGCCCCCTGTGGACCGCCCTGCCCGACGGTGCCCTCAAGCGCCAGTTGCTCGGCGAGTTGGCGCACGTGGTGGGTGTCGGTGCCGAGGACCTGTTGCAGTTGTGGCAGGCGGCACCCATCGCACCGGGCGCCCGGCGCCAGCGTCCGGATCCCGGGTACGGCGATCACCCGGCCGCGGCACTGGCACCGCCGGCGATGCCCCCGGCGTCGATCACGGTCGCGGCGACTGCCGCACACCACGCGCCACCGGGTGACCCGCCGGCCTGGGCGGCGGAGGCGGCGCCCCGCCGCGGCGGCAAGGGTGGCTGGCGCAAGTTTCAGCCACCGCCACCGCGCATGCTGGGGCAGGCACGCGCTGGCGTCACCCGCGCCGACCGCGCGGTCGGGCTGCTGCTGGCCAATGCCAGCGCCTGGGACCGGCTGCCCGCCGACGATCACGCCATGCTGGCACACCTGCCACCGCCGCACGGCCCGATCTTCGCCTGGCTGGAGGCCCAGTTGCACGAGCACGGACCCCAGCCCTGGGCCGCCCTGCGCGAGGCCCTGCGCGGACACGAGCACGAAGCCTATATCTGTGCCGCAGTGGAGCAGGCCACCATGGGCGCCGACCCCGGCGCGGAACTGACCGAGCTCGCCGGCGTGATGGGCTTGCTGCGCATCGATGCGCTGAGCGCGCAAGCGGCCCTGCTGGCTGCCCGTGCACAGCAGGGCGACCAGGCCGCCTACGAGGAGTTCAAGCAATTGAGCGAACGCATCAAGCTCTTGAAATCCGAGCGACTGGTATAATCTAAGGTTTGCACCGCAAGCGCGACAGCAGCACCTCCGGCACAGGCCAGCCTCCGGCATGAGGCAATGGGAACCAGACGTTACCCGGCCACCCTGGCGTCCACCGAGGACACCAGCGGACGGACCGCAAGGACTGCACACCAAATGATCGCCCCCGAAGCTTGCAGGCCCGCCTTTTCCGGCCGAAGGCGGGCGTCGTGCGCGACAAAACCACCGGATCGCCGCCCTGGCGCGTTTTGGCGTTGTTTTGTGTGTCCCTGCCGGTTCCTTTCCTGACGTTTTTTTGAGGTTCTCATGCCCGCAAAGAAGTCCAGTCGTGCGCCTGCGGTGTCCAGCACCAAAACCAGCCAGAAAGCCAGCACCGTGGCGGCAGCTCCGAAACTGCCCCAGAAGAAAGCCTCTGCCTCCGTGACTGCCAAGACATCCACCAAAACCACCAGCAAAACCAAGGCGGCTGCCGCCGAAGAACTGGACGCCACCGTCGCCGAGACCACGGCACCGGCCAAAAAGTCGGCCGGACGCCCGGCCACCAAGGCCGCCGCCAGCAAGCCTGCCGCCAAGCGCGGCCGCAAGCCCAAGGCGGCGGGTGCCAAGGGCAAGGGCGCGGCCGACTTCGATGACGCCGACCTGAGCGATATCGATATCGAGGAAGATCTGGCCGCAGACGTCCCCGAGGAAGCGCCCAGCGTGGCGGCACCGGCCGAGAAGGTCAAGCCGCTGCGCATGAAGATCAGCAAGGCCAAAGAGCGCGCGCTGATGAAGGAATTCGGACTGGACGACACCGTCCTGTCCGAGGAAGAAGCCAAGCTGCGCCGCGAAAAGCTCAAGACGCTGATCAAGCTGGGCAAGACGCGCGGCTACCTGACACACGGCGAAATCAACGACCATCTGCCCGACAAGCTGGTCGAGGCCGAAACGCTGGAGGTCGTGGTCTCGCTGCTCAACGACATGGGCGTGGCGGTCTACGAACAGACGCCCGACGCCGAGACGCTGCTGCTGTCCAACGCCGGCCCCACGGCCGCCACCGAAGAGGAAGCCGAAGAAGAGGCCGAAGCCGCCCTGTCCACCGTGGACAGCGAGTTCGGTCGCACCACCGATCCGGTGCGCATGTACATGCGCGAGATGGGCACGGTGGAACTGCTCACGCGCGAGGGCGAGATCGAGATCGCCAAGCGCATCGAGGGTGGCCTCAACGACATGATGGCCGCCATCAGCGAAAGCCCGGCGACCATTGCCGAGCTGCTGGCCATGGCCGAGGAGATCCGTGAGGGCAAGGTGGTCATCTCCACCGTGGTCGATGGCTTCGCCGACGCCGATGAGGCCGACGACTACGTGGCCGAGGAAGACTTCGACGACTACGACGAGGCCGATGACGACGATGGCAAGGGCGGCTCCAAGGCCCTGTCGCGCAAGCTCGAGGAACTCAAGCGCGAAGCACTGGCGCGCATGGACAAGATCCGCGCCCAGTTTGAGAAGCTGCACAAGATCTATGACAAAGAGGGCTACGGCGGCCCCAGCTACCTCAAGACGCAGCAGGGCATCACCGAAACCCTGATGACCATCCGCTTCACCGCCAAGGCCATCGAGAAGCTGTGCAGCACGCTGCGCGGTCAGGTCGACGAGGTGCGCAAGAAGGAGCGCGAGTTGCGCCGCATCATCGTCGACAAGTGCGGGATGCCGCAGGACAAGTTCATTGCCGCCTTCCCGGCCAACCTGCTGAACCTGCAGTGGGTGGAGAAGGAAGCCGCCGCCGGCAAACCCTGGAGCGCGGTGATGGAGCGCAACATTCCGCCGATCCAGGAGCTGCAGCAGGGTCTGATCGACATCCAGAACTCGGTGGTGGTGCCGCTGACCCAGCTCAAGGACATCCACAAGCGGATGAACGAGGGCGAAGCGGCCTCGCGCGATGCGAAGAAGGAGATGATCGAGGCCAACCTGCGCCTGGTGATCTCGATCGCCAAGAAGTACACCAACCGCGGCCTGCAGTTCCTGGACCTGATCCAGGAGGGCAACATCGGCCTGATGAAGGCGGTGGACAAGTTCGAATACCGCCGCGGCTACAAGTTCTCGACCTACGCCACCTGGTGGATCCGCCAGGCCATCACGCGCTCGATCGCCGACCAGGCCCGCACGATCCGTATCCCGGTGCACATGATCGAGACGATCAACAAGATGAACCGCATCAGCCGCCAGCACCTGCAGGAGCATGGCTTCGAGCCCGATGCATCCATCCTGGCCGAGAAGATGGAGATGCCCGAGGACAAGATCCGCAAGATCATGAAGATTGCGAAGGAGCCGATCTCGATGGAAACGCCCATCGGCGACGACGACGATTCGCATCTGGGCGATTTCATCGAGGACCAGGCCAACACGGCGCCAATCGAGGCGGCGATGCAGGCGGGTCTGCGCGAGGTGGTCAAGGAGATCCTGGACAGCCTGACGCCGCGCGAGGCCAAGGTGCTGCGCATGCGTTTCGGTATCGAGATGTCGACCGACCACACGCTGGAAGAGGTGGGCAAGCAGTTCGACGTGACGCGCGAGCGCATCCGTCAGATCGAGAGCAAGGCGGTGCGCAAGCTCAAGCACCCGAGCCGCTCGGACAAGCTGCGCAGCTTCATCGATTCGCTGTGATCTGA
>NZ_JAQVEJ010000279.1 GCF_028698005.1 Hydrogenophaga sp.
CGTCCGCGCTATCCTTCCCCGCCCGGAACGGCGGGGCTTGTCGCGCACCGGGTCAAGCTACTCGCCGGACGCAAAAAAGGCCCCGCAGGGCCTTTTTTGATGGGTTGCCGGTGGGGGCTGGGCCCGCCGGCATGCAACCACCCGCGATCAGCTCGGGCTGATGGGGGTGGGCTTGGGCCGGGGCTTGGGGGTGGGCTTGGCACCCGGGGCCTCGGGGGCGGGGCCGGGTTCCGCGGGGCCACCGGGCGGCGTGGGCCGCGCCTTGGGGCCGTCGCCCTTGGTGGCTTCGTGAATGGCGAAGATGCCGGCAGCGCCGCCAGCCAGCAGCAGGGCGGTGTCGTGGCTGGCGCCGGCGCCGGCACCACCGGTGCCGCCGCCTGCCTGGGCGACCAGGGCCTTGCAGTTGGCCTCAGAGACCACGAACGAGGCGCCACCCGCCACCACGGCGGTGCAGCCGCTGGGGAACTTGATGGTGACCGAACTGCCCTGGGTGGTCATCACCGTGGCGTTTTCGGTCAGGGCCATGTTGGCGCTCAGGGTCGTGGCCTGATCGCCGCTGGACACGGTGGCCGCGCCTTGCACGCGCTCAACGACGATGCCTTGGGCGAATGCGCTGCCCATCAGGGCGGCGATACCCATCGCGATGGCAATTTTTTTCATGGGTTCCTCTCTGGTTTGGGGGCGGATTGCCTGAATCTAACAGAAACGCTCAATTCTTTTTGCCAAAAATGGGCCACCAGCGGCGAGCTGTGGCGCTGCTGCGACGGTGCGGTTCGGGAAGCGGGTGCCGGTCGGGGGGCTCGTTGTTCAGGATGGCCTGGGGGCGGTCGATCAGCAGGCGGCGGGCTTCGTCGGCGCCCAGCAGGCGTTCGGCGGCCTCGCGGGCCGGGCTCAGGCGGGTGTTGCGGCGGCCGGCCGAATGGGCGTCGCTGGCCAGGATGTGGGTGTGGCCCTCGCCCACGAAGCGCTCGGCCCAGTAGCGGGCGCGCGGGCCGAACACGCCGGTCAGGGCGCCGGCGGTGACCTGCATCCACGCGCCCTGGCCGATCAGGCGCAGGAACACCTCGTAGTGGTGCTCCACCCAGGCCAGGCGCTCGGGGTGCGTGATCACCGGGGTGTAGCCCGAGGCGATCAGGTTGAACACCGCGTCCTCGAAGCGCGGCGGCGGCGTGGTGTGCGAGGGCTCCAGCAGCAGGTAGCGCGAGCCGTGCAGCGTCGGGATGCGGCCCTGAGCCAGGCCGCCGATCAGGCCCGGCACCAGGTGCACGTCGGCGCCCGTCACCAGCGTCAGCGGCATGCCGCGCTGGTCCAGCTCGCGCTGCAGCGCGCGGCAGGCGGCCTCGATGCCCGGCTTGTCGTTCATGTACATGCCGGGGTAGATGTGCGGCGTGCAGGCGATGGTGGTCACGCCGTCGTCGATGGCCATCCGCGCCATCGCCAGCGACACGTCCAGTGTGGGGGCGCCGTCGTCGATGCCTGGGAGCAGGTGGCAGTGCAGGTCGATCATGCGGCGTTCTCCCTCCCTTTCAGTGGCTGGCGGTGTCCAGGCGCATGGCGTCGAACACGATCTCGCCCTGCATGCCGGCACGGGCCTCGTAGGCGGCATGGGGTTGCAGGGCCAGTTGCAGGCCGGGGCCGCAGCCGGTGTCGGGCACCTGCACATCGAGCTGCCAGGTTTTCCAGTCGCGCCCGGTGGGCTGCAGTGGCGCCGAGCGGGCCAGTTCGCGGGGTTGGCTGCCGGGGCCGCCCAGGCAGGTGAGCACCCAGCTCAGGCCCTGGGCGCTGCGCAGGTCGGTGCTTTGCCAGTCGCCCTGCAGGCGGTAGTGGCCCGGGGGCAGCACCAGGTGCTGGCGGACCAGCGGGCTGCGAAAACCCTTGCCGGCCAGGCGCACGCGCAGCACGCGGCCGCGCTCGCCCCGGCCCACCAGCGTCACCTGGGCGCCGGCGCGGTGGTCGTTGGGGCCGGGCACCTCCCAGTCAAAGCCCTGGGCGACGAAGTCGCTTTCGAAGCCGCCGTTGAACAGCAGCGGCAGGGGCCGGTCCCACAGGTGCAGCCACACCACCTGGGCCTCGGTCCACCGGCCTTCGGCCTTCAGGCGGCCGGTCACGAACTGGCCCAGGCGCGGCGCCAGCCGGTGGTGCGCCATGGCCTCGGCCAGCAGCGGCCAGGCCTGGCCCACGGGCACCTTCATGCCGGGCATGGCGCGCAGCACGCGCTCCAGCCAGTCGGCGTCCTCGCGCACGGCCTGGCGCAGGGCCTCGTCCAGCGCCGGCAGGGCCGGGGCCACCTGCAGCAGTTGCACCAGGGTCTGCGCCGCCGGCGTGCTGGCGTGGAAGCGCACCAGGCGCTGCAGCGGCTCCAGCGCCTGCGGCCATTGCCGGGCGTCCAGCGCGCGCGCCGCCTGCAGTTGCAGCACCTCGGGGTGCTGGGGTGCCGCCGCCATGGCCTGGTCAAGCAGCGCGCTGCGCTCGGCCGGCGTGCCAAAGCCACCGGTGTGGGCCAGCACGGCCAGTTCCACCCGCGCCTGGGCATCGCCCGGGTTGCGCTGCAGG
>NZ_JAQVEJ010000098.1 GCF_028698005.1 Hydrogenophaga sp.
GAGGTGTGTGCGCAGGCGCTCTACGCGGGCCAGAGCCTGGCCGCGCGCCAGGCCGCGCACCCCGATCTGCCGCTGGCCCGACACCTGGACGAGGCCGGCCGGGAAGAGACCGACCACCTCGCCTGGACCCGGCAGCGGCTGGACGAACTGGGCGCGCGCCCGTCATGGCTCAATCCGCTGTGGTATGCGGGCGCTTTCGGCCTGGGCTGGGTGGCGGGCCGGGTGGGGCGTGCGGTGAGCCTCGGTTTTGTGGTCGAGACCGAGCGGCAGGTGGAGGCACATCTGGCCAGCCATCTGGACCGGCTGCCCGCCGCCGATCAGGCCTCGCGTGCCATCGTGGCGCAAATGAAGGATGACGAGGCCCGCCACGCCCGTGAGGCCGAACGTGCCGGCGCCACGGCGATGCCCGCGCCAGTGCGCGGGCTGATGCGCGCCGCGGCCAAGGTCATGACCACGGTCGCGCACCGGGTGTGATGGCGCTCCTCAGGGGGCGTCCACCAACTCGTAGCTCGTCGTGATCTCGGCGGTCTTGGCCAGCATGATGCTGGCCGAGCAGTACTTGTCGTGGCTCATGGCGATGGCGCGCTCGACCGCTGGCGCCGGGATGCCCTTGCCGGTGACGGTGAAGTGCATGTGGATCTTCGTGAAGACCTTGGGATCGGTCCCGGCGCGCTCGCTGCTGAGCTTGACGCTGCAGCCGCGCACGTCGTGGCGACCGCGCTTGAGGATCAGCACGACGTCGTAGGCCGTGCAGCCGCCCGTGCCGGCGAGCACGGTTTCCATCGGCCGGGGGGCGAGGTTGGCCCCGCCGTTCTCGGGGCGCGCCGCGTCAGGTGCCCCGTCCATCGTCAGCACGTGGCCGCTGCCGGTTTCGGCAACAAAGCCCATGTTCGATCGGGTGCCGGCCGCGCCGGTCCAGGTAACGGTGCATTCCATGAAGGTCCTGCGGGTGTGATCTATGTCTGGAAAACAAGGGACAGTTCTCTAAAAACAACGCAACAAGGTGTTGACTTGTTGCATTGCAGCAAGAGACTGTTATACTTGCGCCATTGTATTGAAGGTTGTCTCCTCTACCCTCCACGGGTGGATTCCAGCCCGGACCACACAAGAGTGGTCCGGGTTTTTTTTCGACTGCGGGTCGCGCCGTATCATCGACGGGAAGGAACACCCACATGCCCAAAACACAGCCAAACCCGGAACCCATGCCGGCTGCCACCCCGCTGACCCCCGCCGAATACCTCCAGAAGATCCTGACCGCCCGCGTGTATGACGTGGCCGTCGAATCGCCGCTGGAACCCGCTCGCGGTCTCAGCCGCCGCCTGCACAACAAGGTCCTGCTCAAGCGCGAAGACCAGCAGCCGGTGTTCAGCTTCAAGCTGCGCGGCGCCTACAACAAGATGGCCCACCTCACGCCCGAGCAACTGGCCAAGGGCGTGATCTGCGCCTCGGCCGGCAACCACGCGCAGGGTGTGGCGCTGGGCGCCAAGAAGCTCGGCTGTCGTGCCGTGATCGTGATGCCCACGACGACCCCACAGCTCAAGGTGGATGCCGTGGCCGCCCTGGGCGGCGAAGTGGTGCTGGCCGGCGACAGCTATTCCGACGCCTACCAGCACGCCGTCAAGCTGCAGAAAACCGAGGGTCTGACCTTCATCCACCCGTTCGACGATCCGGACGTGATTGCCGGCCAGGGCACGATCGCCATGGAGATGCTCAGCCAGGTGCAGAAGCTCGGCAGCCCCCGGCTGGATGCGGTGTTCGTGGCCGTTGGCGGCGGCGGGCTGATTTCCGGCGTGGCCAACTACATCAAGGCCGTGCGGCCCGAAATCAAGGTGATCGGGGTACACACGCGCGACTCGGACGCGATGTTGCAGTCGGTGCAAGCCGGCGAGCGCGTGGAATTGGCCGACGTGGGCCTGTTCGCCGACGGCACCGCCGTGAAGCTGGTGGGCGAGGAGACGTTCCGCATTGCCCGCGAACTGGTGGACGACTACGTGGTGGTGGACACCGACGCGGTGTGCGCGGCCATCAAGGACATCTTCGTGGACACGCGCTCCATCGTCGAGCCCTCGGGCGCGCTGGCGGTGGCGGCGATCAAGCAGTACGTGGCCCAGCACAAGACCAAGGGCGAGACCTACGCGGCCATCCTGTGCGGTGCGAACATGAATTTCGACCGCCTGCGTTTCGTGGCCGAGCGGGCCGACGTCGGCGAGGAGCGCGAGGCGCTGTTCGCGGTGACGATCCCCGAGGAGCGAGGCAGCTTCAAGCGCTTCATCGAGGCCATCGGCAACCTGCCGGGCGGGCCGCGCAGCGTCACCGAATTCAACTACCGCATCGCCAGCGCCGACGAAGCGCACGTGTTCATTGGCCTGAGCACGCAGGGCAAGGGCGAGTCGGCCAAGATTGCGGCCAACTTCAACCGCCAGGGTCTCAGGACGCTGGACCTGACCCACGACGACCTGGCCAAGGAGCACCTGCGTCACATGGTCGGCGGCCATTCGCCACTGGCTCAGGACGAGCGCCTGCTGCGCTTCGTCTTTCCGGAGCGGCCAGGCGCGTTGCTGAAATTCCTGAGCCTCATGCGCCCGGGCTGGAACATCAGCCTGTTCCACTACCGCAATCAGGGCGCCGACTACGGCCGCATCCTGGTCGGGCTGCAGGTTCCCCCCAAGGACGACAAGGCTTTCCAGCGCTTTCTGGACACCCTGGGCTACCCCTATGTCGAGGAAACGCAGAATCCGGCATACCGGCTGTTTCTCAGCCGCTGAACCGGACACCCTCGCCCATGCACCCTGGCGCCGCCACCGACCCTCCCCCGGCGCCGGCAGCGCTGCCCGGCCTGTCTTTCCCGCCGGTGCGGCCAGTGGCCGCCGCCTGCCCGGGCGCGGCTGACACCTCCCCCTGGGGACGTCTGGCCGATCTGTCGACCCGGCTCACCGCCATCCTGTCAATGGACAGGTTGCGCAGGCACGCCCAGGTGCAACCACAGTTGCTGGTGTTCGCCGCCGACCACGGAATCGCCGACGAGGGAGTATCGCGGTTCGGCCAGGAAGCCACGCGCCACCGCGTGAATGCCTTGCTCGCCGGGGAATCGCCCGTTTACCGGATGGCCAGCGGGCTGGGCATCGCCATGACGGTGGTGGATGCCGGCGTTGCGGTGCCGCTCACACCGGTGGACGGCCAGCCGGGCCTGGTCACCCTGTTGCCGCGCAAGATCGGCTACGGCACGCGCAACATGGTGTTGCGCCCGGCCATGTCGGTGGAGCAGGGCGTGGCCGCCCTGCGTGCCGGGATGGATGTGGTCCGTTCTCTGCCGGGCGACACCGTACTGATCGGCGAGGCCGGCGCCGCCAGCACGGCATCGGCCATTTTGCTGCTGTCGCGCCTGTGTGGCGTCCCGCTGGCCGATGCCTGCGGCCAGCATCCGGACCTGAGCGAGGCGATGACCCGGCACAAGCTGGAAAAACTGTACGCCGTGGCATCGCGTCACCGCAAGGCCGTGACGCCGTTCGATGCCCTGGTGGCGATGGGCGGCTTTGATCTGGCCATGATGACCGGCGCCATGATCCAGGCGGCCAGCGAAGGGCGGCTGGTGGTGGTGGACGGCTTCGTGGCCAGCGCCGCCGCCCTGGTCGCGCGCGGGCTGGTGCCGGCAACCGCAGACTATCTGGTGTTCGCGCACCTGTCGGCCCATCCGGGGCACCGCCTGCTCATGATCCATATGCAGGACCGCCCCCTGCTCGACATGGAACTGCGGATCGGCCAAGGCGCGGGCGCCTTGCTGGCCTGGCCGCTGATCCGGTCAGCGCTGGAGCTGAAGCTCTAGGTCGCCGGTTTCACCGGTGGTGGGCGAGAGCCAGACCCGGCGGCGCTCCACGGCACGCAGCACCCAGCCGTCCCCCACCGCACTGCCCACCAGGAAGGGCCGGGGCGGTTGGCCATCGACCGCGATGAGGGCGGCGCCGCGCGCGTCGGGCTGGGCAACGACGCCCGCCAGCCTCAGCCGGGCACCGGTGTCGGCCGCCGGCCCGGCGGCGCCCGGGCTGCCGTCGAGCCCCAGCGCGCGCGCGACCGCGACCGGCTCGACCGCGACCGCGGTGCCTGCGGCCACAGGCACCGGCTGCCAGGCCGTGCCCGAAAGCAGGATGAGCAGCCACCCGGTCAGCGCCGCGCCCGCAGCCAGCCAGATCAGGCCAGCCGCCCACAGCGGTGCGTGGCCGACCCGGGCGACCAGTGCTCCGGGGTGCCGCGAGGGTGTCTGCAACGTCATGCGACGATTATGATCCAGACCGTCATGCCGCGACGGCGGGTACCCAGCCGCGGCCGCCGCACCCTCCGGGAGATTTGTTTGCCCATGCCTGCTGCCACCCCACCCTTTTCCGCCTGCGCACCCTCTGCCCGCCGCCCGCGCCTGCGCGCCCTGCGGCGTCGGGCCGGCTTCACCCTGATCGAGCTGATGGTGGTGCTCGTGATCATCGGTGTGCTGGCCGCGCTGATCGTGCCCAACGTGCTGGACCGCGCCGACGATGCCCGCGTCACCGCCGCGCGTACCGACGTGAACAACCTGATGCAGGCACTGAAGATGTACCGGCTGGACAACCAGCGCTACCCCACCGCCGAGCAGGGCCTGCGCGCGCTGGTGGTCAAACCGGCATCCAGCCCGGTGCCGCCGAACTGGCGTCCTTACCTGGACAAGCTGCCCTCGGATCCGTGGAGCCAGCCCTACCAGTACCTCAACCCGGGTGTGCACGGCGAGGTGGACGTGCTGTCCTTCGGTGCCGACGGCAAGCCCGGCGGCGAGGGCCGGGATGCCGACATCGGCAGCTGGCAGTGAGTGATGCCCCCACGCTCCGCCGCTGACGCGGGTCGCTGCCCCCCGAGGGGGCTGATCCCGCCTTGGGGCGGCCCGGCGGCGGGATCGGTGCCCCCACGCTCCGCCGCTGACGCGGGTCGCTGCCCCCCGAGGGGGCTGATCCCGCCTTGGGGCGGCCCGGCGGCGGGATCGGTGCCCCCACGCTCCGCCGCTGACGCGGTGCGGGGGTTTACATTGCTGGAGCTGCTGATCGTGGTGGCCATCGTGGCGCTGGCGACCACGGGCGTGAGCTTCGCCCTGCGCGATGGCCGGGCGGCGGCACTGGACCGCGAGGCACTGCGGCTGGTGGCGATGCTCGAATCGGGCCGGGCGCAGTCGCGCACCACGGGCGTGGCCGTGCGCTGGCGACCCGGCGACGACGGTTTCGCGTTCGAGGGGGTGAGCGAGCGCGGCGTATCCACCGAGTCTCTGGCCGGTCACCGCCCCTGGCTCGACCCGCAGGTGCGGGTCCGCATCGTGGCGCCGGCCGGTGCCGGCGCCCTGGTGCTCGGCCCCGAGCCACTGCTGCCCCGGCAGGTGGTGGCGCTGCGGCTGGGCGCGCGCGAGCTGCGCATTGGCACCGACGGCATCGGGCCGTTCGGTCTGACGGAAGCCGATGCCGGGACGGAGGCGCGGCCATGAAACGCGGTCTGGGTGGATTCACACTGATCGAGATTCTGGTGGCACTGGCCGTGGTCGCCGTGGCGCTGGCCGCGGGTTCACAGGCCACCACCGCACTGATGCGCGGCGCCGAGCGCCAGGGCGAGGTCTGGCTGGCCCAGCTGTGTGCGGAAAACGCGCTGACCCAGTTGCGACTGCAGCGGCAGCTGCCGCCCACGGGCGACAGCTCGTCCGACTGCGAGCAGGGTGGCCGCCGGTTCGAGGTGACGGTGTCGGTGAGTCCCACGCCCAACCCGAACTTCCGCCGTGTCGATGCGCTGGTGGACACCGGTGAAGACAACCGGCGATACCGTCTGGTGAACCTGTCCACCATCCAGGGGCGCTACTGATGGCCCGCGCGCGCGGCTTCACGCTGATCGAGGTGCTGGTGGCCATCGCCATCCTGGCGGTGCTGGCCCTGATGAGCTGGCGCGGCATCGACGGCATGGCGCGCACGCAGTCGCTCTCGCGCGAGCACGCGGACGCCCTGCTGCGCATGCAAAGCGCGCTGGAGCAGTGGATCACCGACCTGAACGCGGTGCAGCAGACGGGCGAGGTCAGTGCCATCGACTTCGATGGCATGGTGCTGCGCCTGACACGCAGCGACCCCGACGAGACCGAGCTGGACAGCCCGGGCATCCGCGTGGTGGCCTGGTCACGCCTGCCGGCCGCATCGGATCACGGCACGGCCTACCAGTGGGCCCGCTGGCAATCGCCCCCGTTGCGCCAGCGGGACGAGCTGGCCCGTGCCTGGCAGCGCGCCGCGCAGTGGGGCCGTGGCAGCGCGGTGACCGACCCGGATGCCCGCGACAGCGAGGTCCGGCTGTTCGGGCTCGACGCCTGGCAGCTGCTGTTCCACCGGGGCGGCGCGTGGACGAATCCCCAGTCGTCGGCCGGGGCGGAGGACGGCCAGGCACCCTCGGTGGGCCTGATGCCCGACGGCGTTCGCCTGACGCTGCAGCCCGCACCGGGCCTGGCGCTGACAGGCCGTATCACCCGCGACTGGGTGCGGCCCACACTGGGAGCGGGGCCATGATCCGCCGCCACCGCGAACGGGGCGCCGCGTTGCTGCTGGCCATGCTCACGGTCACCATCGTGGCGACGCTGGCCGCCGCCGCGGCCTGGCAGCAATGGCGCGCGATCGAGATCGAGATGGCGGACCGCCAGCGCAGCCAGTCGGCCTGGATCCTGACCGGCGCACTGGACTGGTCGCGCCTGATCCTGCGCGAGGACGCGCGCGGCAACCGCAACAGCGGCAACGGCGACCATCTGGGCGAGCCCTGGGCCATGCCGCTGGAGGAGTCGCGCCTGTCGAGTTTTCTGTCGGTGGACCGCGACAACAACGCGGACGACGTCATGGAGGCCTTTCTGTCCGGGCGCATGACCGACCTGCAGGGGAAACTGAATTTCCGCAACCTGCTGGCCGGCCCGGGCGCCGGTGCCGATGCCCAGGCGTCCATTTCGCAGCCGGACCTGGCGGATTTCCGTCGCCTGTATGGGGACCTGGGTCTGAATACGGAGGAGCTGGAATCGGCGGCGCAGCGGCTGCTCGAGACGCACCGGCGTGGGGAAGACGAACTCGAGCCATCGGACACACCGCTGATGCCCGTGCGCTATGCGCAACTGGGCTGGCTCGGCATCTCGCCGCGCAGCCTGCGCGTGCTGGCGCCGCACGCCACCTGGTTGCCCACCCGCACACGCGTGAACCTGAACACGGCCAGCGAACAGGTGCTGGCCGCCACCCTGCCCGGTGTCGAACCGGGGCTGGCACGCCAACTGGCGGCCCAGCGCGAACTGACACCGTTCGCGAAGCTGGACGATGTCAGGCGCTGGCTGCCGGCGGGACTGGACAAGGTGGTGGACGAGGCACGGCACGACGTGCGCAGCCAGCATTTCGAGGTCCATGGCCGCCTGCGGCTGGGCACCGCCGTGATCGACGAACAGTCGCTGGTGTCGCGCAGCGGCCTGCAGGTGCGGCTGCACTGGCGCCGGCGCGCCACGGGCCAGGATGCGGCGCCGCGCTGAACGCGGGTTCAGGGCAACCCTGCACCACTCTCTAGAATGGCACCCCATGGTTTTGCCGATCTGATGTCCGAACGACGAACGTGCTGATACTCCGCCCCCCGCTGCCTGCCGACCACGGCGCCGGCCAGGACCTCTGGTTCGACTGGGTCCGCTCGGCCCATGGTCAGACCGGCGAGGAGCATGGGCAGTCGCCCCTGGCGCTGCTGCCCCGCGATGTGGAAGTGGTGCTGGTGGTACCGGCACCGGCGCTGTCCTGGCATCACGTGGTGCTGCCCAAGGCTCCCGCCAAGCGCCTGCGTGCCGTGCTGGACGGTCTGCTGGAAGAGCAATTGCTCGCCGACCCGGGCGAGGTGCATTTCGCGCTCGCACCCGATGCACGTCCGGGACAGGCCACCTGGGTGTGCGCCTGTGACCGCGGCTGGCTGCGCGGACTGCTGGATCGGCTCGAATCGGCGGGGCGGCCGGTGACCCGCATCGTGCCGTCCGTCTCCCCCGTTCCGGAAGGAACACCCGTGCGGCACGTGGCGTTCAGCCAGGGGGCCCAGCCCTGGCTGGCATCGGCCCACGCGCTCGGTGTCGGCGTCCAGCCCCTGGCCGGCCCCCATGTCATCGCAGGACTGCAGGCCTGGGGTTGGTGGCCGGCGGCGGCGGATGCCGTCTGGCTGGCCGAGCCCGGCGCCCTGCAACCGGCGGAACAGGCTTTGCCCGAGGTGCGCTGGCAGCCGCAGCCGTTGGCGCAATCCCTGCTGTCGGCTGCCGCCGGCCGCTGGAACCTGGCCCAGTTCGACCTGAGCCTGTCGGCCGGCGCGCGGGCCGGCCAGCGCTGGCGCCAGCGCATCCGCACCCTGCTGCATGACCCGGCCTGGCGCGCCGCCCGCTGGGGCCTCGCCACACTGGTGGTGGCGCTGATCGGTGGCCTGAACACGGCGGCCTGGCTGCAGGAGCGGCGCCTGGCACAGAAAAGCGCGGTGATCGAATCGCTGCTGCGCGAGCAGTTTCCGCACGTGGGTGTGGTGCTGGATGCACCGGTCCAGATGACCCAGGAGCTGCGCCGGCTGCGCGCCGCCAGTGGCGTGCCGGCACCGCAGGACCTCGAAGCACTGCTGGCGGCGGTCGGCCGTGCCTTGCCGGCGGGCCAGGCCGGGCCAGGCACGCTCGACTATGACGGGCGCAGCCTGCTGCTGGGTGGCTGGAGTGCCCCGGCGGAGACATTGGGCAGCGTGAGGGACGCCTTGCAGGCCCAGGGCCTGAGCGCGCGGCTGGATGCTGGCCTGCTGCGGGTGGAGGTGGACCAGCCATGAAGCCACCAACCTCCCGCTGGCAGGCCCTGCTGTCGCGCATGAGCCCCCGTGAGCGGGCCGCCGTGGTGCTGGCGGCGTGGATCGTCGGGCTCGGCGCGCTGTGGGGGCTGGGCATTGCGCCGGCCTGGCAGACATTGGCCAGGGCGCCGGCGCGGCACCAGGCCGTGGACACGCAACTGGCGCGGATGCAGGCGCTGGCCGCGCAGGTCGAGGACATCCGGCGCGGCAGCGCGGGTGACCTCCCGGCGCGCGATGCGGCGCTGGACGTCCTGCACCGCACGGCCCGTGAACTGGGCCCGGGATCCGTGATGCTGTCCGGCGACCAGGCGAGCCTGCGCATCCATGGCGTGGCCCCGGATGCGCTGGCCAGGGCACTCGACCAGTTGCGTCGCAGCGCCCGGGTGAACGTCGTGCACGCCGAACTGAAGCGGCGGGGCGATGGCTGGAGCGGCGTCGTCACCCTGGCGGGTCCGGGCCTCGGGGACTGAAGAACATGCGCGGTGCCGTCGTCTCCTCCCCCGCCCGGCGCTGGGCCATCGCCGGTGGCCTGCTGGGTGCCGGCCTGACGCTGCTGCTGTGCCTGCCGGCTCGCTGGCTTGCCTGGCCCCTGCGTCAGCTCACACAGGAACACCTGCTGC
This sequence comes from Hydrogenophaga sp., assembly GCF_028698005.1. Lineage (GTDB taxonomy): Bacteria > Pseudomonadota > Gammaproteobacteria > Burkholderiales > Burkholderiaceae_C > Hydrogenophaga. The sequence continues at coordinate 9,474 of NZ_JAQVEJ010000098.1, forward strand.
TGGTGAACGCGGGCGGCACCGTCTGGCGCGGCCACGGTGATCTCGTGTTCAGCGGCGGCAAGGACAGCCGCACGCGCACCGCGCTGCCGCAGGGCCTGCGCTGGCGGCTGCAACCCGGTGGTCTGGGCCTGCTGACGCTGAGCATCGAGGCCCCCTGTTGCACCACGACCCCGTTGCAGGTCGGTGTCGGCCTGGGCTGGGGGACGGGCGAGCTGCGGGTCGCCCCCGTGCGGGTGCACTGGCCCCCCGAGTTGCTGCATGGCCTGGGCACGCCCTGGAACACCCTGCGGCTGGAGGGGCGCTTCGAGATCGAGACACCGGGCGTCCGCGTCGCCTGGGTGCAGGGCCGCACGACCTTCGACGGCGCGCTGCGGTTCCGCCTGCTGGAGCTGTCGTCGCGCATGGCCACGCTGCGCCCGCTGGGCAGCTACCAGATCGATCTGTTGGCGGCGGACAGCGGTGGCCTGCCACGCATCGAAATGGCGACGCTGCGCGGCGACCTGCGCATCGACGGCCAGGGCCAGTGGGTCGGCGGCCGGCTGCGCTTCCGCGGCGTGGCGACGGCCGCACCCGGCCGGGAAGCCGCGCTGGCCAATCTGCTGAACATCATCGGGCGACGCAGCGGCGACCGCTCGGTCATCCTGCTGGGGTAAGCCGCCAGCGGCAGGCACAGAACTTGGGGATAGGATCACGGGCATGAAACAGCACGCCAAGGGCATGAACAGCAAGCGGCGATACCGGCTGGGTATCTGCGCCAGGCAGACCTTGCTGGCACTGGCCATGGCCGCCGGCGCGACGCTGGCTGCGGCGCAATCCGCTGGCGGCCGGCAGACGGTCGCGCCCGTCACGCTCAACTTCGTCGACGCCGACATCGAGGCGGTGGCCCGGACCATGGCGACCATCACGGGACGCAACGTGGTGGTCGACCCACGCGTCAAGGGCACGGTCAGCCTGGCCACCGACCGGCCGGTGCCACCGGATGCGGCGCTCAACCAGTTCGCCGCCGCCTTGCGCCTGCAGGGCTTCACGCTCGTGGACACCAGCGGCCTGTACAAGATCGTGCCCGAGGCGGACGCCAAGCTGCAGGGCAATGTGGTCAGCGCCGGCAGCGCGGTGCCACGAGCACAGTCGAACCAGATCGTGACCCAGATCTTCCACCTCAACCACGAGGCGGCGAACAACCTGGTGCCGGTGTTGCGGCCTCTGATCGGGCCGAACAACACGATCAACGTGAACCCGGGTACCAATGCGCTGGTGATCACCGACTACGCCGACAACCTGCAGCGCATCGGTCGCATCATCTCGGCGCTGGACGTGGCCGGCGCCACCG
>NZ_JAQVEJ010000280.1 GCF_028698005.1 Hydrogenophaga sp.
GCGCGCTGCCCTGCGGCTTGTGCGCCTTGCGGGCCTCCAGCGCCTCGCGGTCATAACAGACGTTGCGCCGCCCCGTCGGGCTCTCGGCCGCGCAATCGCAGAAAACCAGCCGCCCCCGGCCACCGCCGCCCCCTGCCTCGCCCAGGTCGACCACATCGGGCTCGCCGCCGCTGGCCTCCATCGCCCGCAAGGCACGCAGGGCCTGCGTATCGGCTTCGAGCCGCGCCGCCACCGCCGCCCACCCCAGCCCGGGGTGGCGGGGCATGTGCCGCTCGAAACGCGCCTTCAACGCCTGCAGCAATTCTTCGCGTTCATGGCCTGTCATGGTGAGCCATCATGAAAGCCCGGGCTCGATCAGTCAACCGGGAAGGACCGTGCGGAAGCACTCTGTAACTGGATCACCGTGCCATCAGCGCGAACACACCCCAGCCCAGGTATTCCCGCGTGTAGGTGGCGTAGCGCACGGGCTCCGAGGTCAGTTGGGCGCGAACCTCTGCGGCCAGCTCGTCGCCGGGGTGGGCCTCCAGCCACCGGCGCATGGTGAGCCATTTGGCCGCCTCGTACCGGTCCCAGCCGTCCTGGTCGGCCAGCACCATTTCCACCACGTCGTAGCCCAGGCGGCCGAACGACGCGAGCAGCTCGGGCAGCACGAGAAAGTCGGCCACCGCGCCGGCAAGACACCCCTTGGCCACCTCTTCCGAGGGCGGCAACTGCCGCCAGTAGGGCTCGCCGATGAGGATGACCCCGCCGGCGCGCAGGCTGCGCGCCAGCAGCCCGATGGTGCCGGCCACGCCCCCGCCGATCCAGGTGGCCCCGACACAGGCCGCCACATCGGCCTTCTCGCCAGCAACATAACCCGCCGCATCGCCATGGATGAACGCGACCCGGTCGGCGACGCCGAGTTCTTCGGCGCGGCGTTGCGCCTGCTCGCTGAACAAGCGGCTCATGTCGACGCCGGTGCCCACGATGCCGTGGTCGCGCGCCCAGGTGCACAGCATCTCGCCCGAACCGCTGCCCAGGTCGAGCACCCGGGTGCCGGCTTCCAGGCGCAGCGCCGCACCGAGCGTGGCGAGCTTGTCGGGCGTGATCGGGTTGTGGATGCGGTGCGCGCTCTCGGTGATGTTGAAGATGCGGGGGATATCCATGGCGGTGGTAGCAGTGAAAATAACCGCGGTCAGAAAGTGACCACCACGGAGGCGGCGTAGAAAGCCTGGCTGGCCGGCAGATCCCGCACCACCAGTTGGATGTGGTCGATCAGGCGGCCGCGATGCAGTTCCTGGGTTTCCATGTCAAATGCTCCTTCCCGTTATGCCGCCTGCGGCTGGCTGTGCCACCAGATACGCGCCTGCGAACAAAGCCCCGCGCTGAGCCGCGCCTGAAGGATGCCGTCCAGCACCATGCGGGGCAGCGGCTCGCCAGGCTGGCGGGCGACCAGGTTGGTGCCGGTCGACCTGGCCCAGATCTGGAACAACTCCTCCGAAGCCACCTGATAGGTGACATGCCAGTGCGCGACACCGGCCGCCGGCGTGTCCGCCAGCACCTCGAAGAACAGGCGCACATCTTCCTGCAACTGCACGCGCTTCCAATACTCGACCAACTGCGCCGTGCCGCGCTGCACCTGGAACGGGGTGTTGTGGTATTCGCCGTCCGGGTGGAACAGCGCGGCGAACATGGCCGGGTCGCGCTGCTCCCAGGCAGCCTTGTAGCCTTGCATGAATGTCTGGATGGTCATGAGATGCTCCTCAATGGTGGGGCAACAACAATGAATGGCCGTCAGTCCGCATGACCCAGCGGGCGCCTTGACCGCCACGCGTGAATCAACCCGGCCTGGAAGAACAGCACGGGAAGCTCGAAACCGCCTGACGCGATCATCGCGGCGATCCTGCCCGGCGGCAGAACCGCCACGTCGCTGGCATAGGCCTTGCGCATGCGCTCCATCGCCTCGGGTGACACATCCGATGCCGCCATCATGTTCATCCAGGCACGAAGCAACACCTCATATTCGGGCGACGCCACATCCGACGCCAGATCGGCGCTGGCCAGCATGCCGCCGGGCCTGAGCTTCTCGGCGATCTGCCGGAAGAATGCCGAACGCTCCTGCGGGTCGAGGATGAACTGAGACACCAGAAAGCAAGTGGCCGCGTCGTGCGGCTCGACGGCGGCAGCAAGCGTATCCAGGTACCCCTCATGGAAATGGCAGCGTGGTGCGAACCCCTCGTCTGCCGCGCGTTGCCGGCAAATATCGAGCATGGGGCCGGAAGGCTCCACCGCCGTGAACCGCCATGCCGGATGCCGCTGGGCAAGGTGTGCCAGCTCCGCTCCCGTCCCCACACCAACGCAGAGAATCCGCGCATCGGCAGGCAGTTCGGCGAACAAGGATTCCAGCAGAAAGTACAGGCACTCCTTGATCGGCGCCGTCTTGACCCACTGCGCGTCGTAGCTGGCGGCCTGCTGGTCGAAGATGGCTTTGATTTCGTTTTGCCTCATCCTTGCCTCTTTTCGCCTGACATGAGAGGCGCTTGCGGGCCATGGGCCGGAAAGCATCTTCT
>NZ_JAQVEJ010000099.1:0-3439 GCF_028698005.1 Hydrogenophaga sp.
CCAGCAGCCGGGCCGCCTTCTCGGCGTCGCCGTAGAACAGCTCGTAGAAATCGCCCATGCGGTAGAACAGCAGCGTGTTCGGATGGCCCGCCTTCAGGGCCAGATACTGCTGCATCATGGGCGTGTGGCCGGCCAGCGACGGCCCGTGCGGGGCGGAGGCGGCCGTCGGTGCTGTCGATGGGGCGGGGGATGTCTCTTCCTGGCTCATGTCCCGGTACGGAGTTCGGTGCCTGTCCCACGGCAGGGGCGGTGGGCGGGCGATGTGCAGACCGTGCCGGCGCCGCTGCTCGGGCAGCGCCACCGGACGCCACATTATCAGGGCTGGGCGCGCGTGCCCCGGGGCCGGGCGCTGGCCGAGGCCTGGCGCGGCCATGAAAAAACCGCCGGTCATGCGACGCGGCGGTTTTCTCGGTTTTTTTGCTGGCAGCGCACCGTTTCAAACGGCGGATCCTGGTGCTTGCGTCAGGACCCGGGCTGTCGGCCTGCCGGGGAAGGCCGGTTGCCGCTGAAATCAGGCGGCGGCCAGGGCCTTGACCTTGGCGGACAGACGGCTCTTGTCGCGAGCAGCCTTGTTCTTGTGGAAGATGCCCTTGTCGGCGATGGTGTCGACGACGGCCTGCATCTTGCCGAACAGTTCGGTGGCTTTGGCCTTGTCGCCGGCCAGGACGGCCTTCTCGACGTTCTTGACGGCCGTGCGGTACTTGGAACGCAGCGAGCTGTTGGCGGCGTTCAGTTTGACGTTCTGGCGTGCGCGCTTGCGGCCGGACGCCAGACGGGGGTTCTTTTTCTTCGGCTTGGTTGCCATGTGAGTAATCCTTTACGTGTTTGTGATGATGCCAGCAAAGCCGAGCATTCTACCACGCACCGCAGGCAAAGGCATACCCCTGCCGGCCCGGTCCCGCCACCGTGGCACAAGGCGTGACATACACTCCGCCGGTGTCCCTGTTCAAATCCGCCTCCATCGTCTCGTTGCTCACACTGGCCTCGCGCATCACCGGGCTGGTGCGCGAGCTGCTCATGGCATCGACCTTCGGTGCGAGTGCGCTGACCGACGCCTTCAACGTCGCTTTCCGGATCCCCAATCTGTTGCGCCGGCTGTTCGCCGAAGGCGCCTTCAGCCAGGCCTTTGTGCCGGTGCTGGCCAGTGTGCGCGAGAAGGACGGCGATGCGGCGACGCGCCAGATGGTTGACCAGATCGCCACCGTGCTGGTCGCGGCGCTGCTGCTGACCTGTGTGCTCGGCATGGTCGCGGCGCCGCTGCTGGTGTGGGCCATGGCCGCGGGCCTGCAGCAGGATCCCCACGGATTCGAGGCGGCGGTGGTGCTGACGCGCTGGATGTTCCCCTACATCGCCTTCATGTCGCTGGTGGCGCTGTCGGCGGGCATCCTCAACACCTGGAAGCGTTTTGCGGTGCCGGCGGCCACGCCGGTGCTGCTGAATGTGGCCATGATTCTGGCGGCCTGGCAGGGCGCACCCTGGTTTGCCAGCCTGGGGTTGGAGCCGATCTACGCCATGGCCGGTGGCGTCATGCTGGGCGGGCTGCTGCAACTGGGGGTACAGATCCCGGCCCTGCGGCGCATCGGCATGCTGCCGCGTGTGCGCCTGCGCTGGAGCAGCCTGCGGGCCGCCTGGGACCACCCGGGCACCCGGCGCGTCACCACCCTGATGGTGCCGGCCCTGCTGGGGGTGAGCGTGGCCCAGATCTCCCTGCTGATCAACACCCAGATTGCCTCGCACCTGGCCACGGGCAGCGTGAGCTGGCTGACCTATGCCGACCGCCTGATGGAGTTCCCGACCGCGCTGCTGGGCGTGGCCCTGGGCGTGGTGCTGTTGCCGCAACTGGCGGCGGCCCGCACTGCGGGCGACGATGCGCGCTACAGCGGTCTGCTGGACTGGGGTCTGCGTCTGGTCGTGCTGCTGTCGGTGCCCTGTGCGGTGGCGCTGCTGACGTTTTCCCGGCCGCTGGTGTCGGTGCTCTACCACTACGGGGCCTTTTCGGTCACCGACGTGCGCCAGACCTCGCTGGCCCTGGCCGGCTATGGTGCCGGCCTGCTGGGCCTGGTGGCGATCAAGGTGCTGGCGCCGGGTTTCTATGCCCGCCAGGACATCAGGACACCGGTGAAGATTGCCATCGTGGTGCTGGTGCTGACCCAGTTGATGAACCTGCTGTTCGTGCCCTGGCTGGCACATGCCGGGCTGGCGCTGGCCATTGGCCTGGGGGCCATGATCAACGCCGGCTGGCTGTTGACGGGGCTGATCCGGCGTGGCGCCTACCGGCCGGCCCCCGGGTGGGCACGGTTCGGTCTGCAGGTGGTGGCCGCGGGCGTGCTGCTGGCCGTGTTCCTGAGCTGGGCATCGCTGTCCCTGGACTGGACCGCCTTCGAGGGCCGGCGTGCGCTGCGCATCGTGGCGCTGGCCGCGTGTGTGCTGGGCGCGGTGCTCATCTACTTCGGCGCCCTGGCGCTGTCGGGTTTGAACCTGCGCCAATTCGTCAGAAAATAGCGGTTCGCCGCCTGAAACGCCATGACGACCTTCCTCGAACGCTTCGCCACCACGCCCCTGGGTTATTTTTCCAGCCTGGTGGCCGATGAGGACAGCATCCCCTTGCTGGAGGCGGCCGCGTCCATCGCCCAGGATGAATACCCCGAACTGGATGTGCAGCAGGTGCTGGGCGACGTGGACCAGTTGCAGGCTCGCCTGCGGCGGCGCACGGTGCAGATGAACGACAACCTCGAACGCCTGCGCGCGCTCAACCAGTTCTTCTTCCGCGACCTGGGCTTCGGCGGCAACGTCAACAACTACTACGACCCGGACAACAGCTACCTGAACGCGGTGCTGCGCACGCGCCGGGGCATCCCCATCACGCTGGCCATTCTCTGGCTGGAGCTGGCCCAGGGCATCGGCCTGAAGGCGCGCGGGGTCAATTTTCCCGGGCACTTCATGGTCAAGGTCAACCTGCCCAATGGGCAGGTGGTGATCGACCCGTTCAGCGGCCAGTCGCTCAGCCGCGAAGATCTGTCCGAGCGGCTGGAGCCCTACAAGCGCCGCAATGGCCTGGTGGACGATTTCGATGTGCCGGTGGGGCTGTACCTGCAGCCGGCGCCGGCGCGCGACATCCTGGCGCGCATGCTGCGCAACCTCAAGGAGGTTTACGGCTCGCAGCGCGACTGGTTGCGGCAGATCGCGGTGCTCGACCGCCTGCTCATTCTGCTGCCCGATGCCTGGGGCGAGTACCACGCCCGGGGCCTGGCCTGGGCCGAGATGGGGGATGTGCGGCTGGCGGTGGCCGATCTGGAGGTCTGCGTCGCGCACACCGAGGACGTGCTGGAACGCGAGGCCGCCAGCAGCCGCCTGGCCGAGCTCCGGCGCGCACTCAACTGACGTGTTCAGGGGGGCGCGTCGCCGGGCCTGCCGCGCAGGCCGTGGCGGTGCCAGGCGC
>NZ_JAQVEJ010000099.1:3539-10772 GCF_028698005.1 Hydrogenophaga sp.
ACCGAGGACGTGCTGGAACGCGAGGCCGCCAGCAGCCGCCTGGCCGAGCTCCGGCGCGCACTCAACTGACGTGTTCAGGGGGGCGCGTCGCCGGGCCTGCCGCGCAGGCCGTGGCGGTGCCAGGCGCAGGCCGCGCAGCCAGTGCAGCAGGTCGTGGGCCGGTTCGCTGTCGAGCGTCATCCGGTCGCCGGGCTGGCCGACCAGCACCACCCATTGCGGGCGGCTGGCCCGTGCCAGGTCGGGCAATGGCGCCAGATCGGCGATGACCGCACCGACCGAACTGGTGGTCTGCCGGGCCGGACTGATGAAATGCAGCTCGAAGGCCGGGGCATGTCCCTGCGCGCACCGGATCTGATTGGCGATGCGCAGGGCCTCGGCCGGGCCCGCCCAGTCGAGAATCAGGCTGCCGTCGAGCAGCACGAAGTGCACATCGACGGTGGGAGGACTCATGCCGCCTGCCGTGCGCGGGCCAGGGCCTCGTCGACGGTGCACAGGGTGCAGAAGCGCCCCTGCAGCACGGTGGCGGTGCGGACCTTGATGTCGGCGGCGGCCAGTGGCGTGCCGTCGGGCTGGGTCATGTCCCAGGTCATGGTGGCGTCGAGCACGTAGTCCACCGTGAAACCCAGGTCGGACGCATGGCGCGTGGTGGTTTCACAGCATTGCTCGGTGCGAATGCCGCTGATGATCAGGCGCTGGATGCCCTGGCTGATCAGCCAGACGTCCAGCCCCGTGCCCACGAGGGCGCTGTGGCGGTGCTTGGTGAAACGGGCGGCGGCATCGAAGTTGGCCAGCCCCAGCAGCGGGCGGACGTGGCCGGAAACCAGCGAGAAGGGGTTGGCCGCCGTCTCGGGGCCATCGCTGTGCAGGATGCGCACGATCGGCACGCCCTGCGCCGCACAGCCGGCGATCAGCGCGTTCTGCGCGGCCAGATAGGCGGGCAGTTCAGTCTCGGTGAAGAAGGGGCGATGCCGGAACGATTCCTGGACATCGATCACGATCAGACAGGTTTTCATGGGCGTTGCTCCGGGCTGGGATGGGCCGCATTGTTCCCTGTCGGGGAGAGCCTGTCAGCGCCAGCGGCGGACAGGCTTCGATCATTTTCGGACAGCGGGTCGGGGTGGCCTCAGGCCACCACGACCGCGGCACCGTCGCCGCGGGGGGCGATGGCGCCGATCTCGTACACCGTCTCGCCCAGCTCGCGCAGGGTGGCGGCGCAGGCGGCGGCGTCCTCGGCGGCGATCACCACCACCATGCCGATGCCGTTGTTGAAGGTGCGGTTCATCTCGATGTCGTCGATGCCGGCGGTCTTCTGCAGCCAGGCGAACAGCTCGGTCTGCGGCCAGCTACCCTTCTTCAGGTGGGCGGCCGTGCCCTCGGGCAGCACGCGCGGGATGTTCTCCAGCAGGCCGCCGCCCGTGATGTGGGCCAGGGCCTTGACGGGGTGTTTGGCCAGCGTGGCGAGCACGTTCTTCACGTACAGGCGGGTCGGGGCCATGATGGCCTCGCGGAAGGGCTGGCCGTCGAGCGTGGCGGGCAGGTTGCCGGCGGCGCGCTCGATGCACTTGCGCACCAGCGAGAAACCGTTGGAGTGCACGCCGTGCGAGGCCAGGCCCAGCACCACGTCGCCCGGCTTGACGTTCCGGCCGGTGAGGATCTTGCTCTTTTCGACCGCACCGACGCAGAAACCGGCCAGGTCGTATTCGCCGGCCGGGTACATGCCGGGCATCTCGGCGGTCTCGCCGCCGATGAGCGCGCAGCCCGACAGTTCGCAGCCCTTGGCGATGCCACCGACCACGGCGGCGGCGGTGTCCACGTCGAGCTTGCCGCAGGCGAAGTAATCGAGGAAGAACAGCGGCTCGGCGCCCTGCACCAGCACGTCGTTCACGCTCATGCCGACCAGGTCGATGCCCACGGTGTCGTGCATGTTCCATTCGAAGGCCAGCTTGAGCTTGGTGCCGACGCCGTCGGTGCCGCTGACCAGCACCGGCTCCTGGTAACGCTTGGGCACCTCGAACAGGGCGCCGAAGCCGCCGATGCCGGCCATCACGCCCTCGCGCAGGGTCTTCTTGGCCAGCGGCTTGATGCGCTCGACCAGCGCGTCGCCCGCGTCGATGTCGACGCCGGCGTCTTTGTAGGACAGGGGGGAGGGGCTGGAGCTCATGGGAGGAAAGGCCCCGGTGCGGGGTCGGAACAGGAGGGAAAAGGACGCCAGAGGCAGGGCCGTCCCGGGGAACGGGCCGGACCGATAGAATTTGGCGAGATTTTACGGGCATGCCCGCCATGGCGGGCCGATACCCTTCCTCCCCGCAGACCGACATGAGTTTTTCCTCCAACCAGAAGCGTTTGGCCGCCTGGGCCGCGATTGCCGTGGCCCTGTGGCTGCTGCTGTCGGTGCTGGCGCCGGTGCTGATGCCTTTTCTCATGGCGGGCGTGCTGGCCTACGTGCTGCATCCGCCGGTGGAAAAACTGCACGCCAGGGGGCTGCCGCGCTGGCTGGGCGCCGGCATCGCGCTGGCCCTGGTGATTCTGGTGGTGCTGTCGGTGGCCCTGCTGATCGTGCCGGTGATCACCAAGCAGGTGCCGCTGTTCAAGGCGCAGGTGCCGTTGCTGCTGGACAAGGCTGGCGCGTATCTGCAGGTGCTCGGGGCCCGCTGGGGCGTGCCCGTCCATCTCGATGTGTCGCAGGTGCGCGAGTGGATCAAGGAACTGATCACGGGCAATGAAGGCGACATCCTGGGCGGCCTGCTGTCCTCGCTGCGCATCGGCGGCAGTGCGCTGGCGGCGGTGTTCGGCAACCTGGTGCTCACCCCGATAGTGGCCTACTACCTGCTGCTGGACTGGGGGCCGATGGTGGAGCGCACCAAGCACATGATTCCGCCGCGCTGGCGCGAGGGGGTGCAGAGCTTCCTGGACGAGACGGACGCCGTGCTGGGGCAGTACCTGCGCGGGCAACTGGTGGTGATGGGTGTGCTGGCCGTGTTCTACACGGTGGGCCTGATGCTGGTGGGCCTGGATCTGGCGCTGCCCATCGGGGTGTTCACCGGTCTGGCCGTCTTCGTGCCCTACCTGGGTTTCGGGGTCGGCCTGGTGCTGGGGCTGCTGGCGGCCGCGCTGGAGTTCCAGACCTTGTGGGGTGTGGCCATGGTGGCGCTGGTGTACTCGGTGGGCCAGGCGGTCGAGAGTTTTGTTGTCACGCCGCGCCTGCTGGGTGAGCGCATCGGCCTGCACCCGATTGCGGTGATCTTCGCCCTGATGGCCTTCGGGCATCTGTTCGGCTTCATCGGCGTGCTGGTGGCCCTGCCGGCCAGCGCGGTGCTGCTGGTGGCGGTGCGGCGCGTGCGGCGCAGCTACCTCGGCAGCGATCTGTACCTGAAGGCGCCGATGCCGGCCGCGCCGGCCCCTGCCGCATCTTCTTCGCGGGAATCCGGCGCATGAGCCGCGACCGACAGACCGCGATGCGGCAACTGGCGCTGGACATCGGCATGGCGCCGGTGCCCACGCTGGCCAATTTCGTGGCGGCGGGCAACGAAGGGGCGCTGGAACACCTGCGCCTGTGGGCGGGCAACCCGCTGCGCTCGCCCGTGCCCACCTGTCTGTGGGGCGACAGCGGCAGTGGCAAGACGCATCTGCTGCGCGCCGTGCGCGAGTCGCTGCGCGAGCAGGGCGCGCAGGTGGGCTGGATGGACGCGGACACCCTGCAACCCGGCGAATTCGACGACGCCTGGGAGGCGGTGCTGCTCGACGACGTGCACCTGTACACGGCGGATCAGCAGGCCGCGGCGTTCAACTGGTTCGTCAATGCCCAGGCGCCGGCACACGGGCGGGCGCGCTGGGTGCTGGCCGCCACCGACCGGCCGCCGGCCGACCTGCAACTGCGTGAAGACCTGCGCACCCGGCTGGGCTGGGGCCACGTGTTCCACCTCGTGGCGCTGGGTGAGGCCGAGCGCCGCGCGGTGCTGCGCCGCGCCGCCGATGAACGCGGCGTGTTCCTGGGCGACGAGGTCATGGACTTCATGCTCAACCGCTTCTCACGCGACCTGTCCAGCCTGATGATGCTGCTGGACCAGCTCGATGCCTACGCGCTGCGCACGCAGCGTGCGATCACGATTCCGCTGATCAAATCCATGTTGGAAAACGAATGAGGACCACGCGTCTGCCGGAATGAGACTTGCGCTTTTCGATCTGGACCACACCCTGCTGCCGCTCGATTCGGACTACGCCTGGGGTGATTTCGTCGTCACCCTGGGCTGGCGTGCCGCCGAGGCCCAGACCCATGCCAACGACTACTTCTACGAGCAGTACAAGGCCGGCACGCTGGACATCCACGAGTACATCCGCTTTTCCGTTGACGCCGTGCGCGAGCGTGGCGTGGCGGCGGCCGAGGCGGCGCACCGGCGCTTCATGCGCGAGGTGATCGAGCCGGCCATCCGGCCCCAGGCGCGGAAACTGGTGCGTGCGCACCAGCAGGCGGGAGACGAGGTGGTGATCGTCACCGCGACCAACGAATTCGTGACGCGCCCGATTGCCCGGGCCTTCGGTGTGGACGAACTGATCGCCATCGAGCTGGAGCGTGACGCGCAGGGCAATCCCACCGGCCTCATCCGGGGCACGCCATCGTTCCGCGAGGGCAAGGTCGCGCGTGTGGAACAATGGCTGTCCGCACGCGGGCTGGACTGGTCCCGCGTCGTGCACAGCACCTTCTACAGCGACTCGGTCAACGACCTGCCACTGATGGAGAAGGTGCACGAGCCTGTGGCCACCAACCCGGACGCCCGGCTCCAGGCCATTGCCGTCGAGCGCGGCTGGCGTATCCTGAATCTCTTCGAATGATCAAGAAACTCATCAACAAGCTGCTGGGCAAGGCCGGCGCCAAGGGCGGCAAGACCACCAAGTTCGGCAAGCGCCAGGACGTGCCGGCCAGCGTGCACGGCATCAACCCGAAGCTGGTGGACCAGCGGGCCATCGACGTGGTGCGCACGCTCAAGCAGGCCGGGTACGAGGCCTACATCGTCGGCGGCGCCGTGCGCGACCTGCTGCTGGGTCTGCGTCCCAAGGACTTCGACGTGGCCACCAACGCCACGCCCGAGCAGGTCAAGGGGCTGTTCCGCCGTGCCTTCATCATCGGCCGGCGCTTCCGCATCGTGCACGTGGTGTACGGCCGCGGGCGCGAGCACGAGGTGATCGAGGTCTCGACCTTCCGCGCCTACCTGGACAGCGCCGACGCCGAGCAGGTCAGCGGCAACGAGCGCACCTCCAAGGGGCAACTGGCGGGCATGAAGCACGCCGTGGACGCCAGTGGCCGCGTGCTGCGCGACAACGTCTGGGGCCCGATCGAGCAGGACGCGGCGCGCCGCGACTTCTCGATCAACGCGATGTACTACGACCCGGAAACGCAGGTCGTGGTCGACTTCCATCAAGGTATCCGCGATGCGCAGAAGAAGACACTGCGCATGATCGGCGATGCGGCGATGCGCTACCGCGAAGACCCGGTGCGCATCATCCGTGCCGTGCGCTTCGCGGCCAAACTCAGTGCGCTCGGTTTCAAGCTCGATGCCAGGACCCGCGAGCCGCTGGCGGCCTCGCGCGACCTGCTGCGCGACGTGCCGCAAAGCCGCCTGTTCGACGAGATGCTCAAGTTGCTGCAGACCGGACACGCGCTGGCCAGCATCGAATCGCTCAAGACCTATGGCCTGGCGCGGGGCATCTACCCGCTGCTGGATCTGGTGGTCGAGCGCGCCGGCGACGATTTTGTCCGGCTCGCCTTGCAGGACACCGACCGCCGTGTGGGCGAGGGCAAACCGGTGGCGCCGAGTTTCCTGCTGGCCTGCGTGCTGTGGGCCGATGTGCGCAAGGCCTGGGAACGCCGTCTGCAGCCCCGGGGCAACCAGCGTCCGCCCACCCCGTTTGCCGCCCTGCAGGAGGCGGTGGACGAGGCCTTCGACGCGCGCATCGGCGATGTGTCGGGCCGCGGCAAGCTGGGCACCGACATGCGCGAGATCTGGATGATGCAGCCGCGCTTCGACAAGCGGGTGGGCACCTCGCCGTTCAGTCTGGTGGAGCAGCCCCGCTTCCGGGCCGGTTTCGACTTCCTGCGCCTGCGCGCCCAGACCGGCGAGGTGGACGAAGAACTGGCGCACTGGTGGGAAACCTTCAGCCTGGCCGACGACGACCACCGCCGTGACATGGTGGACGCGCAGCGCAAGGCCAACCAGCCCAAGGCGGCCGGCGCTCGTGTGCGCCGCGTGAAGAAGGATGACGCGGCGGCTGCGCAGGCCTCCGAGGACGATCCGCGTTTCCGCTCCATCGAGGAGGAGGAGGGTGCCGACGGCGAACCGGCGGCAGATGACGGGATGCCATCGTCCGACGGCAGTGCACCGGCGAAAAAACGCCGCCGCCGTCGCCGCAAGCCGTCGTCGGGCAAGTCCAGCGGCGGAGGCGGCGGAGAAGGCCAGGCCGATGCGGCCTGAGGTCCAGGCCTGTGTCGCCCTGGGTGCCAACCTGGGCGATGCCGTGCAGTCGCTGCGCGATGCGCTGGCCGCGCTGGATGCGCATCCGGCCGTGCGTGTGTTGCGGACCTCGTCCTTCTATCGCACCGCACCGGTCGAGGCGTCAGGACCCGACTTCATCAATGCCGTGGCGCTGGTGGCCACCACGCTGACGGCGCCCGGCCTGCTGGCCGTGCTGCAGGACATCGAGCAGGCGGCCGGCCGCCTGCGGCCTTACCGCAACGCACCGAGGACGCTGGACCTCGATTTGTTGACGTATGGCACGGCGCGCATCGATTCGCCTGCGTTGACGGTACCCCACCCCCGTATGATGGAACGGGCCTTCGTGCTGGTGCCCCTGCATGAGGTGCTGCCCGCGCTGGTGCCACCCGAGGCACTCGACGCCGTGCGGCACCAGGCGGTGGAGCGGCTGGACTGACGCGGGCTCTTGCCCTGCCGAGGTCCCGTCATGCCCCTGCGATCCGCTTTCTTCCGCCCCCGTCCGTTCACGGCCATGGCCGCCGCCACGCTGCTGCTGGCGCTGGCCGGTTGCGCGTCCCCGCCCACGGACCGCGGCGAGGTCAGGGCCGAACCCATGACCTCGCAGGACCTGATCCAGTCCGACGTGAACCGCATGGCCACGCTGGTCATGCGCGACAACCTGGTCAGCATCCACCTGCTGGCCGACAAGCTGTACCGCCGCAATCCGAAAGAATGGCGCAAGGGCGGAGATCGGAAGAGCACACGT
>NZ_JAQVEJ010000281.1 GCF_028698005.1 Hydrogenophaga sp.
GGCCATCGAGACGGCGATGCCGCGCTGGCAGAGGCTGGCGCACCACGCCACACACCACGGTCTGTACCTGCTGTTCTTCGCCGTGCCGTTGCTGGGCTGGGCCTACAGTTCGGCGGCCGGTTTTCCCGTCGTGCTGTTCGGTGTGCTGCCCCTGCCCGACTTTGTGCCGGTCAGTGAGGAGCTGGCCGGGCTGATCAAGCCTCTGCACAAGTTGTCGGCCTTCACCATGATGGCACTGGTGCTGCTGCACGTGGCCGGTGCCCTCAAGCACCAGTTCGTCGACCGCGATGGCCTGCTTTCGCGCATGGGCTGGGGCCGCGGCTGACTACCTCATTCAATCACGGAGTTTCACCATGAACGCCCACACCGCTTCCCTGTTGTTCGCCTCGGCGCTGCTGGCTCCGCTGGCCGCCCAGGCCCAGCAACAGATGATTCCCGCCCAGAGCGAAATCAGCTTCGTCAGCCGCCAGATGGGCGTGCCGGTCGAAGGCAGGTTCAAGACCTTCAACGCCCAGGTGGTGTTTGATCCGGCCAAGCCGGCATCGAGCAGCATCGCGTTCACGGTCGATACCGGCAGCGCCACCCTGGGGGTGCGCGAGTCCGATGCGGAGTTGCCGAAGGCCGTCTGGTTCAACGTGGCCCAGTTTCCCAAGGCCACCTTCCAGTCGAGCGGCGTCAAGCGCCTGGACACGACCAGGTTCGAAGTGGCGGGCAAGCTCAGCATCAAGGGCGTGAGCAGCGACGTGGTGGTGCCGGTCACGCTGGCGCAAAGCGGCGCCACGACCACCGCCACCGGCAGCTTCCCCATTCAGCGCCTGACCTTCCGCATCGGCGAGAAGGAGTGGTCGGACACCTCCATGGTGGCCGACGAGGTGATGGTCAAGTTCAAGATCGCACTGACCGGCGTCGGCAAGCTCTGATGCCATTGTCCGTTTTTTTCTTCATTCATCCAGGAGTTCAACCATGCGCACATCCCTGACCCTGCTGGCCGCTGCAGCCGTGCTGTCCACCGCCGGCATTGCCCAGGCGGCCGACTACGCCATCGACCCGACGCATACCTTTGCCACCTTCGAGATCAACCACTTCGGTGCGACCACCAACCGGGGCCGTTTCGACAAGAAAGAGGGCACCGTGTCGTTCGATCGCGCGGCCAAGAGCGGCAAGGTCGACATCACCATCGATGTGAGTTCGGTCAGCACGGGCACCCCGGCCTTCGAAAAGCATCTGAACAGCGCCGAACTGTTCAACACGGCGGTTTACCCCACGGCCCGCTTCGTCTCCGACAAGTTCGTGTTCGACGGCGACAAGGTCGCCGAGGTCCAGGGCCAGTTCACCCTGCTGGGCAAGACCCAGCCGGTCACGCTCAAGGCCACGCAGTTCAACTGCTATGAAAGCCCGATGCTCAAGCGCGAGGTGTGTGGCGGCGACTTCGAGGCCACCATCGACCGCACGGCGTTCGGCATGGACTACGGTGTCCAGTGGGGTTTTGCCAAGGATGTCCGCCTGGTGATCCAGGTCGAAGCCATCAAGCAGTGATGCCCGGCTGAGCGTCGGCCTACCTGCAGAAAGGCCCGCCGCGTGCGGGCCTTTTCTTCGTACCGGGGATGCCGGGATGGGTGGTGGGCGTGACCGGTCGAGGCCGTCCCGCCCCGCGTGCTCAGGGGCGGGTGGCCGATTCCAGCTGCTCCAGAAACCGGATGGCCTGTTCCCGGCTGGCACCACACATCTCCACACTCGGCGCCAGGGAGGCACACACCGCGGGGCGCTCGGGCCGGCCGAAGAGGCGGCAACGCCATGACGCCGTCCCGTCCAGGTGCGGGCAGGGCATGCCAGCGGGCTTGCCATCGGGCAAGCCCGGCAGGGGGCTGCTGATCGAAGGTGCGATGCAGCAGGCGGCGCAGCCGGGCCGGCACTCCATCGCGGTGATCAGCCCTGGAACTTGCGAGCCGCCCAGAGCGCCTGGTCGATCACGCCCTGCACGCCGGCGCGGGTGGCATCGTTGACGATCCGACCGTCGGCATCGAAGGCTTCGCCGGCCTTGGCCAGGGCGAATTGCTTGGGCGTGACCCAGCACTGAAGTTGCAGCAGCAGGGGGCTCAGGTGGGACAGGCTGCGAATGCCGCCCAGGGCACCGGGCGAGGCGGCCATGAGGCCCACCACCTTGCCGGCGAAGGGTTTGGCGCCGACGGCCCACTCGGTGTTGCCGCTGATGGGGCGCGATGCCCAGTCGATGGCGTTCTTGAGCAGGGCCGGGTAGCTGCCGTTGTATTCCGGCGTGCTGATGATCCAGGCCGGATGAGCGTGCAGCACTTCCTTGAGGCGGATCACGTCGGCCGGTGTGCCGCGGGCCTCGAGGTCACCGTTGTAGATCGGCAGATCGAAGTCGGACAGGCTCAGCAGCGTCACCGGGGCGCCAGCGGCGCTGGCCAGATCGGCCGTGGCCTTGGCCAGCTTGAGGTTGAGGGAATCGGCGCGGGTGCTGCCGGAAAAAACGAGGAGGGGGGTCGTCGGATGGATCATGGCGCAAATTCTGAC
>NZ_JAQVEJ010000100.1 GCF_028698005.1 Hydrogenophaga sp.
GGCCGGTCTGGTCGGTTCCGAGGCCGGGGCCCGGGCGGCGCCGGATGGCTACACGCTCACCCTCGGCAGCACCAGCAGCCACTCGCTGCCCACCTTGCTGGGGCAGAAAATCAACTACTCGCCCACTCACTCGTTCGCGCCCGTCGGTCTGATCGGCCAGACGCCGACGGTGTTGCTGGTTTCCAGTCGCCTGCCCATCCGCAGCTTTGCCGAACTGGTGAGCCACGCCAAGGCGAATCCGGGTCGGTTGAACTACGCCTCCAGTGGCAACGGCACCTTGAATCACCTGGTGATGGAGGCCTTCAAGGCGCAGACCGGCACGTTCATGGTGCATGTGCCCTACCGCGGCACGGGGCAGGCCATGGCCGACCTGCTGGCCGGGGAAATCGATCTGATGTTCGATGCCGTGATCACGGCTACGCGGCATGTGAAGGCCGGCAAGGTGCGTGCGCTGGCTGTGTCCAGCGCGCGGCGCGCCGCCGACTTGCCCGAGGTGCCGTCGATGGACGAACTCGGGTTGAAGCATTTCGAGGGCAACCTCTGGGTGGGCATTCTGGCGCCGGCGGGTACACCGTCGGCGATCACCCACCGCCTGAACGAGGCCCTGCAGGCGACGCTGCGCGATCCGGCGGTGCAGGCGCGCATGAGCCGTCTTGGCTTCGAGCCCGAGCCCGGCCCCGCACAGGCGCTGTTCGACCATATGCAGTCGGTGCAGCGCACCTGGGCCGGCGTGGTGCGCGAGCGCAACCTCACATCCCAGTGAAATAAGCCCATGGCCGCGCACGAAACGCCCACGCCAGCGTACTGGGACCTGCCCCATGCAAGCCAGCGCCAGCCGGTGGTCGGCCGGGCGATGGTGAGCACGTCACAGCCGCTGGCGGCCCAGGCCGGTCTGGCCGCGTTGCGGGCGGGGGGCAATGCGGTGGATGCCGCATTGGCCGCCGCCATTGCGCTGACGGTCGTCGAGCCCGTGAGCAATGGTGTCGGTGGTGACCTGTTTGCCCTGGTCTGGGATCCGGCCTCACCTCAGCCGGTGCTGGGCCTGAATGCCAGCGGCCGCTCGCCTGCCGCCTGGTCGTCCGCGGCCTGCCAGGCACGGTTTGCCACCATGTCCGCCATGCCGCTGACCGGCTGGGACAGCGTCACCGTGCCGGGTGGCGTGGCGGGCTGGTGGTGGCTGTCGGATCGCCTGGGTCGCCTGCCGTTCGCCGCTCTGTTCCGTGATGCCATCGCATACGCCGAAGACGGCTTTGTCGTCAGTCCGGTGGTTGCCCGAAAATGGGCCAAGGAAGCCCAGCGTCTGCGGGAAGCGCCGGATTTTGTCGCCCATTTCCTGCACCAGGGCCAGGCGCCACGCGCCGGCTCGCTGTTGCGCACGCCCCACCTGGGTGCCACCCTGCGCGAGATTGCCGACAGCAAGGCGCAGAGCTTCTACCGCGGCGAGTTGGCCAGGGCCATATGCGCGCACGCACGGGTGCGTGGCGGCGCCCTGACGTTGGACGATCTGGCCCGTCACTGGGACGAGCCGGGCTGGATGACACCGATACGGCAGGACTACCGCGGGTACGACGTTTACCAACTGCCGCCCAATGGGCAGGGCATCACGACGCTGCAGGCGCTGGGCATTCTGGCGCATTTTGACAGTGGTGTCCTGGGGTCCGCCTCGCCCGCCGCGCAGCACCTGATGATCGAGGCGTTGAAGCTGGCGTTTGTCGACACCTACAGCGTCATCGGCGACCCGGGCTCGATGGATGCGGACATCGCCGCCATGCTCTCGCCCGCGCGGTTGGCGGCCCAGGCGGAACGGATCGACCCGCAGCGGGCCGGCGATTTCGGTCCGGCCATCCCTCCCTGGGGCGGCACGGTGTATGTGGCGGCAGCCGATGCCTCGGGCATGATGGTGTCGCTGATCCAGTCGAACTTCCTGGGCGTGGGCTCGGGCATCGTGGTGCCGGGCACGGGCATCAGCCTGCACAACCGCGCCGCCTGTTTCAGCCTCGATCGCCGGCACCCGAACCGGGTCGATGGCAGCAAGCGCCCTTTTCACACCATCATTCCCGCCTTGGTGGCCAAAGACGCGGCACCCTGGGGCGTCCTGGGTGTGACCGGGGGGCCGATACAACCGCAGGGCCAGGTCCAGCTGCTTGCGGGCCTGATCGACGGCCGTGGCAATCCGCAGGCGGTGGTGGACGCACCGCGCTGGAAGCTCGAGCACAATTCGCTCGGGCTTCAACTTGATATCGAGCCAGGGTATCCCGAGCAAGCCGCCTCGGCACTGCGTGCCATGGGCCATCCCGGCGGGCCGCCGGGCATCACGGGAACCGATTTCGGTGGCGGTTTCGTCATCACCCGTTCACCGGCGTCGGATGGCGAACCACCGCTGTGGGTGGGTGGCGCCGATCCGCGCCGGGACGGTTTGGTCGCCGCGATGTGAGACCTGCCCGGGGAAGTGGTCGCGCTGTCCCGAAATCACCGCCCGGGCAGATGCGATCAAGGCACAACAGCACCTGCCGCGTTGCCGCCGTATGTGCTTTTCTTGGACAGCGAGCCAAAGGATGCGTTGCAGAAGGGTTTCAAGGTGCCCGACGGCTGCTACACCTTCCTGACGGGTACGCCCACCGGGCTGGCGCTCATCCGCGACCCCTTCGCCTGCAAGCCCGCCATGAAAATGGGTGGACACCACGGCGTCCTGGCGAAGTGCCCGGCGCACCCTGTCCACCCAGCGCACGGGTCCACTCAGCCCATCAGCGACTCGGCGCTGCGTTCTTTCCATGTGGAGAGAAAGTTCTGCAGTCGCGGTGATTGGGGCTGGGAGAACACCTGCTCCGGAACACCTGACTCTTCGATGATGCCGTCGGCCAGAAAGATGACCTGATCGGACACGCCGGCGGCAAAGCCCATTTCGTGGGTCACGATGACCATGGTCATGCCCTCCTCGGACAGATCTTTCATGACCTTGAGCACCTCTCCCACCAGCTCGGGGTCGAGCGCGGAAGTGGGTTCATCAAACAGCATGATGCGCGGTTCCATGGCCAGCGCCCGGGCAATGGCCACGCGTTGCTGCTGGCCACCGGACAGTTGCCCTGGATAGGTCTTCGCCTTGTGTGCCAGACCAACGCGCTCGAGCTGCAGCATGGCACGACGCTGGGCGTCCAGCCGCGTCAGCGACCTGACCAGTTGCAAGGGGCGAGCCACGTTTTCCAGGATGGTCATGTGCGGCCAGAGGTTGAACTGCTGAAACACCATGCACACGCCGCTCAGTGTCTGGCGTGTCTGCTCGTCCGGCGCCAGTTTCCGTGCCCCGGATGCACCACGGGTGTAGCCCAACAACTGACCGTTGATGAGGATCTCGCCCTCGTTGTAGGTTTCCAGAAAATTCATGCAACGCAGCAGCGTGGACTTGCCCGAACCCGAGCCACCGATGATGCTCACCACCTGCCCATGGTGAATGTCCAGACTGATGCCCTTGATCACTTCGTGATCGCCGTAGCTTTTGCGCACGTTCTTGAGCTGAATGGCCAGATGGTTCGTCATGGGAGTCAGACCTTGAGAGACAAGTGTTGGGTATAGCGGCGTTCCATCCAGCGGCCGGCGCGGCTGACCAGCAAGGTCAGGGCCCAGTACGACAGTGCCAGCACCAGATAGGGCTCCAGAATGGAGAAGCTCTCATTGGCAATGCGCATGGCCGCGGTCATGAGCTCTGGGACGGTGATGATGGAGAGGACCGAGGATTCCTTCACCAGAATCACGGTCTGGCCCACGAGCGGCGGTATGCAGCGGGCAAACATCTGCGGAATGACCACCATGCGCAGCGTCTGCTGGCGCGTCAGACCGAGATCGCGTGCGGCTTCCAGCTGACCGCGCGAGATGGCCTCCACACCGGCACGGAAGATCTCCGCAAAGTAGGCGGAGCCATACATCGCCAGCCCCACGATACCCACCACCTCGGCTGAAAAATCCAGCCCGATGTAAGGGCCGCCGAAATAGACCAGATAGATCTGCACCAGGAATGGCGTTCCGCGGAAAACCGTGACATAGACGTCATACAGCCAGGCAGATCCACGGCCGAGACAGGAACGAAACGCCAGCAGCAGTCCGCCGCCGATCAGCGACAGACAGATGCCCATGGCGCAGATCTGGACGGTCAGTGCCAGACCGCGCAGGAGCACACTGGCGTTGTCGGAAATGAGGGAGAAATCAAACACGAACGGCTCCTAGGCATTGCGCATGCGCGTTTCCAGCCAGCGGCCGATGCGCGATGTGGCCAGTGTCAGCACCAGATACAGCACTCCGGCGGTCAAGAAGAACTCGATCGGGCGGTACGACGTTGATGCATTGACCTGCACGGTCCGCATCAGCTCGGTCACGGCCCTGCGCGCCTTGAAGGCATACGGTCGCGGGCTACAGTCGCGGACAAGGTGATGAAGTCAGGGGAGACGGCTGGACAGGCAACGGTCGCCCATCTGTGCCGACCGCACGGCAAGCGAAGCGCGCAGGCCCGAAGCTGGAAGCCGGGCCGGAGGCGTCAGCCGAGCGGAGCGAGGGAACGATGGAAGCCCGTCAGGGGCGAGACGCCGCAGGCGGCTCGATGCGCAGCACGACAGCGCGCCGGGACGCCATGAGGTTCTACGCGCTTACCACTTGCGCGACTATTCAATAAATGTTGTATTATCGAACCATGAACGAAAATCAAGCTGTTTCCGCCCTCGGCGCCTTGGCCCATACCCAGCGGCTGCGTGTGTTCCGCGCCCTAGTTGTCGCCGGCCCCGAGGGGATGACGCCCAGCGTGCTGGCCGATCTGCTCGACGTGGCACGCAATTCCCTGTCCTTCCACTTGAAGGAATTGGCCCACGCTGGCCTCGTCACCATCGAGCAGCAAGGCCGCAACCTGATCTATCGCGCCGACTTCGCGCAGATGAACAACCTGCTCGGCTACATGACCGAACACTGCTGCCAGGGCGGCACATGCGAAGTCACGGAATCCTCTGCCACCTGTGCCTCCTGCTGAAAGGAACTATCCATGAAGCGCTTCCATGTCCATCTGCATGT
Organism: Hydrogenophaga sp.; assembly: GCF_028698005.1. Taxonomy (GTDB): domain Bacteria; phylum Pseudomonadota; class Gammaproteobacteria; order Burkholderiales; family Burkholderiaceae_C; genus Hydrogenophaga. The sequence goes on from NZ_JAQVEJ010000100.1 coordinate 5,050, forward strand.
CAATGACCTGCCCCGCAGCATCGGCTTTTATTCCCAACTCTTCGCCGCGCAACCCACGCGCGTCGAAAGCGATTACGCGAAGTGGATGCTCGAAGACCCGCCGGTGAACTTCGCCATTTCCACGCGCGGCAACAGGCCAGGCATCGACCACCTGGGTATCCAGACCGACGACGCTGAGGAACTGGCCGCCCTCAAGGCACGCGCGCAGGCCGCCGACATGGCGCTGCTCGACGAAGGCACTACGACCTGCTGTTACGCACGCAGCGAGAAGCACTGGATCACCGACCCGCAAGGTGTGGCATGGGAGCACTTCCACACGCTGGGCAGCATCCCAGTCTTCCATGAGGCAGCCTCAGTCACGACACCGATCACCGCACCGGCTTGCTGTACAGCAAGCCCCCGTTCTTCCTGCTGTTGAGAAAGCACGCCATGACCACGGAGAGCACATACAACGCACTGTTCATCTGCACGGGCAATTCCGCACGTTCCATTCTCGCTGAAGGCATCCTCAACAAGCTGGGCCAAGGGCGCTTTCGGGCCTACTCGGCGGGCAGCCAGCCGAAGGGCGAAGTGCATCCGCTGGCGCTCGCCACGCTGGAGCGGCTGCACATGCCGACGACCGGCTACCGCAGCAAAAGCTGGGACGAGTTCGTGGCGCCGGATGCACCGGTGTTCGATTTCATCTTCACCGTCTGCGACAACGCCGCCGGTGAGGCGTGCCCGCTGTGGCCGGGCAAGCCGGTATCGGCCCATTGGGGCGTACCCGATCCGGCAGCCGTCGAAGGCAGCGAAGAACAACGGCTCAAGGCGTTCAAGGATGCCGCGCTGACCCTGCGTCGCCGCATCGAGCTGTTTCTCTCGCTGCCGCTGCAACGCCTGGACGCCATGTCGCTGCAACGCGAGTTGCGAAATATCGGCCAAGAGTGAAGAGCGTCACTTCATCAACAACCAGATTTGAAAGGACACCCCATGCCAAACATCCAGATTTTCGACCCGGCGCTGTGTTGCAGCACAGGCGTATGCGGCGTTGAAGTAGATCAAAACTTGGTGAACTTTGCCGCCGACGTGGATTGGGCCAAACAAAACGGTGCTCAGATCGAACGCTTCAACCTGGCACAACAGCCCCTTACTTTCGCCGAAAACCCGACTGTGAAAGGCTTTCTGGAACGCTCGGGCCAAGAGGCGCTGCCCCTGGTTCTGGTCGATGGCGAGGTGGCCTTGGCCGGTCGCTATCCCAACCGCAGCGAATTGACCCGCTGGGCTGACATCGAGGCGCCCGAAACCTCCCCAACCCAAGGCGCTTGCTGCTCTGGCAACCGCTGCTGCTGAACGAGGAGATTTCATGCACTTTCTGACCCAGCCGCCTCGATTCCTTTTCTTCACCGGCAAAGGGGGCGTCGGCAAGACCTCCATCGCCTGCGCAACGGCCGTGCAACTGGCGGCCCAGGGCAAGCGCGTGCTCCTCGTCAGCACCGACCCAGCTTCCAACGTGGGGCAGGTTTTCGGCGAGCGCATCGGCAACCGCATCACGGCGATTGCCGCCGTGGCGAACCTGTGGGCACTGGAAATCGACCCGCAGGCAGCGGCGCAAGCGTACCGTGACCGCATCGCTGGGCCTGTGCGGGGCGTGCTGCCCGACGAGGTGGTGCGCGGCATCGAAGAATCTCTGTCGGGCGCCTGCACCACGGAAATCGCCGCCTTCGACGAGTTCACGGCCTTGCTGACCGATACGGCGCTGACGCAGGATTACGAACACATCATTTTTGACACTGCCCCCACCGGCCACACCATCCGCCTGCTGCAACTGCCGGGCGCATGGAGCGGCTTCCTGGAAGAGGGCAAGGGCGATGCGTCGTGTCTGGGCCCTTTGGCGGGCCTGGAAAAACAACGCGCCCAATACAAGGACGCGGTCGCCGCCCTGGCCGACCCGCTGCTTACCCGCCTGGTGCTGGTGGCCCGCGCGCAGCGCCCCACACTGCGCGAGGCGGCACGCACCCATGAAGAACTGGCCGCCATTGGGCTGACACGCCAGCATCTGGTCATCAACGGCGTCTTCCCTGCTGGCGAGGCCGAAAACGATACGCTTGCCGCTGCCATCTACGAAAGAGAGCAGGCCACGCTGGCCGCCATTCCGCCGGCACTCCAGGCGTTGCCTCGGGATCAGATCGCGCTCAAGCCGTTCAACCTCGTCGGCCTCGATGCCCTGCGCCACCTGCTGGTCGATACCGACGCCAAGCATGACGCCGATGCCATCGAACTGCCCGACCAGATCAATGCGCCAGACTTGTCCGCCCTGGTCGATGAGATCGCCGTCGATGGGCACGGGCTGGTCATGGTGATGGGCAAGGGTGGCGTGGGCAAGACCACGCTGGCCGCCGCCATCGCCGTGGAGCTGGCGGGCCGGGGACTACCCGTGCATCTGACCACCTCCGACCCGGCTGCGCACCTGGCCGATACGCTGGAAGGTTCGGTGCCCAATCTGGCACTCAGCCGCATCGACCCCCAGGAAGCCACGGCGCGCTACCGCCAGCATGTGATGGACACCAAGGGGGCGCAGCTCGATGCCGAAGGCCGCGCTCTGCTGGAAGAAGACCTGCGCTCGCCCTGCACCGAGGAAATCGCGGTGTTCCAGGCGTTCTCCCGCGCCATCCGCGAAGGGAGCAGGAAGTTCGTAGTGATGGACACCGCGCCCACGGGTCACACCTTGCTGCTGCTCGACGCCACTGGCGCATACCATCGCGACATCGCCCGGCAGATGGGCGAGACGGGCGTTCACTTCACGACGCCGATGATGCAGTTGCAAGACCCCAGGCAGACCAAGGTGCTCATCGTCACCCTGGCCGAAACCACGCCCGTGCTGGAAGCGGCCAATCTGCAAGACGACCTGCGCCGCGCGGGCATAGAACCGTGGGCCTGGGTCATCAACAACAGCGTGGCGGCCGCGCACCCACACTCCCCGCTGCTACGCCAGCGTGCACGCAACGAATTGCGGGAAATCGACGCCGTGGCCACACAACACGCCCGGCGCCATGCCGTGGTGCCGCTTCTGACCGAGGAACCGGTGGGGGTGGAGCATCTGCGGGCTTTGGCAAAAAGGAAAGCGTCATGAACCGCGCGCCCTCGCCCATAGGCGTGTTCGAGCGCTACCTGACGCTCTGGGTCGCGCTGTGCATTCTGGCCGGCTTGGCTCTGGGAAACCTGATGCCAGAACTGTTCAGTGCATTGGCGGCCATCGAATACGCCTCGGTCAACCTCATCGTCGCCATACTCATTTGGGCCATGGTGTACCCGATGATGATCGCCATCGACCTAGGCTCGCTCAAAGCCGTGGGTCGGCGACCGAAGGGGCTGGTGATCACGCTGGCAATCAACTGGCTGATCAAACCCTTCACCATGGCCGTGTTGGCGGTGCTGTTCTTTGAGTATCTGTTGGCTGACCTGATCAACCCGGACGATGCTCAGCAATACATCGCCGGTCTGATCCTGCTGGGCGCCGCGCCATGCACTGCCATGGTCTTCGTCTGGTCGCAGATGACCAAGGGCGACCCAAACTACACGTTGGTGCAGGTCTCAGTGAACGATCTGGTGATGGTGGTCGCATTCGCCCCGATCGTCGCCTTGCTGCTGGGCGTGACCGAGATCGCCATCCCTTGGGAAACTTTGATGCTGTCGGTGGTGCTCTACATCGTGCTACCGCTGATCGCCGGCTGGTGGACGCGCAAGCGCCTAACTGCCCAGGGTGGTGAGGTGGCAGTCTCGGACTTCACCGCACGCATCAAGCCTATATCCATGCTCGGTCTGCTGCTTACCGTGGTGCTGCTGTTCGGTTTTCAAGGCCCGGTGATCCTGGCCCAGCCCACGCTGATTGCGCTGATTGCCTTGCCCATCCTCATCCAGTCCTACGCCATCTTCGCCCTGGGCTATGCCTGGGCCTGGGCGTGGCGCCTGCCGCACCCGATTGCCGCACCCTGCGCGCTGATCGGAACGTCCAACTTCTTCGAGCTGGCTGTGGCTGTGGCCATTGGCCTGTTTGGCCTGAACTCGGGCGCGGCGCTGGCCACCGTGGTCGGCGTACTGGTCGAGGTGCCGGTGATGCTGTCGCTGGTGGCCTTTGCCAACCGCACGCGCTCACGCTTCCCAGCGTCGTGATGGACTCCGCCGGCCTGGCATCGCTACTGCGGCTGGGCCGCCGATCGCGGCTCACACGAACCAGCACGTATTCCACCAGCTCCACCAACTCCTGAACCGAGGCAATGGCATGAGCCAGGTCACCATCTATCACAACCCCGCTTGCGGCACATCGCGCAATGTTCTTGGCCTGATCCGCAACAGCGGCGAGGAGCCCGTGGTCATCGAATATCTGAAGACGCCACCCGACCGCGAAACGCTGCAACGCCTGATTGCCGCGATGGGCGTACCAGTGCGCGCGGTGCTGCGCGAGAAGGGCACGCCCTACGCCGAACTCGGCCTGGATGATTCCAAGTGGAACGACGAGCAATTGATCGGCTTCATGCTCCAGCACCCCATCCTCATCAACCGCCCCATCGTGGTCACGCCGCTGGGCATACTGCTGTGCCGACCTTCGGAAACAGTGCTGGACATCCTGCCCCAGCCGCAGCGCGGTGCGTTCTGTAAGGAAGACGGCGAAGCCGTCGTGAATGCGGAAGGTCATCGTGTCTGAATCCAGAATCGACCTACCCAATATCGACACCGCGCTGTTCCAGCAACCCGATGCCCAGCGGCTGATGGCGCCCGAGCGTGCCACCCACGCACCGCGCTTTCTGTTGCTCTACGGCTCGCTACGCGAGCGCTCGTTCAGCCGCCTGGCTGCCGAAGAAGCGGCACGCATTCTGAGCGCGCTCGGCGGTGAGACACGGATGTTCAACCCCTCGGGTCTGCCGTTGGTGGACGATGCGCCTCACGATCACCCGAAGGTCAGGGAACTGCACGAGCTGGTGCAATGGGCCGAAAGCATGGTGTGGAGTTCGCCCGAGCGCCACGGCGCAATGACCGGCCTGATGAAGACCCAGATCGACTGGATTCCGCTATCGGTCGGCGCCGTGCGCCCAACCCAGGGCAAGACGCTGGCGGTTATGCAGGTTTCGGGGGGCTCGCAGTCCTTCAATGCCGTCAATCAGATGCGCGTGTTGGGTCGCTGGATGCGGATGCTGACCGTCCCTAACCAGTCTTCGGTCGCCAAGGCATACCAGGAGTTCGATGAAGCGGGACGCATGAAGCCCTCGGCCTATTACGACCGCATCGTGGATGTGATGGAAGAGCTGATGAAGTTCACGCTGCTCACGCGCGACGTGATGCCATTGACCTTGCCCCTGTTTCGTGTAGCTCTTAACCCACGGTTCACGCGGCCTTTTTACGCTGTGCCTCGTACCAGCGCTGCTCGTACTGCATCGGGCTGAGGTAGCCCAGCGACGAATGCAGCCTGCGG
>NZ_JAQVEJ010000101.1 GCF_028698005.1 Hydrogenophaga sp.
CGCCGTGCAGGCCGCTCCACCCTACCCCGCCCCCATCCGGCTGGGCAGCGTCGTCTACACCGACACCTGGCTGTGGGACAAGAGCGGCCAATTCCAGCTCGACACCCTGACCGAGGGACAGCGCTCGAGGTAAGCGCGCAGAAGCCCTAAGACCAGAACGCCCCCACAACGCTGGCCGCGACGCACCAGGCCACGACCAGCAGCGGGGCCACGCGCCCCACCACCAGCAGCGCCACACCCGCCAGCGCGATCGCGATGTCCATGGGCCCGCGCACCGCGCCGGTCCAGACCGGGTCGTACAGCGCCGCCCCCAGCAGCCCCACCACGGCGGCATTGGCCCCCGCGATGGCACGCGCCGCCACGGCCCGGCCGGCCACCGCGCGCCACAGGGGCAGGACACCCGTCACCAGCAACAGTCCCGGCAGGAAGATCGCTCCCAGCGCAACGGATGCGCCCACGATCCCCCCGGCGCTGCCCGGCAGGCGCGCCCCCAGGTAGGCCGCCAGCGTGAACATCGGCCCCGGCACCGCCTGCGCCGCGCCGTAGCCGGCCAGGAAGTCGTCCGTGGACACCCAGCCCGGACCGACCACCGCCGCTTCCAGCCAGGGCAGCACCACGTGGCCGCCGCCGAACACCAGCGCACCCGCGCGGTAGAACGCATCGATCACCGACAGCAGACCAGCACCCCCGTGTGCCGCGGCCAGCAGGGGCAGGCCCACCAGCAGCAGCGCGAACACCGCCAGCAGCGCCCCACCCAGCGCCGGGCCATGGCGCAGGGTGGGCAGGCCGGCGCCGGGCACCGCTGGCACGCCCCGGCACAGCACGAGCCCCGCCACCGCGCCCAGCGCCACGGCCAGCAGTTGCACCCCCGTCTGCCCGGCCGTCAGCACCAGCGCGGCAGCGGCCACCGCCACCGCCCGGCGCGACAGGTCGGGACACAACGGCCGGGCCATGCCCAGCACGGCCTGCGCGACGACCGCCAGCGCCACCAGCTTGAGTCCATGGAGGGCGGCATCGCCCACCGGCCCCGAGACGGACGGCAGCCAGGCCGCGAGTGCGAACAGCAGCACCGCCGATGGCAAGGTGAAGGCGAGGAACGCAGCCAGCGCACCCGCCCAGCCGGCGCGCAGCAGCCCGATGCTCGCGCCGAGCTGGCTGCTCGCCGGGCCGGGCAGAAACTGGCACAGCGCCAGCAACTGGGCAAACTGGCTTTCGTTCATCCACGCGCGGCGCTCGACGAATTCGCGTCGAAAGTAAGCCAGGTGAGCCACCGGGCCCCCGAAGGACGTCAGCCCGAGCCGCAGGAACGCCGTGAATACCTCCCCTGCCGAGCCGGCCGCGGCATGGACAGGCGGCCGCGCCGGTGGCCGGGATTTCATGCGGCCGGCCTGCCGTAGGCCCGCTCCACCCTGGCTACCCGGATCTCGTAGTGTTCGTACCACGCACGCTGGCCCTTTTCCTGGGCCACCAGGTGCTCGGCATGCGCCTTCCAGGCGGCGATCGCCTTCGGCGACGACCAGTACGACACGGTGATGCCGAAGCCGTCGGCGCCGCGCGCGCTTTCCATGCCGAGAAAGCCCGGCTGCCGGGTCGCCAGCGCGGCCATGCGCTCGGCCATGGCCGCGTATCCGCCCTCGTCCGCGGTGCGCCGGGACGAAAAAATCACCACGTAATACGGCGGCGCGGGTGTCTGGGCAAAGGCGGCAGGAGCGCTCATGGCCACAGTCTAATGGCTCATGGGGCTCACGGGCGCCGTTTCACGGCCCGGTTGCCCTGAGCACCTGCCGCATCACCGTGGCGTCGCTGCCATAGCTGGCGCTGGCCTGCGCGCCCGGCACGGGCTCGAAGCCCATCTTGCGCCAGAACGGTACGGAGCCTTGCACGGCCACCAGGCGAATCTGGCCGAAACCCCGCCGACGGGCCCGGCCCAGCAGGCGCTCGACCATCTGCCGGCCCAGCCCCAGTCCGGCGGCGCGTCGGGAAACGGCCAGGTCGTGCAGGAACAGGTGGTGCCCCGTACCGGCACCGGGCGCGATCGGCTGATACAGTTTGGGCGGCGTGTCGCTGTGCCAGGCATGGGCCAGCAGGTAGGCCAGCACCCCGGGCCGCGCCGGGTCGTCCTGGCGCGTGCGCGCCACGAAGCAGCAATCGGGCGAAGCCAGCCACTTGCTGCGCAGGGTGGCCTGGTTTTCGGGCTCGAACTGGTGGTAAACCTCGGCCTGCACGCGCTGGATATCGGCCCACAGGGTATCGTCGATGGGGTCTATGCTCAACAATGTCGGTGTCACGACGCTGCAAAAATACGGCAAAAACCGTTGATTTTCTCATGGCCCGGTGTACGGGCTGGACAAGGTCACATGGAGGGAAGCGCCGATGAAGGTGCCAGACTATTACGCCGTGCTGGGTGTGAGCCGCCAGGCCACGCAGGACGAGATTCGCAAGGCCTACCGGCGCCTGGCGCGCAAGTACCACCCGGACGTGAGCAAGGAACCCGACGCCGGCCGGCGCATGGCCGAGGTGAACGAGGCCAATGAGGTGCTGTCGGATCCGAAGAAGCGCGCCGTGTACGACGAGGTGGGTCACCAGGCCTGGGCGCAGGGTGCGCGCAGCGCCGACGACGTGCGGCCCCCGCCGGGCTGGAACCGGGGCTACGAGCAGACCGCGGCCCACGGCCAGGGCGCGGGAGCGGGAGCGGGCTTCGCGCAGGACCACAGCGAGTTCTTCGAGGAGCTGTTCGGGCGGGCGGCGCGCGAGCGGGCACGCCAGCACTCGCGCCGCAGCGGCGGGCCGCAGGCCTGGCCCGGCGAAGACCAGCATGCCGAGATCGAGCTCGACCTGGAGGAGGCCTGGCACGGTGCGGAAAAAACCTTGCAGCTTGACACCCTGCGGGCCACGGAAGACGGTGGCGTCGTGCCCGAGCGGCGCACGCTGCAGGTCAGGATACCGGCCGGCGTGGCCGCGGGCCAGCTCATCCGGCTGGCCGGCCAGGGCCTGCCCGGCTTCGGCGGCGGCCCGGCGGGCGATCTGTTCCTGAGGGTGGATATCCGGCCCGGCCCGCACCACCGGGTCAACGGCCGCGACGTCACCCTGCAGGTGTTCGTGACCCCCTGGGAGGCGGCACTGGGCGGCGACATCGTGGTGCAGACCCCGGCCGGCCCGCTCACGGTGGTGGTGCCGGCGGGCTCCAGTACCGGGCGCAAGCTGCGCGTGCGCGGCAAGGGCATCCCGGGCCGCCAGCCCGGCGACCTGTACCTGGCGCTGGACATCGCCGTGCCGGGCGCGGTCACACCGGAACAGAAGGCCGCCTGGACGGCGCTGGCCCAGGCCTATCCCGGCTTCAACCCGCGGCCGCGCTGAGCGGTCAACCCGGACGGAGAGTGCAATGATGAGCCGAAACGACGACACCACCGCAGACGCCGGGGCGACCTGGACCGACGCCGAGTGGCTGAGCATCGAGGAGATGGCCCGGGTCTGCTGCATGAGCACCGACTGGATCCTGCGCCGCATCGAGGACGAGGTGATCGACGTCCATTGGCAGGACGGCCGGCGCCTGCTGAGCAGCCGGATGGTCTGGCGCGTGCGCCGCATCGCCGAGATCGAACGGCAGTTCGACGCCGACCCCCACCTGGCGGCCCTGGTGACCGACCTGATCGAGGAAGTGCACGACCTGCGCCGGCACCTGGCGCTGCGCGACGAACGGCCTTGATGCCGAAACCACCGGAGAACCCTTCTTGAAACCCGACCCGAAGACCCAATGGAACGTGGGTTACTGGCTGCTGGCCATGCTGGCCCTGCTGTGGATCCAGTCCACCTGGCAGACGGCGCGCACGGTCGAGCCGGTACCGTACAGCCAGTTCGAGCAGGCGCTGGCCGAGGGCCGCGTGGCCGAGGTGACGGTGGGCGAGACCACCATCACCGGCCGCCTCAAGTCGCCCGATGCGGCCGGCAAGACCATGATCGTGGCCAACCGCGTCGCGCCCGACCTGGCCGAGCGCCTGTCGCGCTACGACGTGCCCTACACGCGCGTGGTGGAAAGCACGCTGCTGCGCGACATCCTCTCGTGGGTGGCGCCGGCGGCGGTGTTCTTCGCGCTGTGGTACTTCCTGATCCGGCGCTTTGCCGACCGCATGGGCGGCGGCATGGGCAGCTTCATGAGCGTGGGCAAGAGCCGCGCCAAGGTCTATGTGGCGCGGGATACCGGGGTGGACTTCTCGGACGTGGCGGGCGTGGACGAGGCCAAGGCCGAGCTGCAGGAGATCGTCGCCTTCCTGAAGGACCCGCAGGGCTACGGCCGGCTGGGTGCGCGCATGCCCAAGGGCGTGCTGCTGGTGGGCCCGCCGGGCACCGGCAAGACGCTGCTGGCCCGGGCGGTGGCCGGCGAGGCCGGCGTGCCCTTCTTCAGCATCAGCGGCAGCGAGTTCGTCGAGATGTTCGTGGGTGTGGGCGCGGCGCGCGTGCGCGACCTGTTCGAGCAGGCGCGCGCCAAGGCACCGGCCATCATCTTCATCGACGAACTCGACGCGCTGGGCCGCGCGCGCGGTGCGGCCTCGCCGGTGGGTGGCCACGACGAGCGCGAGCAGACCCTCAACCAGTTGCTGGTGGAACTCGACGGCTTCGACAGCTCCTCGGGCCTGGTGCTGCTGGCCGCCACCAACCGGCCCGAGATCCTCGACCCGGCGCTGCTGCGCGCCGGACGGTTCGATCGCCAGGTGCTCGTGGACCGGCCCGACAAGGGCGGCCGGGTGCAGATCCTGAAGGTGCACGTGCGCAAGATCCGGCTCGCGCAAGACCTCGACCTGGAACAGGTGGCGGCGCTGACCACGGGCTTTTCCGGCGCGGATCTGGCCAACCTGTGCAACGAGGCGGCGCTGGCGGCCACGCGGCGCGGTGCGCCCGAGGTGACGCTGGCCGACTTCAACACCGCGATCGAGCGCATCGTGGCCGGGCTGGAGAAGAAGAACCGTGTGCTCAACCCGCGCGAGCGCGAGGTGGTGGCCTATCACGAGATGGGGCACGTGCTGGTGGCCATGGCGCTGCCCGACACCGATCCGGTGCACAAGGTGTCCATCATCCCGCGCGGCATCGGCGCGCTGGGCTACACGATCCAGCGCCCGACCGAGGACCGCTTCCTGATGACGCGCGAGGAGCTGGAGCGCAAGATCATGGTGCTGCTGGGCGGCCGCGCGGCCGAGAAGCTGGTGTTCGAGCACCTGTCCACCGGCGCCGCCGACGATCTGGCCAAGGTGACCGACATCGCGCGCGACATGGTCACCCGCTACGGCATGGAGGAGTCCCTGGGCTACGTGGCCTACGAAGCCCAGCGGCCCACCTACCTGGACCTGCCCGGCCTGGCCACGGGCGGCGGCTGGCGCATCGGTCCCGAGACGCAGCAACGCATCGACGAGGCCGTGCGCCGCATCGTGATGCAGGCATTCGAGCGTGCCACCGCGCTGCTGACCGAGCGCCGCGCGGTGCTCGAGCGCGCCGCGCACGTCCTGCTCCAGCGCGAGACGCTGGACGAGCAGGAACTCAGGGCGCTGGTCGGCACACCGGTGCAGGCACCGGCAGCGGCCCCCTGAGTCCAGGCCACCGCCCGGACCGGCGGCCCTTCAGGCCGCCTGCTGCAGAAACACCCGCGCCTTGCGCGGCGACACCACCAGGATCTCGCCTTCCTGCAGCCCCATGTCATGGAACTGCTGTGCCGGGATCTGGGCCTCGATCAGCGGATCGTGCCCTTCACGCTGCCCGGCCTCCACCGGGATCAGCTCCAGGCGCGCGATCGGGCCGACGACGATGGCGCGGTCGAGCCGGGCGACGATGCCTTCCGCGCCCGAACCGGCCTGGTAACGCTGCACGTCCAGGTCGTGCGGGCGGACATAGGCAAAGGCCTGGGCGTTCTTCGCGTCGGCGTGTTCCGGCGCCTGGATGGCCACGCCCTCCAGGTGCAGCAGGCCTTCGTGGGCACGGCCGTGGAACAGGTTGACGTCGCCCAGGAAGCCGTAGACGAAGGGGCTGGCGGGGTGGTCCCACACCTGCTGGGGCGAGCCCACCTGCTCGATCACACCCTGGTTCATCAGCACCACGCGGTCGGCCACCTCCAGCGCTTCCTCCTGGTCGTGCGTGACGAAGATGGAGGTGACGTGCAGCTCGTCGTGCAGGCGGCGCAGCCAGCGGCGCAGCTCCTTGCGCACCTTGGCATCGAGCGCGCCGAAGGGCTCGTCCAGCAGCAGCACCTTGGGTTCGACCGCAAGCGCGCGCGCCAGGGCGATGCGCTGGCGCTGGCCACCGGAGAGCTGGGCCGGGTAGCGGTCGGCGATCCAGTCGAGCTGCACCAGCTTGAGCAGATCGGTGACCTTCTGGCGGATCTGCGCCTCGCTCGGACGCTCGCCGCGGGGCTTGACGCGCAGGCCGAAGGCCACGTTCTCGAACACCGTCATGTGGCGGAACAGCGCGTAGTGCTGGAACACGAAGCCCACGTTGCGCTCGCGCACGTGCACGTCGGTGGTGTCCTCGCCGCTGAACAGGATGGAGCCGGTGTCGGGCGTTTCCAGCCCGGCGATGATGCGCAGCAGCGTGGTCTTGCCGCAGCCCGACGGGCCCAGCAGGGCCAGCAGCTCGCCCGAATCGATGTCGAGGTTGACGTTCTTCAGCGCGTGAAAGCTGCCGAAGTGCTTGTTGACGTCACGGATTTCGATGCTCATGGTTCGATGTCCTTCAGATGGCGGCGCGCGAGGCCAGGGGCACGTGCACGTAAGGCTCGGAGGGGTTGGCCGGCGTGGAGGGCGCGGAAGGCGGCTCGGGCGGCAGATCGGCGACGGCCTTGAACTCGCGTTCGCTGCGCCATTCGACGACGCTCTTGATCACCAGCGTGACCAGGGCCAGCAGCGCCAGCAGCGAGGCCACCGCGAAGGCGGCCACCGACTGGTATTCGTTGTAAAGCACTTCCACGTGCAGCGGCATGGTGTTGGTCTGGCCGCGGATGTGGCCCGACACCACCGACACGGCACCGAACTCGCCCATGGCGCGCGCGTTGCAGAGGATCACGCCGTACAGCAGACCCCACTTGATGTTGGGCAGCGTCACGTGCCAGAAGGTCTGCCAGCCGGTGGCCCCGAGCACGATGGCGGCCTGCTCTTCCTCGTTGCCCTGGGCCTGCATCAGCGGAATCAGCTCGCGGGCGATGAACGGGAAGGTCACGAAGATGGTGGCCAGCACGATGCCGGGCACGGCGAACACGATCTTGATGTCGTGCTCGGCCAGCCAGGGCCCGAGCCAGCCCTGGGCGCCGAAGACCAGCACGTAGATCAGGCCGGCCACGACGGGCGAGACCGAGAACGGCAGGTCGATCAGCGTGGTCAGGAAGGACTTGCCCCTGAACTCGTACTTGGCGATGGCCCAGGCGGCAGCCACGCCGAACACCAGGTTCAGCGGCACGGCGATGGCGGCCGTGATCAGCGTCAGGCGGATGGCGGCCCAGGCATCGGGCTCCTTCAGCGCTTCCCAGTAGGCGTCCCAGCCGTTGCGCAGGGCTTCGGTGGCCACGGCCGCCAGCGGCAGCACGAGGAACAGCGCCATGAAGGCCAGCGCCAGGGCGGTGAGGGTGTAACGCACCCAGGCGGACTCGGTGGTGCCGCGCTGGGCGGTGCGGACGGTTTGGCGTGTCATTGCGAGTTCCCTGCCGTACGGGCACGTTGCCAGGCCTGCAGGCCGTTGATGACCAGCAGCAGGACGAAGGAGATGACCAGCATCACGGTGGCCACGGCGGTGGCGCCGGCGTAGTCGTACTGTTCGAGCTTGCCGATGATGATCAACGGCGTGATCTCGGAGATCATGGGCATGTTGCCCGCGATGAAGATGACCGAGCCGTACTCGCCCACGGCGCGTGCGAAGGCCATCGCGAAGCCGGTCAGCAGCGCGGGCAGGATGGTCGGGAAGATCACCTTGGAGAAGGTCTGCCAGCGCGTGGCGCCCAGGCAGGTCGCGGCCTCTTCCAGTTCCTTCTCGGCGTCCTCCAGCACGGGCTGCACGGTGCGCACCACGAAGGGCAGGCCGATGAAGATCAGCGCGATCACCACGCCGTTCGGGTTGAACGCGAGCTGGATGCCCAGCGGCTCCAGATACTGGCCGATCCAGCCGTTGCCGGCCAGCAGCGCGGTCAGCGAGATGCCGGCCACGGCGGTGGGCAGCGCGAACGGCAGGTCCACCAGGGCGTCGACGATCTTCTTGCCGGGAAACGAATAACGCACCAGCACCCAGGCCACCAGCAGACCGGCCACCACGTTGACCAGCGCCGCGATGAACGAGGCCCCGAAGGTCAGCCGGTACGAGGCCAGCACGCGCGGCGAGGAAACGGCCTCCCAGAACTGCGGCCAGGTCAGCGTGAAAGTCTTGAACACCAGCGTGGACAGCGGGATGAGCACGATCAGGCTCAGGTACAGCAGCGTATAACCCAGCGTGATGTTGAAACCCGGCAGCACCCGCGCCGGCGCACGGCGCTGGCCAGCAGCGGAAGAAGGCAATGCGGCGGTGGTCATGAGAAAAATGCCTGGAACCCGTCTGTGCGGGAATGACGAGGGACAGCGGGATGGCCCGCAACGCGCGAGCGACTTTCCCGCCCCGGGGCACCACGGAACCGGCTCCGCCGGTCCGCAGGTGCCGTCCCCCCTCCCAGCGCCGCGCAGCGGCGCGCCAGCGAGAGGAGGGAAGCCGCGTCAGCGGCGCAGGGGGTGTTATTTGTTCGTATAGATCGAATCGAACTTGCCGCCGTCGTTGAAGTGGACCTTCTGGGCCTCGGCCAGCGAGCCGAAGTAGTCCTCGACGCGGAACAGCTTGACCGGCTTGAAGGCTTCGGCGTGCTTCTTCAGCACGGCCTCGTCACGCGGACGGATGTTGTGCCTGGCGGCGATTTCCTGGCCTTCGGGCGAGTACAGGAAGTCCAGATAGGCCTTGGCGTCGGCCGCCGTGCCCTTCTTGCCCACCGTGCGCTCGACGATGGCGACCGGGTTCTCGGTCAGGAGAGAGGCGCTCGGGTGGATCGCATCGACCTTGCCCTTGCCGAATTCCTTGTCCACCGAAACGACCTCGGACTCGAAGGTCACGAGCACGTCGCCGATGTTGCGCTGCAGGAAGATGCCGGTGGCGTCACGGCCGCCACGGGCCAGCACCGGCACGTTCTTGTACAGCTTGCTCACGAATTCGGCGGCCTGCTCGTCGGTGCCGCCCTTGCTGCGCACGTAGCCCCAGGCGGACAGGTAGGCCATGCGGCCGTTGCCGCCGGTCTTGGGGTTCACCACCACGACCTGCACGCCGGGCTTGACCAGGTCGTCCCAGTCCTTGATGTTCTTGGGGTTGCCCTGGCGCACCAGGAACAGCATGGTCGAGGTGGTGGGCGCCGCATCGTGCGGGAACTTCTTGCGCCAGTCCTTGGCCACCACGCCCTTGTCGGCGAGGAAGTCGATGTCGGTGGTGGTGTTGAAGGTCACCACGTCGGCCGCCAGGCCGTCGGCCACCGCGCGCGCCTGGGCGCTGGAGCCGGCGTGCGACTGATCCACCTTGATGTCCTTGCCGGTGGTCTTCTTGTAGTGCTCGACGAAAGCGACGTTGATGTCCTTGTAGAACTCGCGGGCGACGTCGTAGGACACATTGAGCAGGGTGGCCTGGGCGGATGCCAGGGAAGCGGTGACCAGCGCGATGGCACCGAAGGTGAGTTTGAGGCGGTTTTTCATGTCGGGGTCTCTGAATCAGAATGTCACGGTGTGTCTGATTGTGCGGACGACCTCTTAATCCTCAAACGACATTATTCTTGTTTTGATATTTCTTATTGGAATATCAAAGCCATGCCACCGCCGCGGCATGGGCGCTGACGGGCACGCCGAGCGACTGCAGCAAGGCCAGACCCAGCGGCCATTCGCCATGCCCGGAGTCGACATTGATGTGGCCGGCCTCGTTGAGGCGCACGAATTCGCTGCCCCAGGCCCGCGCGTAGGCTCCGGCCAGACGCACCGGGCAATAGGGATCGTTGCTGCTGGCCACGAGGATGCTGCGGTAGGGCAGCTTCTGGTAGGGCACGGGCGCAAAATCGGCCAGCACGCCCCGGCGCTCGGGATCGGCCGGTGCCACCAGCAGCGCCCCTGCAATGCGCCCGGCGATGGCCGGCGGCAGGTGCGTGGTGGTGATGCAGCCCAGGCTGTGGGCCACCACCACCACCGGGCCGGGCGCCCGCTCAATGGTCTCGCCCAGCCGTGCCACCCAGGCGTGCTTGAGTGGTGACACCCAGTCGTCCTGCTCGACACGCAGGACGTTCGGCAGGCGCTCGGTCCACAGGCTCTGCCAGTGACCAGGCCCGGAATTGCGCCATCCCGGCACGATGACGACGGTAGGAGAAGACATGGCTTCGATTGTCTTGAAGCCTTCCAAATACACAAACGAATATTAAATTGTTTGTTTATTGGTAAATCTTCTATGTAAGACACCGTGGTGCACGACCCCG
>NZ_JAQVEJ010000102.1 GCF_028698005.1 Hydrogenophaga sp.
GCTTCACGCACCAGTCCACGACACGGCGGAAGCGGCCGTAGAGCGGACCGTCGAACACCTCGTGCGCCGCGCCCACATGCGGCTTGACCTTGAGCAGGCGCACACCCAGGTAAGGCACGAACACGACAGCGACGATCCACGAAATGATGAGCGCCGCGGTGGTCACGCCGAAGATGGCGAAAGTGTATTCGCCGACCTGCGACTTGGCCATGCCGATGGGCAGGAAGCCGGCGGCGGTGATGAGCGTGCCCGTGAGCATGGGCATGGCGGTCAGCTCCCATGTGGCCGTGGCCGCACGGGCCATCGTGTAACCCTCCTCGAGCTTGCGCACCATCATCTCGACGGCAATGATCGCATCGTCCACCATCAGGCCCAGGGCAATGATGAGCGAGCCCAGCGACACCTTGTGCAGGCCGATGCCCCAGTAGTTCATGACCAGGAAGGTGATCGCCAGCACCAGCGGAATGGTGACCAGCACCACCATGCCCGGCCGCGTGTCGAGATGGTAGGCACGCCAGAAACGCCAGGCCGGCACCGAGGCATCCTTGCGGTGCAGCCCCAGGCTCAGGAAACTCACCGCCAGCACGACCACCACCGCCTCGATCAACACGCGTACGAATTCGTTGACCGAGCCGGCCACGGCCGTGGGCTGGTCCTGCACCTGCACCAGTCGCATGCCTGCGGGCAGCGTCGCCTCGATCGACGCCACAGCCTGTTTCAGCGACTTGCCCAGCGCGACGATGTCGCCGCCCTTGGCCATGGAGATGCCCAGCGCGACGCTGTCATGGCCGTCGTGCCGCACGATGGTCGATGACGGATCGACGTAGCCCATGCCGATGCGCGCGATGTCGCCCAGCCTGAGCTGCGTGCCGTTGCCGGCACGCACCGGCATGGCGCGCAACTGCTCGACCGAGTTGAACGGGCCGCCGACCCGCACCTGCAGCACGTCCTGCGGCGTCTGCACGGCACCCGCCGATTCCATCGCGTTCTGCTGCCCCAGCGCGGCCAGCACCTGCTGCATGTCCAGCCCCAGCGTCGCCAGCCGCTGCTGCGACACCTCGACGTACAGCTTCTCATCCTGCACGCCGAACATCTCGACCTTGCTGACATCCTTCACGCGCAGCAGGGTCTGGCGCACTTCGTCGGCCACCTCTTTCTTCTCGGCCGGCGTGAAGTCATCGCCCTGCAGGGCGTAGATCACGCCATAGACATCGCCGAACTCGTCGTTGAAGAACGGCCCCTGCACGCCCTGCGGCAGGTTCATGCGCATGTCGCCGACCTTCTTGCGCGTGGTGTACCAGAGGTGCTCGACCTGGCCCGGCGGCGAGGTGTCCTTGAGCTGGAAGATGATCAGGGTCTCGCCCGGCTTGGAGTAGCTGCGGATCTTGTCCGCATAGGGCACTTCCTGCAGCGTTTTTTCGATCCGGTCGGCCACCTGGTCGGCCATCTGCTGCGCCGTGGCACCCGGCCAATAGGCCCGCACCACCATGGCACGGAATGTGAAAGGCGGGTCCTCGTCCTGACCGAGCTGGAAGTAGGCACCGATGCCCAGCACCATCAGCACGATCATCAGGTAGCGCGTGAGCGCCGGGTGGTCAAGCGACCACTGCGAGAGGTTGAAGCCCCGGCGGGGCGCGCCAGCGGCCGAGGAGGATTGTGGTGTCTGTGCCATGGTCGGTCGGCCTCAGCGGGTCTCGGCCTGTGGCAGGCTGTCGATGGTGGGGCGCGACGCGCCGAAGCGCGCCACCTGCTGCCCGGGCGTGAGCACGTGCACGCCGGCAGCCACGATCTCTTCGCCGGGCTGCACACCACCTTGCAGCACCACGTCATTGCCATCGGCCATGGCCACCTGGACCGGACGCGGCTGCACGGTGTTGCTCTGCGGATCGAACACCCAGACCACGGTGTCATTGCCCACCCGCGCCAGCGCCGACGTGGGCAGCCGGATCGCCTGCAGCGCTTCACCATGCGTGCCGAAGCTCACCCGCGCGGTGGCGCCGAGCACCACCCGCGCATCCGCAGGCAAGGCCACGCGCACCTGGAAGGTCCGTCCCGCGGGGTCGGCGCTGGCCGCGACCTCGCGCACCACCGCTTCCAGCGGTGCCTCGTGGCTGGCCCACAGCTGCACCTGCACCCGGTCGCCCACGCGAACCGACGCCACCCGGTCCTCGGGTACGCCGAACACCACATCACGCACACCATCGCGCGCGATGCGCACGACCGCCGCGCCGGCCGAGACCACCTGGCCCGGCTCCGCGCCCACCGAGAGCACCACCCCATCGCCATCGGCGCGCAACTGGGCATAGCCGGCCTGGTTGCCCTGCACCGAGGCCTGGGCCATGGCCTGCCGCAGACTGGCTTCGGCCGCGGCCAGCGAGGCCTCCCGGCGCTCCAGTTCGGCCCCACTGATGAAGCCCTGCGCCCGCAGGTCGCGGTAGCGCTTCAGGTCGGCCGCAACCAGGTCGCGCTGGGTCGTCGCCGCGGCGACCTGTGCTTGCCCGGCCTCGGCCGCGAGCCGCAGGTCGGCCGGATCAAGCTCCATCAGCAACTGGCCGGCCTTGACCGGCTGCCCCGCCTCGACATGGCGGCGCAGTACCTTGCCCCCGACCCGGAAGCCCTGGGCCGATTCGACCTGGGCGCGGACCTCGCCCGCGTAGACTTCCTGGGCCGTCAGCCCGGACGGCGCCACCGTCATCAGCTTGACGGCGCGCACCGGCTCGGGCGGCGGCGGTGTTTTCGAGCAGGCCACCAGGGCCAGGGCCACCGATACGACGAAGCCAACGCGCAAGTGTTTCATGGCAAGCAATAATTAATGACTGACCGGTTAGTAAAAATTGTAGTTCAATTGCGGCCGCTGTGCATGTCGCTGCCGACGTCCCTCCCATGACCCCACCCCGCCAGCCGCCCCCGACCCACCGGACCAACGGAGCCGACGATCCACCGCCGGCCGCCCTGACGGGCGCCGTCGGGCACTACGAGAACTTCCCGGTCGCCTCCTGGCTGTGTCCTCCTGCCCTGCGCCCGCCCATCGTGGCCATCTACCACTTCGCGCGCTCGGCCGACGATATCGCCGATGAAGGGGATGCCCCGGCCGAAACGCGCCTGTCCCTGCTGGCCGACATGCGGCGCGACCTGCTGGCCGCCGCCGACGGCCGCTGGCAGGACAGCGCCCGGCCCGGGCTGTTCGAGCCCCTGGCGCACGCCATCGCGACCCATGCCCTGCCCGTGCCGCTGCTGGGCGACCTGCTCTCGGCCTTCGAGCAAGACGTGCGCCATACCGCCAGCGGCCACCGCTACGGCGATCTGGATGAGCTCCTGCACTACTGCCGGCTGTCGGCCAACCCGGTCGGACGCCTGCTGCTGCACCTGTACGGCATCGGCGACGACCGGTCGCTGCGGCAATCGGACGCCGTCTGCAGTGCCCTGCAACTGATCAACTTCTGGCAGGACATTTCGCGCGACCATGCACGCGGCCGCCATTACCTGCCGGCCGACGTGCTGGCGCGGCACGGTGTGCGGATCGAGGATTTCGCACCGCAGTCGGACAACGACCACTGCGCGGCGGTGGTGCGCGAGCTGTGTGAGGACGCGCGCCAGCGCATGGTGCGGGGCGCCCCGCTGGCCACCCGCGTGCCCGGCCGTGCCGGCTGGGAGCTGCGCCTGGTGGTCCAGGGCGGGCTGCGCATCCTCGAGCATTGCGCCGCCCTGCACTGGCGCACCTGGCGCACACGACCACGGCTGCGCAGGAGCGACCTGCCGGTGCTGCTGTGGCGGGCCCTGCGCCAGCGACGCGCCCCGCCAGCCTGATCGCGCGGGCCTGATTACACTCGGGCCAAATCGCCTGAGACATGAGCCCCGACGAATACGCCCAGCAAAAAGCCGCCGCCTCGGGCAGCAGCTTCTATTACGCCTTCCTGTTCCTGCCGGCGGAGCGCCGTTCGGCCATCACCGCCTTCTATGCCTTCTGCCGCGAGGTGGACGACGTGGTGGACGAGGTGCAGGACCCCGGGGTGGCCCAGGCCAAGCTCGGCTGGTGGCGCCAGGAGGTGGCCCAGTCCTTCGCCGGCCAGCCCAGCCACCCGGCCATGCAGGCGCTGATGCCGCATTGCCCGGTCCACGGCATCGAGTCACGGCACCTGCTGGCGGTGATCGACGGCTGCCAGATGGACCTGGACCAGAACCGCTATCTGGACTTCGCCGGCCTGCAACGGTACTGCCACCTGGTGGCCGGCGTGGTGGGTGAAGTGGCCGCCCGCATTTTCGGCCAGAACCACCCGGCCACCACCGAATACGCCCACCGATTGGGCCTGGCCTTCCAGCTGACCAACATCATCCGCGATGTCGGCGAAGACGCCGTGCGCGGGCGCATCTACCTGCCCGTCAACGACCTGCAGCGTTTCGACCTGAAAGCCCATGAACTGCTCAAGCGCGGCGCGGCGCCTGGCACGGATGCCGGCGATTTCGAGCGACGATTTCGCGCCCTGATGGACTTCCAGTGCCAGCGCGCACTCGGCATCTACGGCGAGGCCCTGACCCTGCTGCCACCCGAGGACCGGCGCGCCCAGAAGCCCGGCCTGATGATGGCCAGCATCTATCGCACCTTGCTGCAGGAGATTGCCGCCGACCCGATGCTGGTGCTCACGCAGCGCGTGAGCCTGACGCCGCTGCGCAAGTTCTGGCTCGCCTGGAAGGTGCAGGCGCTGGGCCGCCTGTGAAGGTCCTGGTGGTCGGCGGAGGCTGGGCAGGCCTGGCGGCTGCCGTGCAGGCCTGCCAGGAAGGTCATGAGGTCACCCTGATCGAAGCCACACGCCACTGGGGTGGCCGGGCCCGCGCCCTGGCTCTGCAGGACGCCGCCGGCCATTGCCTTCGGCTGGACAACGGGCAGCACATCCTGATCGGTGCCTACACCGCCACCCTGGGCCTGATGGAAACCGTGGGGGTCGATCTGTCCCGGGCCCTGATGGACCTGCCACTGGGTCTGCCCTTCCCGGATGGTCTGGGCCTGACCACGCCCGCCTGGGCCGCACGCTGGCCTGCGCCACTGGACGCCCTGGCCGCCATGACCACGGCGCGGGGCTGGAGCTGGCATGACCGCCTGGCCCTGCTGCGGCGATCACTGGCCTGGCGGCTGCGCGGTTTCCGGTGCCTGCCGACCGACACCGTGGCGGATGTGTGCCGGGACCTGCCACGGCGAACCATGCAGGACCTGATCGAGCCCCTGTGTGTGTCGGCCCTGAACCTGCCCCCTGCTCAGGCCAGCGGCCAGGTTTTCCTGCGCGTGCTGCGCGATGCGCTGTTCGGCCAGGGACACGGCGCGCTGCGTCCGGCGCACCTGCTGCTGCCGCGCCATGACCTGGGCATGCTGATGCCGGCAAAGGCCGTGGACTGGCTGCGGGCGCGCGGTGTCGACGCACGGACCGGTGCCCGGGCCATGGCACTGCGGCGCGGCGAGGCTGGATGGGCCGTTTCGGTGCGAGAGGACGGTGCCGTGCGCACCGAACATGCCGATCATGTCATCCTGGCCTCCTCGGCCGAAGTGGCAGGCCAGTTGGTCCGCGACGCCGCCACCAGCGTGACGCCCGGTCAGGCCCGCTCCCTGCTCGCCTGGGCCGATCAGGCGCAAGGCCTGCCCCACACCGCCATCGCCACCGTCTATGCCCGGTCGCCCAGTGCCCGGCTGCCCGCTCCCATGCTGGCCCTGCGGCCGGGGGGCACTGCCGGAGACCTGTCTGCCAGCCTGTCGGCCCAGTTCGTGTTCGATCGCGGGCAACTGCATCCCGACGACCCCGTCATGCAAGGGGTGCTGGCCTTTGTGGTCAGTGCCAGCCCCGACGACCGGGTGGCCCTGGAAACCGCTGTCATCGCCCAGGGGCGCCAGCAGTTGGGGCTGGATCAGCTCACGCCGATCCGCACCGTGGTGGAGCGTCGCGCCACCTTTGCCTGCCTCCCCGCACTGGCACGACCGCCCGCGCGGATCGCAGATGGTCTGACGGCGGCAGCCGACTATGTGGACGGCCCCTACCCCGCCACCATCGAGGGCGCTGTTCGCAGCGGCCGGCAGGCGGCCTCGGACCTGGGTCGCCGCCACGGCTTGCCCTGACAGCCCCCATGCCGCATGATGGACATCGCACCATGACCGATCTGCCCCGCCTTCTTCCCTCGCAACTGCGCCTGACCGTCGATCCGGCCAGTCTGGGTTTTGCCGACACCCGTGAGCTGCACGTGAAGTCCCTGCCCTGGATCGGCCAGGAGCGGGCCGAGCAGGCGGCCCGTTTTGGCCTGCTGATGGACAACCCCGACTACAACCTGTTCGTCCTGGGCGAAGTCGGCAGTGGCCGCTCATCCTTGCTGCGTGAGCTGACGCACGCCGTGGCCGCAGAGCGGCCCGTGCCACCAGACCTGTGCTACCTGCACAACTTCGAAAACCCCGAGCGTCCCCGCGCCTTGCGCATGCCCGCGGGACAAGGCCGTGAACTGCGCCAACGGATGCAGCGCCTGTGCCGTACGCTGCAGACGGAAATTCCCCTGCGCCTGGCACGCGATGACTTCAAGGCCGAGAGCGAGCGCCTGCAGGACGCCTACAAGGACGAGGAAAACAAGGCCTTTGCCGAGCTCGAGCAGTACGCCGAGGCGCGCCACTTCAACCTGTTTCGCGAATCGGGCCACCTGGTCTTCACCCTCGTGGGCGACGATGGCAACGCCCTGACCGAAAACGAGGCCCGCGCCCTGCCCCGCGAGCGCCGGGCCGAGATCAGCAAGGCCGAGATCGAGTTGCGCGAGCAGATCTCGCACTTCCTGGAGCAGACGCGCCCGATGGCACGGGTGATGAACGAGGCCCTGGCCGCATTGCGGCGGCAGGTCATCAAGCCCTTGCTGGACCATGAACTGCAGGAGATCCGCGTCAGCCTCAAGAAGCAGATCAAGGACAGCGTCAAGCTCGGCGGCTATCTGGAGCAGGTGGCCCACGACGTCCTGGAACACATCGAGCTGTTCGAGGCGCAGGAAACGGGCGATGAAGAACGGCAACTGGCGCTCGAGTCGCTGCTGGCCCAGTACCAGGTCAATCTGGTGGTGGACAACAGCGCGCTGCGCGGTGCGCCGGTCATCGTCGAGGACAGCCCCACGCCGCATGCGCTGTTTGGCAGCGTCGACTACGAGGCCGAAGAAAATGTCCTGCACACCGATTTCTCCCGCATCCGCACCGGCAGTCTGCTGCGCGCCCACGGCGGCTACCTGATCATTCAGTTGCGCGACCTGCTGGCCGAGGATCTGGCCTGGGAGAAGCTGCGCCGTTTCCTGCGCAGCGGCCGCGTCCAGATCGAGGAGCCGGGCATGGGCCTGATGCCGATTCCGGCGGTCTCCCTGCGGCCCGAATCGGTGGATGCGGACGTCAAGATCGTGCTCATCGGGTCGGCCGCGCAGTACTACCAGCTGCAGAAGGCCGATCCGGAGTTCGCCCGGCGTTTTCGTGTCAAGGTGGATTTTGCCGAGAGCTTCCCCGCCACCGAGGACACGCGCAGGGCCACCTCACTGTTCGTGGCGCACACCTGCAAGCGCCGTGGCCTGCCGCCGTTTGCGGCCGATGCCGTGGCCGCGCTGATTGAGGACACGCACCGCCAGACCGACGACCAGGCGCGCCAGAGCGCGCTGTTTGCCAGGACCGAGGCCCTGGTGGTCGAAGGATCCGCCCTGTGCCGGGAGCGCGGCGGCACGGTGGTCGAGGCGCGCGACATCCACGCGGCGCTGTCGGCCCGCCGTCTGCGCCATGGCTACCCCGAGCAGCGCCTGCTCGAGTCGATCATCGATGGCGAGCGTCTGATCGCGCTGTCTGGCAGCCGTGTCGGCCAGATCAACGGCCTGACCCAGATCGACCTGGGCGACTGGCGCTTCGGCCTGCCGGTGCGCGTGAGCGCGCGCACCCACGCCGGTGGCCAGGGGCTGCTGAACATCGAGCGCGAGGTTGAAATGTCCGGCCCCATCCACGACAAGGGTGTTCTGATCCTGCACAGCTACCTGATCGCCCTGTTCGGCCATCTGGCGCCGCTGGCGCTCAATGCCTCCATCGTGTTCGAGCAGGAGTATGACGGCGTCGAGGGTGATTCGGCCTCGTGCGCCGAGCTGTTTGCCCTGCTCTCTTCCCTGTCGGGCGTGCCTTTGCGGCAGGGCATCGCGGTCACGGGTGCGCTGAACCAGCATGGCGAGGTGCTGCCCGTGGGCGGCATCAACGAAAAAATCGAGGGCTGGTTCCGTGTGTGCGAGGCGGCCGGGCTCGATGGACAGCAGGGCGTGCTGCTGCCCCGGCGCAACCTGCGGCATCTCATGCTGGAACCGGCCGTGGTCGACGCGGTGGCCACCGGGCACTTTCACATCTACACCGCCAGCCATGCCGGCGAAGGCCTGGCCCTGCTGACCGGCATGCCCAGCGGCATCGACGATCCGGTGACGACGCCGGGCCCCTATCCTTCCGGCAGCGTGCTCAGCCGCTGCGAGGCACAGCTTCGGCAATTCCGGGAAGCATGCCGTGCGGCCACCCGCGGCATGCAAGGCGGCTGCCCCTGACGGACTTGTGCCGTCGCCCGGGGAACCATGAGTTCCTACGGGGCTCCCATGGCTGTTGATCCACCCGGGAAAAGGAGATGACTGTCCCATGTCCGAGAGCACTCAGACCATTCGCCAAGCGCTGGCCATCGCGGCCACCTCCATCCTGATGCTGCACGGTGGCCTTGCTCAGGCCCAGACCATGGTCAGTGTCAACGCCAGCACGCTGAACATGCGCGAAGGCCCTGGCACCCGTCATCCTGTGCTGTGGTCACTCAGCCGGGGTTACCCGCTGAATGTCGTCAACCGCCAGGGCAACTGGCTCCAGGTCAAGGATTTCGAAGGCGACAGTGGCTGGGTGGCACGTTCGCTCACCTCGACCACGCCCCACCATGTGGTCAAGGTTCCGACCGCCCACCTGCGCAGCGGCCCTGGCACGCGTTACCGCATCAAGGGCCGGATGGCGTACGGTGAAGTGATGCGCACCCTGCAAAAGCAGGGCCAGTGGGTCAAGGTGCGACACGAGTCACTGGGCCAGGGCTGGGTCGCCCGGCGGCTGGTCTGGGGCTGGTAAGCGGCCGCGCCTCAGCGCCCCAGAGCGTTCGCCTGTTGGTAGGCCAGGCGCCCGATGCAGCGCTGAAGCCAGCCTTGCACGAGCGGGTGACCGTCCATCAGCGGCCGCGATGATGAACGCACCCAGTTGAGCACGCTGGCCACGCACAGGTCAGCCACGGTGAAACGCCCCGCCGCCAGCCAGTCCATGCCGGCCTGCTGTTGTCGCTGCAGATGCTGCTCCAGCACGGCCAGCGGTACCCTCAGGCGCTGCTCGGCGGTCTCGGCCAGTTCGGGCTTGCGTCGCTCGGCCGGCATGGTCCTGCGATGGGCCAGCATCGTCAGGGCATCGGCTTCCACTTCATTGACCGTCCAGAAGCTCCAGCGCAAGGCCTCGGCATCCTCGCGCACCGACGACGGCGTGATGCCCTGCCCGTCCGGGCGGCCATGGTGGCGCGCCAGGTACAGCGCGCAGGCCATGCTCTCCCAGACCACAATCTCCCGTCCCTCTTCCGGACGGTCCACCACCACCGGGATGTGCCCGTTGGGGTTGAGGTCCAGGAATTCGGGCGTGCGGGTCGCGCCGCTCTGGTAGGGGGTGGCCCGGTGTTCGAACGCCAGCCCCAGTTCGGTGGCCGCCCACAGCGGACGGATGGCACGCGACGCCGCAATGCCGTGGATGGTGATGCTCATGGTGGTCAGCCTTTGTGTTGTTTTCAGACACCCAGCAGGCGGCACAGCGCCAGCAGGTCGGGAACGGTGGTGTGGGGCTGCCAGGGATCGTGATCCCAGACGTGGTCGGCGCGGTTGACCCAGGCCAGTTGCATGCCGGCACGCAGCGCCCCCACACCGTCCAGGAGCGCATCATCGCCGACGTGCAGCACCTCGCCGGGCGCCACGCCGGCCACATCGGCCGCCACATGGAAGATACGTGCATCGGGCTTGGCCACACCGCACTCGCGCGCGCTGACCGCCCCACGAAAGTGCATGGCAATGCCAACCTTGCCGATGTCGGCATTGCCGTTGGACAAGGCCACCACCGGAAAGCGCGCGCTCAGGCGCTGCAGTGCCGGCAGCGCATCATCGAACAGCTCCACCTGCTGGCGCGCGGCAAAGAAGACGTCGAATGCGGGCTCGGCCAGTGAAGGGTCGTCACCGGCCTGGACCAGCGCGGTGCGGATCGACTCCCGGCGCAGTGCGCTCAGGTCGTGCGCCAGCTCGGGGTGGGAGTGGGCCATGGCCGCCCGCACCGCCTTCCAGCGGTCCGTGTCGGCACACCAGTCGGCGGTGGCCGGTGCATGCGCCGCCAGCCAGTCCAGCAAGACCTGCTCGGCACGTGCGATCGTCGGCCAGATCGGCCACAGGGTATCGTCCAGGTCCAG
>NZ_JAQVEJ010000103.1 GCF_028698005.1 Hydrogenophaga sp.
CGCAACTGCTGTCGGCCGTCGCGGCGCTGCCTCCGGGGCAGCCCTCCACCCTGGTCGTGGTGCGCAGGGATGGCACGCAGTCACTGCAGATCGTCCCGGGCCGACGCAACCCCGCGCGGCCGCAGGTCCGCACCCGCTGAGCGTCCGCCGGGGAGACCGTCCCCGGTCAACCGGCCTTCTTTTCTTCGCCCGCAGCCGTCTCGGCTTCCTCGGTGGCAGGGCTGAACCAGCGGGCCCCCCAGATGCCCAGTTCGTACAGCAGGCACATGGGCACGGCCAGCGCCAGTTGCGAGATGACGTCGGGCGGTGTCACGATGGCGGCAATGATGAAGGCCACCACGATGAAGTAGCCACGGAAATCCTTGAGTTTCTGGATCGTGACCAGCCCCATTTTGACCAGCAGCATCACCACGATAGGCACCTGGAAGGCCAGCCCGAACGCCAGGTACAGCGAAAGGATGGCCTCGACATAGGAGGCGATGTCGGGCGTGGCCGCCACACTGGCGGGTGTGAAGCGCTGGATGAAGCCGAACATCTTGTCCAGCACGAAGAACTGCACGAAGGCGATACCCACGTAGGCCAGGATGCTGCCCAGCACGATCAGAGGCACGGCAAACCGCTTCTCGTGGCTGTACAGGCCCGGCGCCACAAAGGCCCACACCTGGTACATCCACCACGGCAGCGACAGCAGCAGCGCCGCCATGGCCAGCACCTTGAGCGGAACGAAGAACGGCGAGAACACCCCGACCGCGATGAGTTTTTCGGTGCCGGGCGGCATGTGCGCCAGGATCGGCACCGCAATCAGGTCGATCAGACCGCTCGGGCCAGGCCAGATGGCCAGCAGCGCCATGCACACGGCCATGCCGGCGACGGCATAGAGCAGGCGGTCCCGCAACTCCATGAGGTGCTGGACGAAAGGCTGCTCGGTCCCGGCCAGCTCGTCTTCGGGGTTGTTCGGGTTGGCCATCAGCGGGGAGACGATGTGGATTTGGGGCGGTAGCGCGCCACCCGGGCCGCCCCGGACTGGGCCCGGGTACGGACGCCGGTACGGGCCTTGTACCACAGGGGTGTGGCGCCCTGCTTGAGACGCCAGTTCTTCTTCGGGTGCCGGTAGGTCGGGTAGACCTCGCTGCCCAGCGCCTGGAGAGCACCAGCGCTGTCGTCGCCGCTGCTGAGCGTGCTGCCATCGAGCCCCGCCGTCGCTTCCTGCCAGGATTTTTCGAAGTTGTCGGTCTCGGTACGGATGGACGATTCGACGTCGCGAGCCGCCGACTCGACCGACTCCTTCATCTTGCGCAACTCATCAAGCTCCATCGAGCGATTGACCTCGGCCTTGACATCGGCCACGTAGCGCTGCGCCTTGCCCAGCAAGGTACCCACCGTGCGCGCCACGCGCGGCAACTTCTCGGGGCCGATGACAATCAACGCCACCGCCCCGATCAGGGCGAGCTTGGAAATGCCCAGATCGATCATGTGTCAGCCATTCATGGTGCAACCTGCGCCAGACCGGGAGCCCGCGCCGGGCTTCTGCCGCCCGCAACAGGCGGCACACCCGACGCGGCGTCGCCGCAGGGGGGACGCCTCACTTCTGACGGGCTTCGACGTCGATGGTGGTCTGCTCAGGCTTCTGGCTGGCCTGGGTCACCTGCTGGGGGGGAGTCGCCGCCGATGCGGAGGACTCACCCTCCTTCAGGCCATCCTTGAAGCCTTTGACCGCACCACCCAAGTCAGATCCGATGTTCTTGAGCTTCTTGGTACCAAAGACCATGACCACGATCAGCAGCACGATGAGCCAGTGCCAAATCGAAAAACTACCCATATCTTTCTCCGGTGTCTGAAATGGCGTCGAGCGCCCTGATGTTGGATTCTACGCCGCGGCCGACAGTTCAACCGCCGTGCCAAGGGTTATCCAGCACCCGGTCAGCCTCGCGCCCACGGGCGAGGCCCGCCGAAGACATGGACGTGCAGGTGGTGGACCTCCTGCCCCCCGTCCTGCCCGGTGTTGCACACCACGCGAAAACCGCCCTCGGGGTACGGCCGGCACCCCTGCTCCATGGCCAGCCTGGGCGCCAACACCATGATCCGGCCCATCAGCACCTCGTGCTCCGGGGCAAGTTGCGCCATGGACGGCACGTGCACCTTCGGTACCATCAGGAAATGCACCGGCGCCCAGGGGTTGATGTCGTGAAACGCGAAGATGCGCTCGTCCTCGTAAACCTTCTTCGAGGGGATCTGGCCAGCAATGATCTTGCAGAAGATGCAGTTCGGATCGTGTTGTTCGTGCATGGAAAAAACGGCAGGGAAGATCAGCCCACCGGGCGGCGGTCGTTCATGCGGACCATGCCCTTGATGATGCGATAGAGAAACCACAGCGAGATGATGCACCAGGCCACCATGCCGGGCAGCAGAAAGAGCAGCCACAGCGGCCAGGTCACCACGTAGAGGACCGCGGCCCAGAGGACGCTGCGAATGCGCCACGAGAAATGGCTGGCCTGCCAGGTCCCCTCGGCATCCGGGCGCTTGACCAGATCGATGATGAGCGCCACCACCAGCAGCCCGACGCCCACCTGGGCGCCGGGGATGACCGCCGCCAGCGCGACCACGAAATGCAGCACGTAGCTGAGCCAGCCTATGGTCAGCAGGCTGTCATCGGCTGGCTTGAATGTGGCGGGGACATCAATGATGTCGCGGTCATCGGCCATGATGCCGTCCTTTCAGTGGCCGGACGCGCCGGCCTCGCGCTCCCTGACCTTGCGCATGGCCTTTTCCTCCAGGCCACTGAGGCCCTCGCGGCGGGCCAGTTCGGCCACCACGTCGGCGGGTGATTTGCCGTAGTGGGCCAGCGCCACCATGCAGTGGAACCACAGGTCGGCCACTTCGTTCACGAGCTTCTGGGGATCACCGCCGTGCCCGCAGTCCTTGGCCGCCAGCACCACCTCGGTGGCCTCCTCGCCCACTTTCTTGAGAAAGGCGTCCGGGCCCTTGTGCAGCAGGCGCGCCACATAGCTTTTCTCGGGATCGCCACCATTGGCCGGGCGGCGGCTTTCGATCACGGCTGCCAGGCGGATCAGCGTATCGGTATCGGACATGGTGTTCACTTGTAGATGGTTTCGGGGTCCTTGAGCACCGGATCGACCGGTGTCCAGGCATTGTCCTTGAGCACGCTGTAGAAGCAGCTGTGCCGGCCCGTATGGCAGGCAATGCCGGGTTCATGCCCCCGCTGGGTGACCTTCAGCAGCACCACGTCGCTGTCGCAGTCGAGCCGGATCTCATGCACCGTCTGCACGTGGCCGGACTCCTCGCCCTTGTACCAGAGCTTGCCGCGCGAGCGGCTGTAGTAGACGGCGCGGCCGAGCTCGGCGGTCTTTTCCAGCGCCGCGCGGTTCATCCACGCAAACATCAGGACGTCACCGCTGCCCTGTTCCTGCGCGATGACGGGCACCAGGCCCTGCGCGTCCCATTTCACTTGATCGAGCCAGTTCATCTTTCGAATCTATCACGCCCCGCCACTGGGCGCCCACGGCCATCCGGGATACGATGCCGACATGAAACCCAGAACCATGCTTCTCATCGCCTGTCTGCTGTTGGTGGCGGCCTTCGTGGCCCTGAATCTTGACGAGGTTTTCCGGCCCACCACGTTGAACTTCGCGTTCACCGACGTGCAGGCGCCGCTGGGCCTTGTGCTGCTGGGCATGCTGGGAGGGTTGCTGATCGTGTTCCTGCTGGTGATGGTGCTCAACCAGGCCTCGCACCTGATGGAGGTGCGGCGCCTGGGCAAGGAAGCGACCGAGCAACGGCAACTGGCGGACAAGGCCGAGGCGTCGAGGCTGGCGGAACTGCGGGACTACCTGCGCACCGAGTTGACGCGGCTGGAAGAGCGCCAGCAGGCGCAGACCGCGACGCTGCAGCAACAGATCGAGCGCAGCCAGACCGAACTGGCCCGCCTGTTCGAGCAAAGCGCCAACGGCCTGAGCGCCAGCCTGGGCGAGCTGGAAGACCGGCTGGATCGCCAGGACCGGCTGCCCGGCACGCCCGAACAGCCCTGATCGCACAGCACGCCGCCGCAGCCGCGGCCGCGGTGGGACACCGACCGCTTTACAGCCGAACCGGAATGCCCCGCTCGGCCATGCGCTGTTTGGCCTGAGCCACCGTGTACTCACCGTAGTGGAAGATGCTGGCCGCCAGCACGGCGTCCGCCCCCCCCTGCTGCACGCCATCGGCCAGATGGTCGAGATTGCCGACGCCGCCCGAGGCGATCACGGGGATGCTGATGGCGTCCGCCACGGCACGCGTCAGCTCAAGGTCGAATCCGGACTTGGTGCCATCCCGATCCATGCTGGTCAGCAGGATCTCGCCGGCCCCGTACTCGGCCATCTGCCGTGCCCAGGCCAGGGCATCCAGGCCGGTATTCTTGCGCCCGCCGTGGCTGTAGACATCCCAGCCCGCACCACGCGCGGCCAGATCGTCACCCTGGCGGCGCTTGGCATCGATGGCAACCACGATGCACTGCGCACCGTACTTGTCGGACGCATCGCGGATGACCTGCGGATTGGCGATGGCGGCCGAGTTGAAGCTGGTCTTGTCGGCACCTGCGTTGAGCAGGCGGCGCACATCCTCCACCGTCCGCACGCCGCCGCCCACCGTCAACGGGATGAACACCTGCGAGGCCACGGCCTCGATGATGTGCAGGATCAGGTCGCGCCCGTCGCTGGTCGCGGTGATGTCCAGGAAGGTCAGCTCATCGGCGCCCTGTTCGTTGTAGCGCGCCGCGATCTCGACCGGATCACCGGCATCGCGCAGTTCGACGAAGTTGACACCCTTGACGACGCGGCCACCGGTCACGTCCAGACAAGGGATGATGCGTTTGGCCAGCATGTCAGGTCCGCAGCTCGTCGGCACGCGCCTGGGCGGCCGCGAAGTCCAGATCGCCCGAGTAGATGGCGCGGCCGGCGATGACACCCTCGACGCCTTCGTCCTCGACCGCACACAGGGCATCGATGTCGGCCATGCTCGACAGACCGCCCGAAGCGATCACGGGAATGGACAGTGCCTGGGCCAGCTTGACGGTGGCCTCGATGTTGATGCCCGAGAGCATGCCGTCGCGCCCGATGTCGGTGTAGACGATGGATTCGACGCCCCAGTCCTCGAACTTCTTGGCCAGGTCGACCACCTCATGACCGGTGAGCTTGCTCCAGCCATCGGTGGCGATCTTGCCATCCTTGGCGTCCAGGCCCACGATCACGTGGCCGCCAAAGGCGGTACAGGCATCCTTCAGGAAGCCGGGGTTCTTGACGGCCGCGGTGCCGATGATGACGTAGCGCAGGCCGGCGTCCAGGTAGCGTTCGATGGTGTCCAGGTCACGGATGCCGCCACCGAGCTGGACCGGGATCTCGTCACCGACGGCCTGCAGGATAGCCTTGATGGCCGGCAGATTCTGCGGTTTGCCGGCAAAGGCACCGTTGAGGTCGACCAGGTGCAGGCGGCGAGCGCCCTTGTCCACCCAGCTGCGCGCCATGGCTGCCGGGTCTTCACTGAACACGGTGGATTGGTCCATGTCGCCCTGTTTGAGGCGTACGCACTGTCCGTCTTTGAGATCGATGGCGGGAATCAGCAGCATGGTGATGTTGAGGTCGGCAGGACGGTTCAGGGATTCCAGTGGAGGAAGTTGCGATAGAGCGCCAGCCCCTGGTCGGCGCTTTTCTCAGGATGGAACTGGGTGGCAAAAATATTATCCCGCGCGATGGCGCTGGCAAATCGCCCGCCGTAATCGGTTTCCCCGGCGACATGGGCCGCGTTGGCAGGCCGCGCGTAGTAGCTGTGCACGAAGTAGAACCAGGCACCCTCGGGAATACCAGCCCAGACGGGGTGCGGATCGCGCCCGTCCAGCTCATGGAACACCTGGTTCCAACCCATCTGTGGCACCTTGAAACGGCTGCCGTCCGCCTGCAGGCGCCCCTCCAGCCGAAAGCGCACGACCTCGCCCGGCAGCAGGCCCAGACCATCGGTCGGCCCCTCCTCGCTGCGGTCCAGCAGCATCTGCATGCCGACGCAGACGCCGAACAGCGGTTTGTTCGCGGCCGCATGCAGCACGGCATCAAGCAGGCCCGAGGCAGCCAGCTCGCGCATGCAGTCGCCCATGTGGCCCTGCCCGGGCAGCACGACGCGGTCGGCGTCCAGCACGCCCTGGGCACTGGCGGTGATCTTCACCTCCACCTCGGCCTGCTCCGCCACATGGATGACGGCCTGCGACACGGAACGGAGATTGCCACTGCCGTAATCGACCACGGCGACTGTCTTGCGTTTCATCGGAAAAGACGGACTCAGAGGGTGCCTTTGGTCGAAGGGATCACGTCCCCCATGCGTGCATCGCGCTCCAGTGCCATGCGCAAGGCACGAGCGAAGGCTTTGAACACGGTTTCCGCCTGGTGGTGGGCGTTCTCGCCGTGGAGGTTGTCAATGTGCAGGGTCACGCCCGCATGGTTGACAAAGCCCTGGAAGAATTCGAAGGCCAGTTGCGTGTCGAAGGCGCCGATCATGCCTGCCTTGAATGGCACACGCATGTGCAGCCCCGGCCGGCCGGAGAAGTCGACCACCACGCGCGACAGGGCCTCGTCCAGCGGCACGTAGGCGTGGCCGTAGCGGCGCAGGCCTTTTTTGTCACCCACGGCGCTGGCAAAGGCCTGGCCGAGGGCAATGCCCACATCCTCCACGGTGTGGTGGCCGTCGATGTGCAGGTCACCCTGGCACTCGATGTCGAGATCGATCAGGCCATGACGGGCGATCTGGTCCAGCATGTGGTCGAAAAACCCGATGCCGGTGGACAGCCTGGCGGTGCCGGAACCATCAAGGTTGATGCGGACATGAATCTTGGTCTCGGCGGTATCGCGCCGGACCTCGGCCACGCGATCGACGAAGCTGGGGGTCGTTTGTGAAGAGGTCATAGACTGGTTTGGAGGGCGGCCATCATGCGGGTGTTTTCGTCCGGTGTGCCCACCGTCAGACGCAGGCAGTTGCCCAGCAGTGGATGCATTTTAGAAACATTCTTGACCAGGACACCTTGCGCTTTCATGCCGTCGAAACAGCGATCCGCATCGGGCACACGCACCAGCACCATATTGGCATCACTCGGAAAGGCCTGCACACCGGGCATCGCCGACAGGGTATCGAGCAGTCGCTGGCGCTCCTGGCGGATCTGCGCTGCCTGCCGGGCAAACACCTCGGTGTGCTCCAGCGCGAACAGCGCGCACTCGGCGTTGAGCACGCTCACGTTGTAGGGTGGGCGCAGCTTGTCGATCTCGTGCACCAGTGCCCGCGGGCCCACCAGGTAGCCCAGCCGGACGCCCGCCAGGCCGAACTTCGACAGCGTGCGCATGAGCAACACATGGGCATGGGCCTGCGGGTTGGCCCGCATCTCGTCCAGCCAGGTATGGCTGGAAAAAGGCTGGTAGGCCTCGTCGATCACGACCAGCCCACCGAAGGCGGCGGCCTCGTCGATCAGGCGCCGGACCGAACCGGCCTGCCACAGATTGGCGGTGGGGTTGTTCGGGTAGGCCAGGTAAGTGATGGCCGGTCGGTGCGTGCGCATGGCCGCCAGCATGGCCGCTTCGTCGAGCTGGAAATCCGGCGTCAGCGGCACGCCGTGATAGGCCAGACCCTGGAGCCTGGCACTCATGGCGTACATCACGAAGCCGGGCTCCGGCGCCAGGATGGCGGCACCCGGCATGTCGCAGGCCATGGCCAGCAGCGAAATCAGCTCGTCGGAGCCGTTGCCCAGCATCAGCGAGCTGCCTTCAGGCAGGTCGATGGCATGCGCGATCGCCTGCTTGAGCTCCTCGACACGGGCACCGGGGTAACGGTTGACCGGCACGCGGCCCAGCCGCTCGCCCAATGCCGCCTGCAGATCGGGCGGCAGGGTGAAGGGGTTCTCCATCGCGTCCAGCTTGATCATGCCGGCCGAATCCTGGACGGCATAGGCGTGCATGGACTGCACGTCCTGACGGATGCGCAGCAGCGGATCGGGTCTGGCGCTCATCGGGCCGCGTCCTCAGCGGCCGCGCATGGGCGGCACGTCCGACAGGCGCAGTTCGGCCGCGCGCGCGTGGGCCTGCAGGCCCTCGCCGTAGGCCAGTTCGGCCGCCACCTTGCCCAGCACCTGGGCACCCGCCTCACTGACCTCGATCAGGCTGGAGCGCTTCTGGAAGTCGTACACCCCCAGCGGCGAGGAGAAGCGGGCTGTACCGCTGGTGGGCAGCACGTGGTTGGGACCGGCGCAGTAGTCACCCAGGCTTTCGCTGGTATAGGCGCCGAGGAAGATGGCGCCGGCGTGCCGCAGCAGCGGCTCCCAGCGGTGCGGTTCGCGGCTGGACACCTCCAGGTGCTCGGGCGCGATGCGGTTGCTGATGGCACAGGCCTCCTCCATGTCACGCGTGAGGATCAGCGCCCCCCGGCCATTGAGACTGGCGGCGATGATGTCCGCGCGGGGCATCGCGGTCAGCCTGCGATCGATCTCGGCCTGTACGGCATCGATGTAGGCCGCGTCGGGGCACAGCAGGATGGACTGGGCCAGCTCGTCGTGCTCGGCCTGCGAGAACAGGTCCATCGCCACCCACTCGGGCGGCGTGGTGCCGTCGGCCAGCACCAGGATTTCACTCGGGCCCGCGATCATGTCGATGCCGACCGTGCCGAACACGCGCTTCTTGGCACTGGCCACATAGGCGTTGCCCGGCCCGGTGATCTTGTCCACCTTGGGCACGGTGGCCGTGCCGTAGGCCAGCGCCGCGACAGCCTGGGCTCCGCCGATCGTGAAGGCGCGCGTGACGCCGGCCACATAGGCAGCCGCCAACACCAGCGGGTTGCGCTCGCCACGCGGCGTCGGCACCACCATGATGATCTCGCCGACGCCGGCCACATGGGCCGGGATGGCATTCATCAGCACCGACGAGGGATAGGCGGCCTTGCCGCCAGGAACATAGATGCCCACGCGGTCCAGCGGCGTGACCTTCTGGCCCAGCAGCGTGCCGTCTTCATCGCGGTAGCTCCAGCTCTCGCCATTGGCCTTCTTCTGCGCCTCGTGGTAGCGGCGCACGCGCTGCGCCGCCTTCTCGAGCGCCTCACGCTGGGCGGGGGCGATGGCATCGAAGGCAGCGCGAAGGTCGGCCTGCGTGAGCTCCAGGTCAGCCACTCCCTGCACCTGCAGGTGGTCAAAGCGGGCGGTGTAGTCGAGCACCGCCGCGTCGCCGCGTGTGTGCACATCGGCCAGGATGTCGGCCACACGCTGCTCGATGGCCGCATCGGTGTCGGCGGACCAGTGCAGCCGCGCCGCAAACTGCGCCTCGAAGTCGGGCGAGGATGTGTTCAGGCGAACGGGCTGGGCGGAGGGCATCATGGCGATGGGGCCTGCTGGCCAATGGCTTGGGAAAAAGCTTCGATGATGGGCCGAATGGCCGCCTGTTTGAGCTTGAGGGCCGCCTGGTTGACCACCAGGCGGGAAGAGATGTCCATGATGCGCTCGACTTCGACCAGGTTGTTGGCCTGGAGGGTCTTGCCAGTGGACACCAGGTCGACGATCGCATCGGCCATGCCGGTCAAGGGGGCCAGTTCCATGCTGCCATACAGCTTGATCAGGTCCACATGCACTCCCTTGCCCGCAAAAAACTCACGCGCAATGCTGGTGTACTTGGTGGCCACGGTCAGTCGCGAGCCCTGGCGAACGGCCGAAGCGTAGTCGAAATCGGCCGGCACCGCCACGCTCATGCGGCACTGGGCAATCTGCAGATCCAGCGGCTGGTACAACCCCTGGCCGCCGTGCTCGATCAGCGTGTCCTTGCCGGTCACGCCCAGATCGGCACCACCGTGCTCGACATAGGTCGGCACATCGGTCGCACGCACCAGCACCACGCGCACGTCCGGCTGGTTGGTGGGCAGGATCAGCTTGCGCGAGGTTTCCGGGTCCTCGAGTACCTGGATACCGGCCGCGGCCAGCAGCGGCAGGGTTTCGTCGAAGATGCGGCCTTTGGACAGGGCGAGGGTGATCGTCATTGGATGCGTTCAATGTGGGCGCCGATGGCGCGCAGCTTCTCTTCCATCCGGTCGTAGCCGCGGTCGAGGTGGTAGATGCGGTCGACGATGGTGTCGCCCTGGGCCACCAGCCCGGCGATCACGAGGCTGGCCGAGGCGCGCAGGTCGGTGGCCATGACGTTGGCCCCGGTGAGCTTTTCGACGCCTTCGACCACGGCCACCTTGCCGTCGATCTGGATCTTGGCCCCCAGGCGCATGAGCTCGCTCACGTGCATGAAGCGGTTCTCGAAGATCGTCTCGGTGACGGTGCTGGTGCCCTGGGCAATGCAGTTGAGCGCCATGAACTGCGCCTGCATGTCGGTCGGGAAGCCCGGGTATTCGGTGGTGCGGAAGCTCTGGGCCTTGAGCCGCCCTTCGCTGCGCACACGGATGAAG
>NZ_JAQVEJ010000104.1 GCF_028698005.1 Hydrogenophaga sp.
GAGGTCATGGACAAGGTCGGCTATCCGCGCGGTCTCATCAAATACTCGACGGAAAACGGCATGGCACATGGATGGAGTCGCCAAGCCATGATCCGTCGTGCTTTCCGTCCGCGGGTGTTGGTCTATTCCGCCATACTGGGTGCGATCACCCTGGCGGTATTCGTGAGCCTGTTCCTGCGTACTCCGCTCAAGGTCGATGTGATCCGCGATCGGGGGGCGCTTGCACGCATGGTCGAGTTCGGGCGTATCGAGAACGTGTTCCGCCTGCAGGTTATGAACGCGACCGAGCAGCCGCAGCGCTACCGCATCGAGGTCGAAGGCTTGAAGGGAATCGAGATCGTGTCCGACACCGAGGTCGACGTGCTGCCGACCGAGGTTCGCTCGGTCGCCATTCGAGTGCAGATTCCGCCCGAGACGGCCAAACCCGGCTCCCACCCCATCCGGTTCAAGATTCGTTCGACGGGAGAGAAGGTCGATCGGGTCGCCGAAAAAGCGGTCTTCATCGTTCCCCGCTAAACTGAAGCCAATCCGATTGCCATGGAGCATGTCATGCAGGTCTCATCCGTTTCGCCCGAACAACGTCCGCCGGTTTGGTGGCGGGTGCCCCATATGTGGCTGGTGGTCGGGGGGCCATTGGTCGTGGTGGTGGCCTGCATTGCCACAGTCGTGCTCGCCGTGAAAAATCCCGACCCGGTGCTGAACAAGGCCGACTACGAGCGTGCACTGACCGAGGCCAAGGCCCTGGAAGGCCAGGCCCGGCTGGATGCGCTGGCCCGCATACAGCCAGCCGGACAGGCTCGCAACCATGCGGCGTCGCCGCTGATTCCGGAGGCCGACAGGCCGTAGGGCAGGTTGGCGGCCGACGGCGACAAAGATCGACCAGAGCGATAAAGGAGACAGAGCAATGAAAGCCCAACGATGGATGTGGATCGCATGGCCCGCTTTTCTGGTGGCGGCTGTGCTGGAGATGCTGGTATTTGCCGTGGTCGATCCCGGCGACCTGCAGTGGTTCGGCCAGCCGCTGGAGTGGTCGCGGCTGGCGGTCTATACGCTGGCGTTCTTTGTCTTTTGGGGCGTGACGATGGCCTCCAGTGCGTTGACCACGCTGCTGTCGGTATCGCCCTTTGAAGTCAACCGCTGCCCGGTGCCCGTGAACGAGCGGCCCTCGAACTGCGTCCGCAACGGCTGCGGCTGAAGCCGCGCAGCGCCGGCCCCGTGGGCACGCAAACCACCTACCCTGACGATACTGCGTGCATCGGTCGTTGGCGCTACGGCCCAGCCGTGCTGTGGCTATTTGCTGGTCTGCTGGTTCACAATCTGTCTGAGCGCGTCGGTGTCCTTGATGTGGACATAGCGCTGCTTGACGTCGATGATGCCCTCATCGACAAATTTTGAGAATGTCCGGCTGACCGTCTCCAGTTTCATGCCCAGGTAGCTGCCGATTTCCTCGCGTGTCATCCGCAGGATCAGCTCGGACTGCGAGAATCCGCGTGCATGCAGGCGCTGTACCAGGTTGAGCAAGAAGGCGGCCAGGCGTTCTTCGGCGCGCATGCTGCCCAGCAGCAGCATGACCGAATGGTCGCGCACGATCTCGCGACTCATGATCTTGTGCACATGGTGCTGCAAGGTCGTGAATTCGCGCGAAAGCTCCTCCACCTGATCGAACGGCATGACGCAGACCTCTGCGTCCTCCAGCGCAATGGCATCGCAGGAGTGGCGGTCGTTCACGATGCCATCCAGACCGATGATCTCACCTGTCATCTGGAAACCAGTGACCTGGTCGCGGCCGTCTGCGGTGGTGATGCAGGTTTTGAAAAAACCTGAGCGCACGGCATATAGCGAACTGAATCGGTCACCCGTGTTGAACAGCGAGGTCCCCCGCTTGACGCGGCGCCGAGTGGTGATGACGCTGTCGAGCTTGCTCATCTCGTCGGGGCTGAGTCCCATGGGCAGGCACAACTCCCTGAGATTGCAACTCGAACAGGCGACTTTGATGCTGTGAGCGTCCATGTCTTCCTGCGAAATTCGTGGCCAAGCTTAACCGAATCCC
The DNA here is from genome assembly GCF_028698005.1 of Hydrogenophaga sp. GTDB lineage: Bacteria > Pseudomonadota > Gammaproteobacteria > Burkholderiales > Burkholderiaceae_C > Hydrogenophaga. The sequence goes on from NZ_JAQVEJ010000104.1 coordinate 2,051, forward strand.
CTGGGAGTGTCGAGGAAGCCAAGGAGGGCTGTCGCGCGGCGCCAGCCTCGGGCGCCGGGAGTAAGCTACGCGTTTTCCCTCAACGCTGCTGTGACTTGATGAAGATCAAGGGATGGGTTGTGTGCTTCATGCACAGTGCACTGCAGTACTGGAGAGTTTTGTGAGTTACGCCATTTCCGATGAATTGCTTCGCAGGTTCGATGTTCCTGGCCCGCGCTACACGTCGTACCCCACGGCCGACCGCTTCGTGGAAGCGTTCACCGAGACCGACTACATCCGCGCTTTGGAGCAGCGTGCGGCCGGGTCGCTGGCACTGCCTCTGTCGATCTATGTGCATATCCCGTTTTGCGAGCACGTGTGCTACTACTGCGCTTGCAACAAGGTGATCACCCGGCAGCATGATCGGGCAACCGAATATCTGCGCTATCTCCACCGGGAAGTGGAATTGCAGGTCCGGCATGCCGGCAAAGGACAATCGGTGTCGCAATTGCACCTGGGGGGCGGCACGCCCACTTTCCTGTCGGACGAAGAGCTTGACGACCTGATGACCATGCTCCGGCGCAACTTCAATCTGGTGCCGGGGGGGGAGTACTCGATCGAGGTCGATCCACGCACGGTGACGGATCAGCGTCTGCAGACATTGGCGAGGCTGGGGTTCAACCGCCTGAGCTTCGGGGTTCAGGATTTCGATCCGGCTGTTCAGAAGGCCGTGCACCGCGTGCAGCCGGCCGAGCAGGTGTTTCATCTGGTCGATACGGCGCGCAAGATCGGTTTCGAGTCTGTCAACGTCGATCTGATCTACGGCCTGCCGCTGCAGACACCCGAATCATTCCGCCGTACCTTGGGCCAGATTGGCGAGTTGCGCCCTGATCGCATCGCGCTGTACGCCTATGCGCACCTGCCGGCCCGTTTCAAGCCGCAGCGCCGCATCGCCGTGGCTGAACTGCCGAGCCCCGGCGACAAGCTGTCGATGCTGTCGATGTCGCTGGATGCGCTGAGCGACGCCGGCTATGACTACGTTGGTATGGACCATTTCGCGCTGCCCAATGATGCGCTGGCTGTGGCCAAGCGCCAGGGACGCTTGCACCGCAATTTCCAGGGCTACAGCACGCAGCCGGATTGCGATTTGATCGCCCTGGGCGTGTCTGCCATTGGCCGTGTCGGTGCCACCTACAGCCAGAACGCCAAGACGCTGGACGAGTACTACGACGCGCTTGACCAGGGGCGCCTGCCCATCGTGCGCGGTTTGGCGCTCACACGAGACGATCTGCTGCGCCGCTCGGTCATCATGTCTGTCATGTGCCAGGGGACGGTCGAGTTCGAATCGATCGAACTCGGGCACCTGATCGACTTCAAGACCTACTTTGCCCGCGAGCTGGAGGCACTGGCCGGGCTCGCCGAGCATGGTCTGGTCACCATCGATGACCAGCGGATCCAGGTCACGCCCACCGGATGGTATCTGGTGCGGGCCATCGCGATGGTTTTCGACAAATATCTGCAGTCGGACATCGATCGGGCGCGCTTTTCCAAGATCATCTGAGTGCGGCCCCAGGGTCGGCCGACGTGGTGGATGCCTTGGCATGGCCCTGATAGAGTCCTCGTATGCAAACGTCCATGGCATTGACAGCCCTGTTCATGGGGCTGGTCGGTGGCCCCCATTGTGTGGCCATGTGTGGTGCGGCCTGTGCCGGCATCAGCCGTGCGGCCGGTGCGCGCAGCACGTATGCCCTGTGGTCTTTTCAGTTCAGCCGCATGGTGGGCTACGCGTTGTTCGGCGCGTTCGCGGCGGGCACGGTTCAGGGCCTGGCCTGGCTGGGTACCAACACCGCCGCGATTCGGCCCGTGTGGACCATGTTCCATGTCGCCGCCATGCTGCTGGGACTGGTCTTGCTGTGGCGCGCGCGGCAGCCGGCCTGGATCGACAATGTGGGGCAGGGTGTGTGGCGCAAGGCCCGTCCCGTGTTGACCAAGATGGGCGCGCGCGCGCCTGTGGTGCTGGGTGTGGCCTGGGCGCTCATGCCCTGCGGCCTGCTGTACTCCGCATTGCTGGTGGCATCGCTGTCGGCCAGTGCGCTGGAGGGGGCCCTGATCATGGCCTCGTTCGCCGTCGGGACGTCGGTGTCGCTGACGGCCGGCCCCTGGCTGTTGCTCAGGTTGCGTACGGGCGCATCGGGCGCCTGGGCCATCCGCCTGGCTGGACTGGCGCTGGCCATCACCTCGGGGTGGGCACTGTGGATGGGTGTCACCCAACCCACGGGGCTGTGGTGCCTGTGAGTTCCCCGAAGGCGTGACGACCGACCCGCGGGCCTTGCCAGGCGGCTCGTGCTGCGGTCCACAGGCCCGTCGCCGCCCAGGTCATTTCATCCCGCCGAAGTGGGCGCAGCGGCTGGCATCCAGCATGACGAATTTCGTTTTCTCAATATGAAAATGAACGATGCTGCGTTGCGGCATTTTTTCTCAATACAAGAAAAATAATTCCATATAGAGAAATATCGAAATAAACCATTGATTTTAATGAGGTTTATTTTTGTCTTATATAAGACATAAGAGCTTTTCAAGGTCTTGTATAAGACTTAAAGTGATTCCAACGGCATCACGGTTTTCCGGCGTGCCGGCCTCTTCATCAACCATACGGAGTCACACAAATGCCTCAGTCGCTCAAGGAACAACTCAGCCGCCAACAACAGGTCGACGCCCTGGAAAAGGACTGGGCCAACAACCCGCGCTGGAAGGGTGTCAAGCGTGGCTACAGCGCCGCCGATGTGGTGCGTTTGCGCGGTAGCGTGCAGCCCGAGTACACCTTTGCCCAGCGTGGCGCCGAAAAGCTGTGGGAAAAGGTCAATGGCGGGGCCAAAAAAGGTTACGTCAACGCCTTTGGTGCGATCAGCGCCGGCCAGGCCATGCAGCAGGCCAAGGCCGGCCTGGAGGCGGTGTATCTGTCGGGCTGGCAGGTGGCAGCCGATGGCAACACCAGCGAGACGATGTACCCCGACCAGTCGCTGTATGCCTACGACTCGGTGCCGACCATGGTCCGTCGTATCAACAACACGTTCAAGCGCGCCGATGAAATCCAGTGGAGCCGGGGCATCGAGCCGGGCTCGCCCGAGTTCATCGACTATTTCCTGCCCATCGTGGCCGACGCGGAAGCCGGCTTCGGTGGTGTGCTCAACGCGTTTGAGCTGATGAAGAACATGATCACGGCCGGCGCTGCCGGGGTGCACTTTGAAGACCAGTTGGCGGCGGTCAAGAAGTGCGGCCACATGGGTGGCAAGGTGCTGGTGCCGACGCAGGAAGCAATCGAGAAGCTGATCGCTGCCCGCTTCGCGGCCGATACCATGGGCGTGCCCACGCTGATCCTGGCCCGCACCGACGCTGAGGCGGCCAACCTGATCACGAGCGACCACGACGCCAACGACAAACCTTTCCTGACCGGCGAGCGCACGCAAGAAGGCTTTTTCCGCGTCAAGAACGGTCTGGAGCAGGCCATCAGTCGCGGGGTGGCCTATGCGCCGTATGCCGACCTGGTGTGGTGCGAGACCGGCACGCCCGATCTGGGTTTTGCCCGCGAGTTTGCCCAGGCGGTGCAGGCTGCCTGCCCCGGCAAGCTCCTGTCCTACAACTGCTCGCCCTCGTTCAACTGGAAGAAGAACCTGGACGACAAGACCATCGCGTCCTTCCAGGACGAGCTGGCTGCGCTGGGCTACAAGTACCAGTTCATCACGCTGGCGGGTATCCACATCAACTGGTTCAACACCTTCAAGTTCGCCCACGCCTATGCACGCGGCGAAGGCATGAAGCACTACGTCAACATGGTGCAAGAGCCGGAATTCGCGGCGCGCGAGCAGGGCTATACCTTCGTGTCGCACCAGCAGGAAGTGGGTGCCGGCTACTTCGACGACGTGACCACGGTGATCCAGGGTGGCTCTTCCAGCGTGAAGGCGCTCACCGGCTCCACCGAAGAAGAACAGTTCCACTGATCAGATAGCGCTCAGGGTAGAAGAGGCAAGGCCCGGGGCAAGTCCCCGGGCTTTTTTTCGCATGTGTGGGATAATAGGTGCCTGTTTACCAGCAAGAGCGAGAAAGGCACCCTGGTTATGACACCGCGAACTTCTTCCGAGGTTTTCCAGATGGCCCGCTGAGGCCCGCAGTTCGCGCCTGCCTGTCTTTCCTGTTTCTTCCCATTCCAAGCGCGGCCCTTGCCGCGCTTTTGTTTTTCCGAAGACCCTTATGCTCAATATCACGCTTCCAGACGGTTCTCAGAGGCAGTTTCCTGGCCCGGTGACGGTGGCCGAGGTGGCGGCCTCCATTGGCTCGGGCCTGGCCAAGGCCGCACTGGGCGGCAAGGTGGACGGGCAACTGGTGGATACCAGCTTCTGCATTGGACAGGATGCCCGTCTGTCCATCGTGACGGCCAGGGATGCCGAGGGGCTGGAGATGATCCGCCACTCGACGGCTCACCTGCTGGCCTACGCGGTCAAGGAACTGTTTCCCGATGCCCAGGTGACCATTGGTCCTGTGATCGAGAACGGCTTTTACTACGATTTTTCGTACAAGCGCCCGTTCACGCCCGAGGATCTCGTGGCGATCGAGAAGCGCATGGCCGAACTGGCGGCCAGGGACGAGCCCGTGGTGCGCCGGGTACTGCCGCGCGACGAGGCGGTCGAGTACTTCAAGGGCCTGGGTGAGCACTACAAGGCCGAGATCATTGCCGGCATTCCCGCAGGGGAGGACGTCAGCCTGTACCGTGAAGGCGGCTTCGAAGATTTGTGCCGCGGCCCGCACGTGCCCAGCACGGGCAAGCTCAAGCACTTCAAACTGATGAAAGTGGCCGGCGCCTACTGGCGCGGCGACCACAACAATGAAATGCTCCAGCGCATCTACGGCACGGCCTGGGCGACCAAGGACGAACTGAATCAGTATCTGCACCTGCTGGAAGAGGCCGAAAGGCGCGATCACCGCAGGCTGGGGCGCGAACTGGGCCTGTTTCACATGGATGAGCACTCGCCCGGCACGGTGTTCTGGCACCCCAAGGGCTGGGCGGTGTGGCAGGAGGTGGAGCAGTACATGCGCCGTGTCTACCGCGACAACGGCTACCAGGAGGTCAAGGGGCCGCAGATCCTCGACAAGACGCTGTGGGAAAAGACCGGGCACTGGGACAAGTACCGCGAGAACATGTTCACCACCGAGTCGGAAAAGCGCGATTACGCGCTCAAGCCGATGAACTGCCCGGGCCACATCCTGATCTACAAGCAGGGCATCAAGAGCTACCGCGATTTGCCGTTGCGTTACGGCGAATTCGGTGCCTGCCACCGCAACGAGCCGACCGGGGGCCTGCATGGCATCATGCGCGTGCGCGCCTTCACGCAGGACGATGGGCACATTTTCTGTACCGAAGACCACATCCAGAAGGAGGTGCTGGACTTCACGCGCCTGCTGCAGAAGGTCTATGCCGACTTCGGCTTCACAGAGATCATCTACAAGGTGGCCACGCGCCCCGAGGCGCGTATCGGCTCCGACGAAAGCTGGGACAAGGCCGAGCATGCCCTGATGGAGAGCCTGCGCGCGTCGGGCTGCGCATTCGAGATTGCACCCGGTGATGGCGCCTTTTACGGGCCCAAGATCGAGTACACGCTCAAGGACGCCATCGGCCGCCAGTGGCAGTGCGGCACCATTCAGGTCGATTTCTCGATGCCGGAGCGGCTGGATGCCGAGTATGTGGGTGAGGATGGTGCGCGTCATCGCCCTGTGATGCTGCACCGCGCCATCGTCGGCAGCCTGGAACGCTTCATCGGGATTCTGATCGAGCAGCACGCAGGTGCGCTGCCGATCTGGCTGGCGCCGGTGCAGGTGGCGGTGCTCAATATCACGGATGCGCAGGCGGAATATGCCCTGGAAGTGGTGAAGTTGTTGCAAAAACAAGGGCTTAGGGTCGAAACGGATCTGCGCAACGAGAAAATTACGTATAAAATACGGGAGCATGCCTTGCAGAAGCTGCCTTATATCCTTGTCGTGGGCGACAAGGAAAGGGCGGCTGGTGCCGTGGCCGTGCGGGCCCGGGGCAACAAGGACCTCGGTGTCATGCCACTGGAAGCGTTCGCGCAACAGGTGGCGGCAGACATTTCATCCAGGGTTTGATCTCAAACGCGCGGGTGGAGCGCCCCAGGTTGCCACGCCCGTGCAAGGGTCGCCTGATCCCTGTTTTTTCTCGAAGGAACTCACCATAGCTACCAACTTTCGCGACCGCCGCCAGCGTGAAGAGCGTGCACACCGACTGAACCGTGAAATCATGGCTCCCGAGGTTCGCCTCAACGGGCCCGATAACGAGCCTCTGGGTATCGTCAGTCTGCAGGAAGCGCTGCGCATGGCCGGGGAGCTGGATGTGGATCTGGTCGAGATCGCGGCCACTGCCACACCGCCCGTGTGTCGTCTGATGGACTACGGCAAGTTCAAGTACCAGGAACAGAAGAAGGCGGCCGAGGCCAAGGCCAAGCAGACGGTCATCGAAATCAAGGAAGTCAAGTTCCGTCCCGGTACCGATGACGGCGACTACAACATCAAGATGCGCAACATCCGGCGCTTTCTCGATGACGGCGACAAATGCAAGATCACGCTGCGTTTCCGTGGCCGCGAGATCACGCACCAGGAGTTGGGTCTCGCCCTGCTCAACCGCATCCGGGATGATCTGGGTGACAGCATCGTGGTGGAGCAGTTCCCCAAGCTGGAAGGTCGCCAGATGATCATGATGATCGCGCCTGGCAAGAAGAAAGCGGGCGGTGGCGCGCCCAAGGCAGCCGAGGCGGCTGCCCAGCCGGCCCCTTGAGGGCTGGCGCAGGCCAGAATTGAGGTGGCAGGCCCAGTCTTCCTGCCATCTTGAGGCAGTCGCCCTGTGCGGCTGACCGAATCCGGGATGCCGCAAGGCATGCCGACCAAAAGTGGCTCGGGGCCAGCAAGTCTGCGGCAAGGTGATCGCAGCGCCTCACGAGCACAAATGAAAAAGGAGCATGAGAATGCCCAAGATGAAGACCAAAAGCAGCGCGAAGAAGCGTTTTCGCGTTCGTCCGGGTGGAACCGTCAAGCGCGGTCAAGCCTTCAAACGTCACATCCTGACCAAGAAGACCACCAAGAACAAGCGCCACCTGCGCGGTGCGGTGACGGTGCATGAGACCAACATGGGTCACATGGCACAGATGCTGCCCTCGGCTGGCCTGTAATCACTGACGAACAAGGAGAACACACATGCCTCGCGTCAAACGTGGTGTCACGGCTCGCGCCCGACACAAAAAAGTTCTGGCTCTGGCCAAAGGTTTCCGCGGTCGTCGTGGCAACGTCTTCCGCATCGCCAAACAGGCGGTGATGAAGGCGGGCCAGTACGCCTACCGTGACCGTCGTACCAAGAAGCGCGTGTTCCGCCAACTGTGGATCGCCCGTATCAACGCTGGTGCGCGTGCTTGTGGCCTGACGTACAGCCAGTTCGCCAATGGCCTGAAGAAGGCCGAGATCGGTATCGACCGCAAGGTGCTGGCCGACTTGGCCGTCAACGACGTTGCTGCCTTCAACAGCATCGTGGAGCAAGTCAAAGCCAAGCTGGCCGCCGCTTGATTCACGACCGGCACGCGAGGGGTCATCCGGCCCCGGACGTGCCTTCGTCGCTCAAAGGGGTTGAGGCTGGAGAGGTTGACTCGCTGGCTTCGGCCCCTTTTTTCTTTGTTATCGAAAGATACGTATGAACGAGCTGGACGCACTGGTTGAGAGTGCCCGCGCCGCCTTCGCGCAAGCTGCGGCCCCCGCCGAGCTTGAAAACGCCAAGGCGCAGTTCCTGGGCAAATCGGGCCGCGTGACAGAGTTGATGAAGGGCATGGCCGCCCTGTCGGTTGACGAGAAAAAGACGCGCGGTGCGGCGATCAACCAGGCCAAGCAGGCCATCGAGGAGGCGTTGACGGCGCGCCGGCAGGCGCTGGCCGATGCCGAACTGCAGCAGCAGCTCAAGGCTGAGGCGCTGGACGTGACGTTGCCCGGTCGCCAGCGCGGGGCAGGAGGACTGCATCCCGTCAGCCTGACCCAGGAGCGCATTGAGGCCATCTTCGGTTCGATGGGCTTTGACGTGGCCGAGGGTCCCGAGATCGAGACCGACTGGTTCAGCTTCACCTCGCTCAACAACCCGCCGAACCACCCTGCACGTTCGATGCAGGACACGTTCTACATCGACGGCCGCAGCGACGACGGCCTGCTGTTGAACCTGCGCCCGCACACCAGCCCGATGCAGGTGCGCTATGCCCATGCACACGTGCGCAAGCACGGCAATGGCTTCGATCCGCGTTCCGGTCAGCTGTACAGCGGTGACATGCCCGACATCCGCGTGATTGCCCCGGGACGCACCTACCGCGTCGACAGTGACGCGAC
>NZ_JAQVEJ010000105.1 GCF_028698005.1 Hydrogenophaga sp.
CGATAGTAGTTCTTCCGTCGTTTGAATCAGATCGCCGATTAGATAAAAATCCGCCTCCTGTAACTTCAAAGCCAGCAAATGCTCAAAATCGTACAGACCGATAGGGTTAAGTAGTATTGGATCGAACAAACGCTCCAATCCCAATAGACCGAAAGGATCAGACGGCATCGGATCACAAGGAGGCGAGGGAGAACCCAGAAGAGGCGCACACCCAGAATTCAGGTAGTCCTGTGGCTCAACCCAAACACACTGACCAGCAGCGACCATATCAACAAACCCGTTGATATCCTGAACTCGATAGACGTTCTTGGCACAGTGCCCGCAAAATTTCACATCGTCTCGTTCCGTCCCCTCCAGTTCCTCCAAGGGCACTTGACAGCGATAGACTTCAACGGTTTGGCTATAGCCACGCTCTTGCTGTGAGAAGTGTACCGAAGTTGGTTTCTCATCTCTCATCATAGGCCTTCTCTTTCGATTTCTCTTATCATCCGCAGAACATCCACAGAGGACTATTTTTTGTCCATGACAGCGTATGCCATATCCAGCAAGCGCAGGTCAACCCTAGTAGCTTTCTCAATCGGTGCCAGCTTCGCCACGTCATACATTAGCAGAGTTTGCAGCGCGCTAAATAGCACATCCCCCAGTTCTTTTTTACCCACTTGATCCGCCTGCTGAATTCCCATAGCAAGGGCCGCAGCAGCAACACATACTGGCTTTGGTTTATCTGACTGGTTCGCAAGCTCTGGGACTCACTCCCACAGGCCCATGACCAACCCCTCCCCAAGCTTTAGAGCATCTCCATTGAATCGGCCAATTTCGGCCTGTACGCGCAAATGCTTTTCAATAAAGCGCGCGGCATAACTTACCGTACTTGCTGCCCTCAGATTGCTGAAAAAACCCATCTTCTTAGCCTTTCATAAGAACACGATCCATCAACGCTCAACACTTTATCCCAAAGGAACTTGGCAGCGATAAACCTCAACAATTAAACTATGGCCACCTTCTCCATTCACAAATCTCATCGATGTAGGTTTTTCATCTCTCATTCATGCACCCTTACTAGCAGTCTCTTAGAGTTACACCATTACACCAGGGTTGAATCCGCCCCACAAAGAATTCAGATCAAAGAAAGCTCTTCCCGATAATCAGGCCGCAATCCATCCCGAAGATACTTCTCGACCTCATAATGCAAGTGCTTCTCAAAGAGGTCCGTTCCATACATCTCTTCAATCTGCAGAAATTTCCAAACAATAAAATTCAAACATTCTGCTTTTATATGCTCTCCCCTCCTGTCAGCCGCTGCTCGAAAGGCCTCAGCAACGGCTTTGTATATCTCCAGCAATCTGCTATCACTCGTCTTATTTGTTGGTGCCACGCCTTGCCCCATTCTTCTTGCGATATCCCTATACCCAACAACGATCACTCTTGCAGCAGCGCTTTGGGCTTGGCTCAGCATTCCACCTGATTTTTCACCCGCGTTGTTATCTGCTGCTTGATATTTAAAACTTGGTTCAATACGTCCTCCAACACGATCACTCTTCGCCACATTAACACGGCCGCCCCTCGTATCCGACCCTGTAGATCGACGAAGCATCTCCAACAACCCTGCCAGAACATATGGCACCCCTAAGGCAAATTCCGGCGCAGCAAAGATAATCGCGACTATCCAGTGCCATCGAAAAACCTCCACAGCTCCAATAAACGCCCCTACGGCTATAGGCAATGTGAACCTGAGCATATATCCAAGGACAATTGATCCAATCAACCACCCCCATGCCCAGCCGCCACCTACCCAATCTTCGACACCGACAAACCCGGCATAAAGCAGCGCAAGCTGATACCCAAATATCGCAAACATGAAAACAGCACCAAGAAACATTTATGCAGCCCCATCAATATCAAAGATCAATAGAAACGAGAACACATCACAACCAAACTCATAGTGTGTTCACACTCGCCGTGTATCTCGCAAAACTCGGCTTGTGTCAAGAATCCCTGTCAGGCCACCATCCAAGGAGCGTGCGCAAATCACCTTTGGTGCAGCCCTCCGCGCCCTTCGAGAAGAACGGTTCCTGACCCAGGAAAAACTGGCAGAACGAGCGGACTTGCACACAAACTACGTCAGCTCGGTAGAGCGGGGCGAGCGCAATCTTTCACTGCACAACATCGTTCGGCTGGCCTATGCTCTTGAAGTCACACCATCTGAGTTGATGCACTGCGTTGACCCGCGCCGGGAGTCTCCTGTGCAACCCAGCATTGACAGCGCCTGACCGACACAACCAGAATGACCCAAGAAGGCCTATAGACGGGGCATAGAACCTCTCTTGCGGAAAGTCAAGGGGAGGAGCAGCGAGCCCGGAAGAATCGCCTGCATGCCCGCCTATACCTCAATGCCCAGACCCACCACGGGCCAGGGCGCGCGGCCCGACCACCTACAGCCGGCACGTCCACTGCACGATGCGAGCCCCAAGATAATATTTGGACAAAATCCCTAAGTACAAAAGTATATGGGCTAGATGATGACTACAGCACATAACGCCAAGCCAACGGGCCGACGCCGCTACCGGCCCGACCTCTGGGCCGATGCCCGGTATCACAAGAAGCAGCTTGAGGCCGTCGTGGCGAAAGCGATCAAAGGCTATCAAGAACAACACGAAAAAGAGCTAGGCAAACTACGCATCCTTAAAGCCCCTGTAGACGTGCGCGTCAAAAGCCCGGGCTCACCCCAGATGCTCAAGGCGCTCATTCTGCGCATCCTCACAAACGAAGGAGCACGTGCTACACAGACTTGGATCAGAAAATCGGTCGAGCAGCAATTCCCCCAACAAGCCGTGTACAAGGCCTCTACGGCCGTGCTGCTTTCCTCCAGAAGCCATTCAGCGTAATGGCCCGTGCGGGTCCATCTCGGCGCTGACCGACTGCGCCCATTGCTGGGCCAGAAGCTGCGCATCACGATAGCCCAGGCTCTGGGCACGTTGCACGCCGGCCCGCGCTTGCTGGAACACCCGTTCGGCCTCTGCCCACGCCATGGCAAACCGTAGCTTGGCCTCGCCCGGCTCCCGTGTCTTGAGCGTCTTTTTGTACTCGCGTCCGAGCACCGCCTGAAGCTCGGGCGGTACTTTGCGGCGGATGTAGAACACCCCGGACTGCGGATGCTTGAAAGGCTGGGCCATGAAGCTGCGGCGCCGACCCAAGGTGGCCGGCAGCCTCACTGCGGACGATAGCATGGTGTACCTGCTCGGTGTACCAAACCAAGCGGGTTGCGCCGTCCCCAGAAGCGACGAAGCCCTTGAGTCCATCAGGAATCAAGGGCTTGCGTTATCTGGTGGCCTGGGGCGGAATCGAACCACCGACACGCGGATTTTCAATCCGCTGCTCTACCAACTGAGCTACCGGGCCAGAGAAAGAAATTATAGCAGGTTTCTGACCCGTTTCAGTTGCCACCGGATCGTTTGCTGCGAACCAGGTCCACGCCGAGCTGTTTGAGCTTGCGGTACAGGTGGGTACGCTCCAGCCCCGTCTTCTCGGCCACGCGGGTCATCGAGCCCGACTCCCTGGCCAGGTGGTATTCGAAGTAGGCCTTCTCGAACTCGTCACGGGCCTGGCGCAAGGGGCCATCGAGGTTGAACGACTGCATCGACTGCGGTCCGAGGTCGAGCACCGGCTCCGGCAGCTTGCCACCGGTCATTGCCGCTTCCACGGTCAGCTCCGCCGGCGCCAGCATGGGCATGGCCGCACCGGGCCGCGACGCCAGGGCGCTGGCCAGTGGCCGGTGCATGGGCTTGCTCAGGCCCTGGTCCACGGCCTTGAGCAGTTTCTGCATCGTGATCGGTTTTTCCAGAAAGGCCGACGCGCCGATGCGGGTGGCCTCGACGGCGGTGTCAATGGTGGCATGACCGCTCATCATGATCACCGGCATCGTCAACAGGCCGGCCGCCGCCCACTCCTTGAGCAGGGTCACGCCATCGGTATCGGGCATCCAGATGTCCAGCAGCACCAGGTCGGGCCGTGCCACCTGCCGCGCCAGTCGCGCCTGCGCCGCGTTTTCAGCCAACTCGACCGCATGGCCCTCGTCGTTGAGGATTTCGGAGAGCAGGTCCCGAATGCCGAGCTCGTCATCTACCACCAGGATGTTGGCCATACGCTGTCAATTTCCCTCTGTCTGTAATTTGTGTGCCTGTTGTCAATTCGCAACTGCGAATGATAGCGACACTTGGGCCCCGACCACCTTACCGTCCACCACCCGGTTGCTGATATCGACCTGCCCCCCGTGCTCGTCCATCATCTTCTTGACCACCGCCAGTCCCAGCCCGGTCCCCCTGGCCTTGCTGGTGACATAGGGCTCGAAGGCCCGCTTGAGGATGTGTTCGGCAAACCCCGTGCCCTGGTCGATCACCGTCAGACGGACCCAGCGGCCCGACTCCGAACGGCGGGTCCGCACCAGCACGCTCGCGCCCGGCTGTCCGGCCATGGCATCCTGCGCGTTCTGCACCAGGTTGTGCAGCATCTGGCGCACCTGCTGCGGATCGGCCAGCACGGGCGGGCAGTCGTCGGCCAGTTCGCGCCGCACCGGGATCTCGGTGTGCTCGTACAGGCCGAGGATGTCCCGCACCACGGCGTTGAGGTCGAGCGGTATGGGGCGCGCGGCGGGCAGGCGGGCATAGTCGCGGAACTCGTTGACCAGGTGCTTCATGGCATCGACCTGTTCGACGATGGTGCGCACCGACTTGTCGAGCACCGCTTTTTCCGGCGCTGACAGCTTGCCTTCCAGCTTCATGGCCAGCCGCTCCGCCGACAACTGGATCGGTGTCAGCGGGTTCTTGATCTCGTGCGCCAGGCGCCGGGCCACCTCCCCCCAGGCCTTGGCCCGCTGCGCCGACACCACTTCGGTCACATCGTCGAACACCAGCAGGCGCTCGCCGTTGGGCAGCAGCGCGCCGCGGGCAATCAGGGTGATGCCGTGATCGAACGGGGTGTCACCACCCGCCCGCAGCTCGAACGATTGCTGCCAGTGACCGCCCTCGTGCGCCTGTTCCTCGCCCAGGAAATGCTCGAACTGTTGCACCACACCCGAGGTGAACACATCCAGCCCGGGGATGTCCACCAGCCGACGCCCCAGGCACTCGTCGATCGGCAGATTCAGGATGCGCGCAGCACCCGGATTGGCATGGCGGATCACACCGTCGGCACCGAACACGACGACACCGGCGGTCAGGTTGTCGAGGATGGTCTGCAGGTTGTCACGCGCCGCGTCCAGCTGTCCCATGCTGCGCTGCACCGCGGCGCGGGCATCGGCCAGATCCTGGGTCATGCGCGCGAAGGTACGGGTCAGGCCGGCCAGTTCATCCTTCGATGTCATGGCCGACTTGGGTGACAGGTCGCCCGCGGCCACCTCGCGCATGCCCTCGGCCAGCACCAGCAGCGGCCTGATGAGCTGGTTGCCCAGCAACACCGCGAGCAGGATGGCCCCGAACACGGCCAGGAACAGCGCCAGCGTCAGGGTGCCGATGTACATGCGTCGCAGGCCCTCACGCGCCAGCGCACGGGCCTGGTATTCGCGGTTGGCCGCCTGCACGGCCAGGGCGTCGGCCACCAGCGCCGCCGGCAACGGCACCGTCACCTGCAGGAAACGCGGCTCCTCGCCAAAACCGAACCCCGTGGTGCTGACCAGCGCAAGCACGCGCACGCGCGCGTTGCCGGCCAGCGCGGCGGCGGCTTCGCCATCGCCGCCACTGTCTTCCAGGCCGTCGATGTGGGCCACCACCCGCTGGCTGCGGGCCGCCAGCAGCAGGGTCGCCGGTGGGCGTTCGGGCCGCAGGACGAAACGGGAGTCGCCGGCGCTGCCCAGGGTCTGGCCCGACGCGCTCCACAGCACCAGGTCGGAGGCGCCCAGGCGCTGCAGCATCCGGTCCAGCACCAGGCCGCCCGGATTGCCACCGAGCCGTGCCAGTTCATCGGCCACCAGCCGGGTTTTGGTGCTGATGTCCGCCGTCATCGTGTCCAGGGCCGTGCGACCCAGGTTCAGCCCGGCGGCCAGCGCGCCCTCGACCTCGACATCGAACCAGCTCTCAATCGAGCGTGAGACGAACTGGTACGACACGGTGTAGATGAGCAGGCCCGGCAAAAAACCCACCAGCGCGAAAATCAGCGCCAACTTGGCCAGCAGGCGGCTACCGAACTTTCCCTGTCGCCAGCGCTTGGACAAGCGCACCAGCAACCACACGATGACCGACAGCAGCAGCACCGCCACCGCCAGGTTCACGACCGCCAGCCAGGCGAAGTTCTCCTCGTACAGCGCCCGGTTGCCGGTGGCCAGCGTGAGCATGAACAGCAGCACCAGCGCCAGACCGGACATCACCACCAGCCCCGTCACCAGGGCCCAGCGGCGGGAAACCGCCTGCTTGTGCGGGGAACGGACGTGTTCGGTCAATGGCACCACCGTGCTCCAGGTCAGGACACGGGCTCGCCAGCCATCTCAGGCGCCGGCGCATCGATCACGGGCGCGACGGTCCGGGGCACGAGCATGTTGCGCCGGAACTCGACACGCCAGTCGGGCTGGTTGCCCAGGCCGATCTGGAACGGCCGGGGCAACAGGGACAGATCGAGCCGGAATTCCAGTTCCACCCGGTGGTGCGCATCGGACTCCAGTTCGTCGCCCCGCGCGATCCGCCAGCGCACCAGCCGCGTGATCGCCCGCCGCGCCTCGGCCAGGGTATCAAAGGACTGATGCACCGCATACTGCAGGGATGAGCCGTTCGCGGCCGGCTCGGCCGCCAGACTCAAGCGCCACTGACGCGTCAGCGGCTGATAGGCCAGGCGCATCGTCCGCACCACCGTGCCGACACGCTTGTCCGCCCAGTACCAGCGTTCGCGGTACAGCTCGGCACGCCAGGCGAAGTACAGCGGAACACCCCGCAGCAAGGCGTCCTCAACCGCCGGCGGTATCGCCATGTCCAGCCGCGCGGTCAGCACCAGGCCTTCCGCATCGCGTTGCAGCTCCAACTGCTCGACCGTCGGCTCCCGCGCCTGGGCCGGCGCGGTGACCAGCACCAGCAGCCAGAGCGTCAGGCACAGCCACACCAGCCCCCGCCAACCGACGGCCCGGGCACCCGGCTGCCGGCATGCGTCAGCTTGCTGTCTTGTCCAGCCGGGCGTAGAAAAAACCGTCGTATCCACCCGGCACATTGTCCGCGAAGTCGGCCACCAGACCGGCGTTTCCGGGCAGAAGATGTCCCAATCGGCGATCGCTGCGGGCATCGGTGTGGCGCGCCAGAAACGCCTCCGCCTGCGCCTGGCCCTCGGCCCGGAACACCGAGCAGGTCGCGTACAGCAGCCGTCCGCCGGGCGCCAGCAAAGGCCACAGCGCTTCCAGCAGCCGCGCCTGGGTCGCTGCCAGTTGCGCCACATCCTGCGCCCGGCGCAGCCAGCGGATGTCCGGGTGGCGCCGCACGATCCCCGATGCCGTGCAAGGCGCGTCCAGCAAGATGGCATCGAACGGACGCCCGTCCCACCAGTCAGCCACCTGCCCGGCATCGGCCACCTTCACCTGCGCCTGCAGGCGCAGGCGACGCAGGTTGTCGCGCACCCGCTCGCAGCGCTGCGCGTCCACGTCGAGCGCCAGCAGGTCCAGGTCGGCCAGCTCCAGCAGATGCGCCGTCTTGCCGCCCGGTGCCGCACAGGCGTCGAGCACCCGCAACGGCCCGGCATCGGCCCGGACGGCGGGCAATCCTTCCAGCAGCAGGGGCGCCGCCAGTTGTGCCGCCGCGTCCTGTACCGAGCACACCCCGTCCTCGAAACCGGGCAGCTCGCCCACCGGCACCGCGCGCGCCAGCACCAGGCCATCCTCGCCCACCGGCGTGGCAGGCACGCCCGCGGCCATCAACACCTCGCGGTAGGCGTCGCGCGAGGTCTGGCGCCGGTTGACACGCAGGGTCATGGGCCCGGGCCGGTTGTTCGCCTCCAGCATGGCCTGCCAGTGCCCCGGGTGGTCTTGCCTGAGCCGCTCGACCCACCAGGCAGGATGGTTCCAGCGCGCCTCGGGATCCTCGTCCAGCCCGGCCTGCAGCGCATCGGCCTCGCGCAGCAGGCGACGCAGGCAGGCATTGATGAAGGCTGCATGGCGCCCCGTCTCGGGCCGCCGCTTGGCCGCCTCGACCGCCTGGTTCACCAGCGTGTGCGCCTCATAGCGCAGCCCCTCGGGTGCCTCCTGCCCTGCGAGGGCATCCGCCATCAGGGCCACCGCCGACACCAGCAGCGCCTCGGCGGCAGGCGCCGGCCGCCGGGGCGCCAGCCGTCGCACCAGGGCCCTGGCCCTGCCCTGGCGCCGCAGCACATGGAACACCAGCGCCTGCACCCCCGGCCGCAGCCTGCCCGGCACCTCGACCAACAGGTCATTGAGCGACTGCCCCTGCATCACGCCCCTAACGCACTGGGCCACCAGGCTCAACTGCTGCGCCAGTTTCGGGGCCGCCGCCCCCGGGGCCTGATCAGCCGCCCGGCGGCCGGGTTTCGCATCCTTGTTCAACATGCATCCTCAACTCAAGGTCCAGCCCGGCGCCTCGATGGCGTCGTAGCACGGCACCGTGTCCGCAAAGCCCCCGGGGGCATCCTTCTCCCGACCGCTTGCCGGATCAATCGGCGGCCGATCGCCACCGTAGATGCGGCGCACGCGCTCGCGCAGCGACGGGTGCGAATCGAACCAACCAGCCACCGCCCCCGGCTCATTGCCCACCAGCAGCATGTGCTGCACCGACGAACCCAGGCGCTGCGCCTCGATGCCCGCACGCCGCTGCCCCATGATCTTGCGCAGCACGCCGCCGATGGCGTCACGGCTGCGCGTCCACTGCAGCGCGCGGGCATCCGCGAGAAATTCGCGCTGGCGCGAGACCGCCGCCTGCAGCGCATGCCCGGCCACCCAGCCCAGCCAGCCGGCGGTCATCAAACCCAGCCCGATCAGGGCGAACACCAGGCGTCGGTCGTGCTCGTCGGGCAGGAACAGCTCACGCCCGAAGGCATACAGGGTTTCCAGCCCGAACACCATGCCCACCAGCCGCATGTTCAGCCGCGTGTCGCCCTCGCGGATATGGCTCAGTTCATGCGCCACCAGCCCCTGCAGCTCCTCCCGCGTCAGCCATTCCAGGGCACCGCGCGTGGCGATGACCGCGGCATCACCCTCGTCCCATCCCGTGGCCATGGCATTGATGGCGTGGTCCCGCGCCAGCACCATCGCCGCCGGCGGTCGCATGCCGGCCGCTATCGCCATCTCATGCACGATGTTGCCAAAGCGCTGTTCGTCCAGATCACCCGAGCGCCGGGCCGCCCGCGCGCCAACCGATTCGGCCAGTGCCACGCCACCGCCATGCGTCAGGCGCGAGCTTTCGACCCACCAGCCGCCGAGCACGAACATCAGCGTCACGCCCGTGTTCACCTCGAAAAAATAGCGCGGCAGCGAGAAGCCGCCGGGCTGCCAGAAACCCCAGGTCAGTCCCCAGGCCAGCGTCAGCGCGGCGTTCACCGCCAGCACCAGCAGCAACACCGTGAGCACGAAGAGCCACAGCAGTTGACGCGTGCGGCCCTTGGCTTCGCGCTGGGATTCGAAGATCAGCATCGGCGCACGCGCGGCGGCCACCGCCCTTCATCCGGCCCGATCAGAATGCCACCTTCACCGGCTGGCGCTCGGCCTCGGAGGTCGTGGCCTCCAGCATGGGCAAGGGTGTGAAGCCAAACAGCCGCGCGACGATCAGGGTCGGGAACTGCGCGGCGGCGTCGTTGTGCTCGAGCACATGGTCGTTGTAGAGCTGGCGGGCGAAGCCGATCCGGTTTTCGGTACTGGCCAGTTCCTCGCTGAGCTCGCGCATGGTCTGGTCGGCCTTGAGGTCCGGATAGGACTCGACCACCGCGAACAGGCGTCCCAGGGCGCCACCGAGCGCCTGCTCGGCCCCCGCCAGGGCGCCGAGGGCGCGGGCATCGAGGGGTGCGCCGGCCACCGTCTGCTCGGCGCTGCGCGCCTGGTTGCGCGCGGCGATCACCGCCTCCAGCGTCTGCGCCTCGTGCGCCAGGTATTGCCTGGCCACCTCGACCAGGTTCGGAATCAGGTCGTAGCGCCGCTTGAGCTGCACGTCGATCTGCCCGAAGGCGTTGGCGATCGCGTTCTTCAGCCGCACCAGGCGGTTGTAGGCGCCCACGGCCCAGAACAGCACCAGCACCATCGCCACCAGCAGCACCCATGTGGTTGTCGTCATCCCTGTCCCTCCTGCACGCGATGATCTGTACCTGCGGCGCAGGCACGGCCGTGGCCCA
>NZ_JAQVEJ010000106.1 GCF_028698005.1 Hydrogenophaga sp.
CGGCCACAAGACCGTCGTCTTCAAGTGAACCATGCCCCCACGCTCCGCCGCTGCGCGGGTCGCTGCCCCCCCGGGGGGTGCGGATTCAGCTTGGGGCGGCCCGGCGCTGAATCCATGGCCCCCACGCCCCGCCGCTGCGCGGGTCGCGCCTGGCAGGTGGCGGCTCGTGCCGTCTGATCGAGCGCACGGATGACGGCCCGCATTCCGCCCATCCAGTGCCTGCTCACGTTCGAGGCACTGGCGCGCCTGCGCAGCGTCACGCAGACCGCGGAGGAGTTGTGCGTCACGCCCAGCGCGGTCAGCCACCGCATCCGGCAACTGGAGCAACTCCTGGGCACCAAGCTGTTCGGGCGGGCGGATTTTTCGCTCACCACCGAGGGCAGCGAATACCTGGCCCATGTGCGCGAGGGCCTGGCCGCGCTGCAGCGCTTCCCGGGCGACAACGCGACGCCGGGCCGGCGCAAGCTGCGCCTGGCGGTCACGCCAACTTTCGCGCGCTCGCTGCTGCTGCCACGCCTGAAGCAGTTCAGCGACGCCTACCCGGAGATCGACCTGACCCTGCAGGTGAGCATCCCCCTGCTGGATGTGGTCGCCGAAGACGCCGATCTGACGATCCGTTTCGGCACCGGCCGCTATGCGGACATGGAACACCTGTGTCTGATCAAGGACGATGTCACGCCGGTGGCTTCACCGGCCTTCGTGCGCGAGCACGGTCCCTTCGAATCCGCCGACGACCTCCAGGGCCTGCCGCTGCTGCGCAGCCCGCTGGACCCCTGGCGCACCTGGTTCGCCGCGCACGATCTGGACTGGCCCGAGCCGGTGGACGGCTCGCAGTTCAACGATGTCGGGCTGGCCTGCGACGCGGCGGCCGTGGGCATGGGCGTGGCCCTGGCGCGCCTGAAGCTGGCCGCCCCCTGGCTGGACGACGGCACCCTGGTGCCGCTGTTCACCCGCCGCGTGCCCAGCCCGCACGCCCACTACCTGTGCTGGCGCACCGGCACCATGGACCGCTGGGAATGCGCCGCGTTCGCGCAGTGGCTCCAGCAGTCCCTGGGCTGACGGGCTCCCGGCGCGGTCACTCCACCGTCAGGCGCTGGCCGGGCTGGCTGGCCTTCTTCGGCAGCGTCAGTGTCAGCACACCGTTGTCGTACTTGGCCTTGGCCTTGCCGCTGTCGATGTCGTCCGCCAACTGGAAGCTCCGTGCCACCGAACCGTAGTAGCGCTCGGTGCGCAGCACCTTCTCACCTTCTTTCTGGCTGTCTTCCTGCTTGATCTCGGCGCGCAGCGTCACCAGCGGGCCATCGATGGTCACGTGGATATCCTCCTTGGACACACCGGGCACCTCGGCCTGCACGGTGTAGGCGTCGGCCGCCTCCCGCACGTCGATCTTGATCTGCGAGGGTGCCGGCAACGGGTCACCGTGCAGGGGCTTGACAAAGAAACCGGGGGCAACGTCCTTGAAGAAGTCGTCGAACAAACCGGAACGGGTGATGAGACTGTTCATGGGATTCACTCCTTGCTTGGATGGTTTCGGAAGCACTTGGCTTCTCGGCATTTATATGGCAGCGGCGCCACGCAGTTCAAGGCCTGGGGCCCGCCCCCGGCTTGACCAGGATCAAATCACCTTCATGCCGGGTTGCAAGATTTCTCATTCCCGGCGCGGGCCGCCGGGCCTACACTGCGGCCCATGAGCCATCCTGCCGTTGCCGCCGATGCCCCGCCCGCCGGGCGCGCCACCCGCCAGGCCGAGGTGGTGCGCGCGCTCGGCGCCGTGCTGCCCGCCCACGCGCTGCTGTGGCAGGCCGAGGACACCGTGCCCTACGAGTGCGACGGCCTGACGGCCTACCGCGAACGCCCGCTGGTGGTGGCGCTGCCCGAGACGGAAGACCAGGTCGCCGCCGTGCTCAAGGCCTGCCATGCGCTGGACGTGCCGGTGGTGGCGCGCGGCGCCGGCACCGGCCTGTCCGGTGGCGCCATGCCCCATGCCATGGGCGTGACGCTGTCGCTGGCCAAGTTCAACCGCATCCTGTCGGTGGATGCGCACGCGCGCACCGCCGTCGTGCAGGCCGGCGTGCGCAACCTGGCCATCAGCGAGGCCGCCGCGCCGCACGGCCTGTACTACGCACCCGACCCGAGCAGCCAGATCGCCTGCACCATCGGCGGCAACGTGGCCGAGAACTCCGGCGGCGTGCACTGCCTCAAGTACGGCCTGACGCTGCACAACGTGCTGCAGGTGCGCGGCTTCACCATCGAAGGCGAACCCGTCACCTTTGGCAGCACGGCCCTGGACACCCCGGGACTGGACCTGCTGTCGCTGGTGATCGGCAGCGAGGGCATGCTGGCCGTGGCCATCGAGGTGGTGGTCAGGCTGGTGCCCAAGCCGCAACTGGCGCGCTGCATCATGGCCAGCTTCGACGACATCCGCAAGGCCGGCGATGCGGTGGCCGCGGTGATCGCCGCCGGCATCATCCCGGCCGGGCTGGAGATGATGGACAAACCCATGACCGCGGCGGTGGAGGATTTCGTGCGGGCGGGCTACGACCTGAATGCCGAGGCCATCCTGCTGTGCGAGAGCGACGGCACGCCCGACGAGGTGGCCGAGGAAATCGATCGCATGAGCGCGGTGCTGCGTGGCTGCGGCGCCACCGCCATCGCCATCAGCCGTGACGAAGCCGAGCGGCTGCGCTTCTGGAGCGGGCGCAAGAACGCCTTTCCCGCCAGCGGCCGCATCAGCCCCGACTACATGTGCATGGACTCGACCATCCCGCGCAAGCGCCTGGCCGACATCCTGCGGGCCATCCAGCGCATGGAGCAGACCTACGACCTGCGCTGCGCCAACGTCTTCCACGCCGGCGACGGCAACCTGCACCCGCTGATCCTGTTCGACGCCAACGACCCCGACCAGTTGCGCCGCTGCGAGCTGTTCGGCGCCGACATCCTGGAAACCAGCGTGGCCATGGGCGGCACGGTGACGGGCGAGCATGGCGTGGGCGTCGAAAAGCTCAACAGCATGTGCGTGCAGTTCTCGGCCCAGGAAAACGCCCTGATGAACGGGGTCAAGCACGCCTTTGACACCAAGGGCCTGCTCAACCCTGGCAAGGTCATCCCGACACTGCAACGCTGTGCCGAGTACGGCCGAATGCTGGTGCGTGGCGGACGCCTGGCACACCCCGAACTGCCCCGGTTCTGACGGGCACATCCGACCCCGCCACGGCCGCGCCTGCAAGTCTTGCATGGCAACGGCGGTGGTTTTGACACACAATACATGCAGGAGTTGTTCGGCGGTGTTCCATCGCCTGCATTCCCGTCCGGGCTTGAGCGGACGGGCGTCGGCCTGGCGTTGCGGCAGCGCGTCGCCGGGCGGCATGGCGGACAGGTCTGGGCAACAAGCAGGGCGTGCACGGCAGCACGTCCCCCGGCATTTGACGGACAACGCATGAACAAGCACGCAAGCCCCATTCTTCTGGTCGAAGACAACCCGGACGATGCCGAGCTGACCCGGCTGGCACTGGCCCGGCATGGTCTGGACCAGCGGGTGGTGCACGTCTCCGACGGTATGCAGGCACTGGACTACCTGTACCGCCGTGGCAAGTTCGATGCGCGCACCACGGTCGATCCCCAGCTGGTCCTGCTCGATCTGAAGATGCCGCTGCTCGATGGCATCGGGGTGCTCAAGGAAATCAAAGGCTCGGAACTGCTGCGCAACATCCCGGTCGTGATCCTGACCTCCTCCACCGAGCCCAGCGATCTGCAGCGGGCCTACGACGCCGGCACCAACGCCTACATCGCCAAGCCGACCGAATTCGCACAGTTCCTCTCGGCCATGAAGCACGTGTGCGAGTTCTGGGTCAGCATCAACCAGATTGCGCCCCGCGTGCCAGGGGGCGCACGGGCCTCGAACTTCGGCGAACTGATCTGAGTCACAGCCGGGCCGGCGCCTGGCTACACGTGCAGCAGCAGGAAGCGCCGCTCCCAGGGGCTGATCACGTCGAAATACTCGCGGTACTCGGCGTCCTTGATGGCGCTGTAGGTCTGGATGAAGTGGGTGCCGAAGATCTCGGCCAGCGGCTCGCAGGCCATCAGCAGGTCCACGGCCTGGTCCAGGTGCCGCGGCAACTGATGCGGCTGCTCATAGGCACTGCCGGTGAGCGGGTCGGAGGGCTTGAGCTTCTGCTTGATGCCCAGGTAGCCGCAGGCCAGGCTGGCGGCCAGGGCCAGGTAGGGGTTCACGTCCACCCCGGCCAGGCGGTTTTCCACGCGACGCGCCTGCGGATCGGAATGCGGCACACGCAGGCCGCAGGTGCGGTTGTCGTAGCCCCACTGCAGGTTGATCGGCGCCGAGGTGAAGCGCGACAGCCGCCGGTAGGAATTCACATAGGGCGCAAAGAAGGCGGTGGCCGCCGGCAGGTAGGCCTGCAATCCGCCGATGTAATGAAAGAACGCCTCCGAGGGCTGGCCGTCGGGCCGGCTGAAGACGTTGCGGCCGGTGGCCATGTCCACCACGCTCTGGTGGATGTGCATGGCGCTGCCGGGCTGCCCCTGCATCGGCTTGGCCATGAAGGTGGCGTACATCTGGTGCCGGATGGCGACCTCGCGGATGGTGCGCTTGAACAGGAACACCTGGTCCGCCAGCGGCAGCGGATCGCCGTGGTCGAGGTTGATCTCCATCTGCGCCGTGCCCATCTCGTGGATCAGCGTGTCGAGCTGGATGCCCTCGGCCTCGCACCAGTCGTACATCACGTCGAAGATGTCGTCGTACTCGTTGACCGCGTCGATCGAGAAGCTCTGCATGCCGGCCTCGGTGCGCTTGGTGCGGCCCACCGGTGGCTTGAGCGGAATGTCCTCGTCCGGTTCGATCTGCACCAGGTAGAACTCCATCTCGGGGGCGACGATGGGCCGCCAGCCCTCGGCCTCGTAGCACTGGAGGATGCGCCGCAGCACCGCGCGCGGCGCCAGGTCCACCGGCGAGCCGTCGAAGCGGTAACAGTCGTGGATAATCTGCGCCGTCGGCTCCTTGGCCCAGGGCACCGGCCGCAGCGTGGTCACGTCCGGCAGCAGTTGCATGTCCGGGTCGGACACCGAGGTGTAGTCCTCCTTCGGGTAGTCGCCCGTCACCGTCATGGTCAGCACCGCCTCGGGCAGGCGCAGGCCCAGCGCCGGGTCGTACTTGTGGCGGGGCACGATCTTGCCGCGCGGCTGCCCTGACATGTCGGGGACCAGGCATTCGATTTCGGTGATGCGGTGCTCGTCCAGCCACTGCTGGATCTGACGGGCGGCTGAATCTTCGGTACGGGCCATGGGTCGGTGTGAACGATTGCGATGGCCGCACTGTACGCCCACCGCCCCCGGACGTCACGCACCCCGCCACCCGGGCGTCGGGCCACGGCCCGTGGGTAGCCACAGTCACCGCCACAGTTCACAATGCGGTCTTGGTCCTTTGTCTGCTGATGTTCTGAATGGAGAGACTAGCAATGCGTTCCACCCTTCGCCTGACCTGCCTGTGCACCGCCGCCCTGGTGTCCGGCGCCGCCCTGGCGCAATCCAACACCAAGCCCGGCCTGTGGGAAATCGAGAGCCAGATCGGCGGTAGCCCGGAACTCGATCAGGCCATGGCCCAGATGCAGCAGCAAATGGCCAACATGCCCCCGGCCCAACGCAAGATGATGGAAGACATGATGGCTGCCCAGGGTGTGCGGATGGGCAAGGGCAGCGGCAAGGGCATGGCCGTACAGGTTTGCATCACCCCCGAAATGGCGGCGCGCAACGACCTGCCCACGCAGACCGAGGGCGACTGCACGACCAAGATCGGTGCGCGCAGCGGCAACACCATGAAGGTCAGCTTCCAGTGCACCAACCCGCCCTCCTCGGGCGAAGGCACCTACACCTTCCGCGGCAACACCGGTTACGACATGGACATGGTGGTGCGCAACCAGCAAAACGGCAAACCCTCGACCATGACCCTCAAGGGCACCGGCCGCTGGCTTGCCGCCGATTGTGGCAAGGTCAAGCCGCTCAGCACGCTGTCGGGCAAGCAATAAACCCGCCACGGGCGCGGCGGCATGCCGCGCCCGCTCATTTCCTCGGCCGGTGACCGAAGATGCCGCGACCCACGCGCACCAGGGTCGAGCCAGCCGCCACCGCGGCCGCCAGATCGTCGCTCATGCCCATCGACAGCGTGTCGATGCCGCCGTCCTGCGCACGCAACTGCTCGAACAAGGCCCGCGCACGGGCGAACACGGCGTGCTGCACCTGCGGGTCGTCCGAGGGTTCGGGGATGCACATCAGGCCACGCAGCCGCAGCCGGGGCAGCGCCCGCACCGCCTCGGCCAGCGCCGGCAGCTCGTCGGGCGTCACGCCCGATTTGTTGGCACCTCCATCGATGTTGACCTGCAGGCACACCTGCAGGTGGGGCAGATCGTCCGGCCGCTGCGCCGACAGGCGCTGCGCGATCTTGAGCCGATCGACCGACTGCACCCAGTCGAAGTGGCTCGCCACCAGACGCGTCTTGTTGCTCTGCACGGGGCCGATGCAGTGCCATTCGACCCTGGCGTCGGGGCGCCGCTCGCGCAAGGCGAGGATTTTCTCCACGCCTTCCTGCACGTAGTTCTCGCCAAAGGCGCTCTGGCCGGCCGCGATGGCCTCGAGCACCGCCTCGACCGCAAACGTCTTGGACACGGCCAGCAGACCGACCTCGGTTGCCTTTCGGCCGCTGGCGGCGCACGCCTGGTCGATCTGCGCCCGCACGCGCTGGAGATTGGCTGCAATCGTCGTCATAATCAAATCGTTTCAGCAACAAGAGGATGGGATCACGGGATGGACATCACCCAGCTGCTCGCCTTCAGCGTCAAGAACAAGGCCTCCGACCTGCACCTGTCCGCCGGACTGCCGCCCATGATACGGGTGCACGGCGACGTGCGCCGCATCAACGTCGAGCCCCTGGACCACAAGACGGTCCACGCCATGGTGTACGACATCATGAACGACGCCCAGCGCAAGCACTACGAGGAGTTCCTGGAAGTCGATTTCTCGTTCGAGATCGAAGGCCTGTCCCGTTTTCGCGTCAACGCGTTCAACCAGAACCGCGGCGCCGGCGCGGTCTTCCGCACCATCCCGAGCAAGATCCTGACGCTGGAGCAGCTCAACGCGCCCAAGATCTTCGCCGACCTGGCCCTGCGTCCGCGCGGCCTGGTGCTGGTGACCGGCCCCACGGGCTCGGGCAAGTCCACCACGCTGGCGGGCATGGTCAACCACCTCAACGAGTCGTCGTACGGCCACATCCTCACCGTCGAGGACCCGGTGGAGTTCGTGCACGAGTCCAAGAAATGCCTGGTCAACCAGCGCGAGGTCGGCCCCCACACCCTGAGCTTCGCCAACGCCCTGCGCTCGGCACTGCGCGAGGACCCGGACGCCATCCTGGTCGGTGAAATGCGCGACCTGGAAACCATCCGCCTGGCCATGACCGCGGCCGAAACCGGCCATCTGGTGTTTGGTACGCTGCACACCTCCAGCGCCGCCAAGACCATCGACCGGATCATCGACGTGTTCCCGGCCGAGGAAAAGGACATGGTGCGCGCCATGCTGTCCGAGTCGCTGGTGGCCGTGATCTCGCAGACCCTGTGCAAGAACAAGGACGGCTCGGGCCGGGTGGCCGCGCACGAGATCATGCTGGGCACCAGCGCCATCCGCAACCTGATCCGCGAAGGCAAGGTGGCGCAGATGTACTCGGCCATCCAGACCGGCAACGCGCTGGGCATGCAGACGCTGGACCAGAACCTGACCGATCTCGTGCGCCGCAACATCATCAGTGCGGCCGAGGCGCGCAGCAAGGCCAAGATCCCCGAAAACTTCCCTGGGTAAGCATCATGGAACGTGATCAGGCCTCCAAATTCATCAACGACCTGCTCAAGCTGATGCTCAGCCGGGGGGGCAGCGACCTGTTCCTGACCGCCGACTTCCCGCCGGCCATCAAGGTCGATGGCAAGGTGACCAAGGTCTCACCCCAGCCGCTCAACGGCTCGCACACGCTGTCGCTGGCGCGGGCCATCATGAACGACAAGCAGGCCGCCGAGTTCGAGCGCACCAAGGAGTGCAACTTCGCCATCGCGCCGCCGGCCATCGGGCGCTTCCGCGTCAGTGCCTTCGTGCAGCAGGGCAAGATCGGCATGGTGCTGCGCACGATCCCGGCCACGCTGCCGACCATCGACGCCCTGGGCCTGCCCCAGGTGCTCAAGGACGTGGCCATGACCAAGCGCGGCCTGGCCATCATCGTTGGCGCCACCGGCTCGGGCAAATCGACCACGCTGGCCGCCATGGTCGACTGGCGTAACGAGCACACGCACGGGCACATCATCACCGTCGAAGACCCCGTCGAGTTCGTGCACCCGCACAAGAACTGCGTGGTCACCCAGCGCGAGATCGGCATCGACACCGACAGTTGGGAAGCGGCGCTCAAGAACACCCTGCGCCAGGCGCCGGACGTGATCCTGATGGGCGAGATCCGCGACCGCGAAACCATGGAGCACGCCATCCAGTTCGCCGAGACCGGTCACCTGTGCCTGGCCACGCTGCACGCCAACAGCGCCAACCAGGCGCTGGACCGCATCATCAACTTCTTCCCCGAAGACCGGCGTTCCCAGTTGCTGATGGACCTGTCGCTGAACCTGCGCGGCCTGATCTCGCAGCGCCTGGTGCCGCGGCAGGACAACAAGGGGCGCTACGCGGCCGTCGAGGTGATGCTCAACTCGCCGCTGATCGCCGACCTGATCTTCAAGGGCGATGTCGCCGAGATCAAGGAGATCATGAAGAAGAGCACCAACATCGGCATGCAGACCTTCGACCAGGCCCTGTTCGATGCCTTCGAGGCCAACCTCATCACCTACGAGGATGCCCTGCGCAACGCCGACTCGCTCAACGACCTGCGCCTGCAGATCAAGCTCAACAGCCAGCGCGCCAAGACCCGTGACCTGGCCTCGGGCACGGAGCACCTGACCATCATCTGACAACGGGGACACCACACATGAGCAGCATCGGCACCAAGACCTACGAACCCGCACCGTCGCGCAAGGTGGCCTTTCTGGGGCTGGGCGTGATGGGGTACCCGATGGCAGGACACCTGGCCAGGGCGGGCCACCAGGTCACGGTCTACAACCGCACGCCGGCCAAGGCCCAGGCCTGGGTGGCCGAGTTCGGCGGCACGGCCCGCGGCACACCGCGCGAGGCGGCCACCGGGGCCGAGATCGTGTTTGCCTGCGTCGGCAATGACGACGACC
Source organism: Hydrogenophaga sp. (assembly GCF_028698005.1). GTDB lineage: Bacteria > Pseudomonadota > Gammaproteobacteria > Burkholderiales > Burkholderiaceae_C > Hydrogenophaga. Next base: position 9,270 of record NZ_JAQVEJ010000106.1, read on the forward strand.
TGCGCGCCATCACCCTGGGCGCCAACGGTGCCTTTGCCGGCATGCAGCCCGGCGCCATCTTCACCGACCACACCACGGCCTCGGCCAATGTGGCACGCGAGCTGTACGGCGCCGCCAGGAACCTGGGGCTGGCGTTCGTCGATGCCCCGGTCTCGGGCGGTCAGGCCGGCGCCCAGAACGGCGTGCTCACCGTCATGTGCGGTGGCGACGCACCCGCGTTCGAAGCCGTCAGGCCCACGGCCATGGCCTTCTCGCGCGCCTTCACGCTGATGGGCGACAGCGGCGCCGGCCAGCTCACCAAGATGGTCAACCAGATCTGCATTGCCGGCCTCGTGCAAGGCCTGGCCGAAGCCATTGCCTTCGGCCAGAAGGCCGGTCTGGACATGGAGCAGGTGCTGGATGTGATCGGCAAGGGCGCGGCCCAGAGCTGGCAGATGGACAACCGCGGCAAGACCATGATCGCCGACCAGTTCGAATTCGGTTTCGCCGTTGACTGGATGCGCAAGGACCTCGGCCTGGTGCTCGACGAGGCCAAGCACAACGGCGCCCGCCTGCCGGTGACGGCGCTGGTGGACCAGTTCTACGCCGACGTGCAGGCCATGGGCGGCCACCGGTTCGATACCTCCAGCCTGATAAAAAGACTGAGGTAGCCCAAGCGCCAGGGCACCGTGGAACCGGCTTCGCCGGGCCACTGGTGCCGTCCCCCTCGAAGCGCCGAAGGCGCGCAACAGAGGGGGGAAGCCGCGCCAGCGGCGCAGGGGGGTGTCACTCGGTCTTTGTCTTCAGCCGGTTGATTTCCTCGTCCGGCAGGATCTCGATCAGGCGCACGACGCGCTGCACGCCGGAGGTGGTGCGGGCGACGCTGGTGGCGCGCTCGGCCTCGCTTTGCGAGAGCATCCCCATCAGGTAAACAGTGCCACGCTCGGTCACGACCTTGATCGAGTTGGCCGGGATGTCCTTGGCGGCGACCAGGCCCGCCTTGACCTTGCCCGTGAGCAG
>NZ_JAQVEJ010000107.1 GCF_028698005.1 Hydrogenophaga sp.
CCGGCATCTGGGCCCATCACAACCACCAGAGCAAGGCCATCCTGGAGCCGGGCGACATCGAGGAGGCGCTCAACGCCGCCGCCGCCATCGGCGACGACACGCTGCAGCGCAAGAGCCAGGGCACGGTCGTGCCCGACAGCTTCACCCACGGCACCAGCGAGCAGCGCCAGCGCTGGTTTCACACCGGCCTGAAGACCGGCAACGTGCAGGCCTGCGACACCTTCAACGCGCGCACGCTCTGACCGGGGTATGGCCGCGGCGCCGGCGGGATTTTCGGCGCCAGACGGGCGTATCGGGCGCCAATGTCCGCAAAGTGCGACAATATAGGGTTAAGGCCCGTTGCGGCCATCCTGAGCGCCCGGCCTGGCCACACCTTGTGAAGCTGCCTTTTCGAGCGCACCACTTTTGCTTGCCTTTGCTGCTTGGCCCAGCCAGATTTGATGACCCAGTCCTTTTCCGAACTCCAGCTCTCGCCCAACCTTGCCCGCGCCATTGCCGAGATGGGCTATGAGAGCATGACGCCCATCCAGGCGCAGGCCATTCCGGTGGTGCTGCAGGGGCGTGACGTCATGGGCGCGGCCCAGACCGGTACCGGCAAGACCGCTGCCTTCTCGCTGCCGCTGCTGCAGCGCATGCTCAAGCACGAAAACGTCTCCACCTCGCCGGCGCGCCACCCGGTGCGCGCCCTGGTGCTGCTGCCCACGCGCGAGCTGGCCGACCAGGTGGCCGACCAGATCAAGCAGTACGCCAAGTACACCCAGTTGCGCAGCGCGGTGGTGTTCGGCGGCATGGACATGAAGCCGCAGACGGCCGAGCTGAAAAAGGGCGTCGAGGTGCTGGTGGCCACGCCCGGGCGTCTGCTGGACCACATCGAGGCCAAGAACTGCGTGCTCAACCAGGTCGAGTACGTGGTGCTCGACGAGGCCGACCGCATGCTGGACATCGGCTTCCTGCCCGACCTGCAGCGCATCCTGTCCTACCTGCCCAAGACGCGCACCACGCTGCTGTTCTCGGCCACCTTCTCGCCCGAGATCAAGCGCCTGGCCAGCAGCTACCTGCAGGACCCGATCACCATCGAGGTGGCGCGCTCGAACGCCACCGCCTCGACGGTGGAGCAGCACTTCTACCGCGTGGACGACGACGACAAGCGCCAGACGCTCAAGCAGATCGTCAAGGAGCGCGGCGTGACGCAGGCCTTCGTGTTCGTCAACAGCAAGCTGGGCTGCGCGCGTCTGGCCCGTTCGCTGGAGCGCGACGGCCTCAAGACCACCGCCTTGCACGGTGACAAGAGCCAGGACGAGCGTCTCAAGGCGCTGGACGCCTTCAAGAAGGGCGAAGTCGATCTGCTGGTGTGCACCGATGTGGCCGCGCGCGGCCTGGACATCAAGGACGTGCCGGCGGTGTTCAACTTCGACATCCCCTTCAACGCCGAAGACTACGTGCACCGCATCGGCCGTACCGGCCGCGCCGGCGCGTCGGGCCTGGCGGTGTCCTTCGTCAGCGGCAAGGACACGCGCCTGATGGCCGACATCGAGAAGCTGATCGGCAAGAAGTTCGAGCTGGAGGCGCTGGAGCTGGAAGCCGACAAGCGGCCGGCCGGCCACTTCAACGACGGCCAGCGCGCCTGGCGCCAGCAAGGTGGGGAAGACGGCGAGCAGCGCGCGATCCGCGAGGCCCGCGCCAGCCGCGAGGGCCGCAGCCGGGGCGAGCGGCGTCCGTACGGGGCCGCGGCCCGCGTGCCGGCCGATCCGCTGTTCGACAAGCCCTACGAGCCCAGCCTGGCGCCGGACGAGAAACCGTCCTGGGAAAGCCAGGCCAAGCCGGTGCCGAGCCGCCTGTCCCCCAACATCAAGACCCGCAAGAAGGTGCCGGCGCTGTTCAAGGCGCCCGCGCCGGCCGACTCCGTCTGAAACCCGAGCCTGACCCCGATCCCGAGCCCGAGCCTGCGGCGCGTCAGGCCGCGCCGGGCTTTTGCGCCTGCGTGCAGCGCACGGCCATGCGCTCGACCTCGCCGGGCCGTTCGCCGATGCGTGCCGCCGTCAGGCAGCCGCCCCACACACAGCCCGAGTCCAGCGCCAGCGCATCGTCGCGGCCGCTCTCGCCCAGCGTGGACCAGTGCCCGAAGGCCACCGGCGTGCCGGCGGTGCGGCGCCCGGGCACCTCGAACCAGGGCATGAAGCCCGGCGGTGCCGCAGCGGCGCTGTCCTTGGTGTCGAACTCCATCACACCATCGGCATTGCAAAAGCGCAGCCGCGTCAGTGCGTTGACGATCACGCGCAACCGGTCGAAGCCCTGCAGGTCGTCGTCCCAGCGGTCGGGCCGGTTGCCGTACAGGTGCTGCAAGAACACCTGCCAGTGTTCGCCGCGCAGCGCGCGCTCGACCTCGCCCGCCAGGCCCAGCGTCTGCGCCACGTCCCACGCGGGCAGCACGCCGGCATGCACCATCAGCCAGCCGCCCGCGCGCAAGGCCATGGGGCGCTGGCGTATCCAGTCCAGCAGTGCCTCGCGCCGGGGCGAAGACAGTATCCCGTCCACCGTGTCGTTGCGATGGGGCCTCTTCACGCCCTGCGCCACGGCCAGCAGGTGCAGGTCGTGGTTGCCCAGCAGCGCCTGCGCGCTGCTGCCCAGCGCCATCAGGCGCTCGAGCACGGCCAGCGAGGCCGGCCCCCGGTTGACCAGATCACCCAGAAAGAAAAGCGTGTCGCGGCTCGGTGAAAAGCCGATCGTGTCCAGCAGGCGGCCCAGGGGCTCATCGCAGCCCTGCACATCGCCGATCATGTAAAGTGCCATTCCACGATTATGGATTTCCTCCTCATCGCCTTCCTGACCCTGCTCAATGGCGCCTTCGCCATGTCGGAACTGGCGCTGGCCTCCAGCCGCAAGGCGCGGCTGACGGCGCTGGCCGAAACCGGAGACAAGGGGTCTGAAGCCGCCCTGCGCCTGCTGGACAACCCCACGCAGTTCCTCTCCACCGTGCAGGTGGGCATCACCTCCATCGGCATGCTCAACGGCATCGTGGGCGAGGCCGCGTTCAGCGGCGACCTGGCCGGCAAGCTCATGGTGCTGGGCATGAACACCGGCAGCGCCCAGGCCCTGGCCACCGCGATCGTGGTGGTGATCATCACCTTTGTGACCATCGTCTTTGGCGAGCTGGTGCCCAAGCGCATCGGCCAGCTCTACCCGGAGGCGGTCTCGCGCTGGGTGTCGCGCCCCATGGCCTTCCTGGCGAAGGCGGCCAAGCCTTTCGTCTGGCTGCTTTCGTACACCACGCAGTGGGTGCTGCGGCTGCTGCGCATCGACGTCAACGCGCAGCAGTTCGTGACCGAGGAAGAGATCAACGCCAGCCTGGAGGAGGGGGTGGATGCGGGCATCATCGAGGAGCAGGAGCACCGCATGGTGCGCAACGTGTTCGAGCTCGACGACCGGCAGCTGATCTCGATCATGGTGCCCCGCTCCGATATCGAGTGGCTGGATGCCGACAGCTCGCTGGAGCACGCGCTGCCCAAGGCCTGGGCGGGTGCGCATTCCTGGTACCCGGTGTGCCGCGGGGGGCTGGACCATGTGATCGGCATCATCCATTTGCCGCACCTGCTGGCGCTGCGCGAGCAGGGCGTCGGCGGCACCATCGGCGAGCACGTGCAGCCGGCGGTGTTCGTTCCCGAGACGCTGACCGGCATGGAACTGCTGGAGCAGTTCCGCGTGCAGGCGATCCGCATGGCCTTCGTGGTTGACGAGTACGGCGTGGTGCAGGGTCTGCTGACGCCGCGCGACCTGCTGGAGGCGATCACCGGCGAGTTGTCGCCCGAGCGCCCGGTCGATGCCTGGGCGCTGCCGCGCGACGATGGAAGCTGGCAGCTCGACGGTGCCATGCCGGTGGCCGAGCTGAAGGCCCGGCTCGACATCGACGAACTGCCCGACGAGGACAAGGGACGCTACAACACCGTCGGCGGCCTGATGCAGACGGTGGCCGGTGACCTGCTGGCCCAGGGCGACCACGTGGACTGCGCCGGCTGGCGTTTCGAGGTGCTCAAGCTCGACGGCCGCCGCATCGACCAGGTGAAGGCCTCGCCCGCGCCGGCGGAGGCGTGAGCGCCTTCAGCGGGGGCCGCGCACGCGCACGGTCTCCACGTGCCAGTGCGGGGGCAGCAGCGCCCGCACCTCGCGCCGCGCGAAGCGGTCGTCCATCAGCCAGACGGTGCCGGTGTCGTGCTCGGTGCGGATCACGCGGCCGGCGGCCTGCACCACCTTCTGCAGGCCGGGGTACAGGTAGGTGTGCTCCCAGCCGTGGCCGAAGCGCGCCTGCAGGCGCCGCCGCAGCATCTCGTTGAAGGCATCCACCTGCGGCAGGCCCAGCGTGGCGATGAAGGCGCCGATCAGGCGCTGGCCCGGCAGGTCGATGCCCTCGCCGAACACGCCGCCGAGCACGGCGAAGCCGATGCCCTGGCCGCCCGCCACGAAGCGGTCGAGAAAGGCCTGTCGCGCCGCGTCGTCCATGCCGCGCGCCTGCGCCCACAGCGGAATGTCAGGGTGCGTCTGCTGCATGGCCTGCATCGTCTGCGCGAGGTAGTCGAAGCTGCTGAAAAAGGCCAGGTAGTTGCCGGGCCGCTCACGGAACTGCGTGGCCATGATGTCGCACAGCGGCGCGAGCGAGGCGGCGCGGTCGGCCCAGCGTGTGGACACGTCGGCGGCGATGCGCACCGTGAGGTGCGCGGGGTCGAAGGGCGAGGGCACGCGAAGCTGCACCGTGTCGGTGGGCAGGCCCAGCATCTCCACGGCGTGCGCCATGGGCGAGAGCGTGGCCGAGAACAGCGTCACCCCGTGCAGGCCCTGCCAGCGTGGCGCCAGCAGCGGGGCCGGCACCAGGTTGCGGATGCCCACCACGGGCTGGGCCGTGCGCAGTCGCGGCAGCGGGCGGCGGCAGGGTGTCAGGTCGCAGGCCGAGTGGTCGCCGAAGCCGTCGGCCATGCGCAGCCAGTGCAGGGCGTCGAAGAACCCGTGCATCAGGTCGTTGTGCGCGGCGCTGGCCGGTTCCCGGGCCAGGTGGTCGGCAATGGCGGTGCAGGCCTGCTGCAGGCCATGGCGCCAGTCGGCCGGCAGGCCGTCCAGCTCGGTGTGATCGCCCGTGGCCTGCTTCGCCAGCGCGTTCCAGTGCCGGTGCAGGCGGTCCAGCGCGGGGCGGATTGCTGCCGGGGCGCCGGCGCGCAGGGCCTGGAAATCGGCCGGGTCCAGTTCGGCGCTGTGCATGTCGCGTGCGCGGCCGATGAGGTGGTGCGCCTCGTCCACCAGCAGGGCCACGCTGCGGCCGTCTTCCTCGGCCAGGGCGAGCCAGGCCGCGCCCGGGTCGAACACGTGGTGGTAGTCGCCCACGGCCACGTCGCTCCAGCGCAGCAGCTCCTGGCCCAGGTAGTAGGGGCAGATGCCGTGGTCGGCGGCGATGCGGCGCAGGGCCTCGTGGTTGAGCCAGCGCGCCCGCGCGGCCTCGAGGCGGGCGGCCGGCAGGCGGTCGTAGAAGCCCCGGGCCAGCGGGCAGGCGTCGCCGTGGCAGGCCTTGTCGGGGTGCTCGCAGGCCTGCTCGCGCGCGCGGTGCTCCACCACGCGCAGCGGCAGGCTTTGTTCCGCGCCGAGCTGCCGCAGGCCACCCAGTGCCAGCGCGCGGCCGGTGGTGCGCGCGGTCAGGTAGCACAGCCGGTCGGTGGCGCGCAGCGGCAGGGCGCGCAGCGCGCCGAACAGGGTGGCAATGGTCTTGCCGATGCCCGTGGGGGCCTCGGCCAGCAGCGCCCGGCCGTCGCGGTGGGCGCGGTACACCGAGGCCGCCAGCTCGCGCTGGCCGGGCCGGAAGGCCGGGTGCGGAAAGGCCAGCGCGCGCAGGGCCGCGTCGCGGGCGGCGCGGTGCTCGCGCTCCTGCAGCGCCCAGCCGGCGTAGCGCTCGCACAGCCCATCGACGAACTCGCGCAGGCTGGGCGCCGTGTGGTGCTCGCTCAGCACCGTCTCGCGGCCGCTGTCGATGTCGTAATAGACGAGCGCGATGTCCAGGCCGTCGAAGCCCAGTTGCTCGCACAGCATCCAGCCATAGACCCGGGCCTGCGCCCAGTGCAGGGCCTGCCGGTTGGGGCGGATCAGCGACGGGTCGCCCCGGTGGGTCTTGATCTCTTCCAGGCGCCGGGCGTCCGGGTCCCAGCCGTCGGCACGGCCCTGGATGCGCAGGCCCCGGCAGAGGCCGCTCAGCGGCACCTCGCGCTGGTAGCCGGGCCCGCGCCGGGCGGTGACGGTGGCATGGCCCTCGATGCCGTCGATGCCCGTGGGCGAGGGGGTGAAGCGCAGGTCCAGGTCGCCGCCGCGGGCCGCGAAGTCGCACAGCACGCGCACCGCCACCGCGCCCAACGGCTGCTCGCCGGCGGCCAGCGTGGTCTGCTCGGGCTGGGTGTGCGTGCTCATGGCGGCGACCATGATACTGGGTATATATTCAGTCCATGACCGAACCCGTGATTGCGCTCAACCGCCGGCACGACCGCCGGCTGCGCGACATCTACCGCTCCGCCGGCTGGCCCTGCCAGGACACGCTGGAGGTGGAGTTGCTGGTGGCCGGCCTGCTGGAGCGGCGCTGCGACGCCCTGGGCCGCGAAACCCTGCACCTGACGGCGGCGGGCCTGCAACGGCTGGCGCAGGCGTTTGCGGGCAACCGGGCCGTGCGCGGGCCGCACGAAACGCTGGTGTCGCAGGTGGCGCTGATGCTGCAGCACGCCGGCCGTCTGGCCTGGCGCGGCCTGATGCTGCGCGTGCCCCTGCCGCTGTCGCTGTTCGAGGCCGGGCCGGAACCCCCGCCAGTCGCCGGTGGCTCCGGCCAGCTCTGGGCCGACGGGCTTGCGCCCGCGCCGCCACCGGCGGGCCACACCTGGGTGATGGCCTGCCCGGACGTGTTCTCGATCCGCCGCAGTTCGGTCGAGGCCTACCTGGAGCCGGTGGTGCACGAGATCAAGGTCAGCCGGGCCGACCTGCTGGGTGACCTGCGCAAGCCCGCCAAGCGCGCCTCCTACCTGGCCATGGGCGGCGCCTGCTGGTACGTGCTCGGGCGCGACGCCAAGGGGCGGCCCATTGCCGAGCCCGACGAGATACCCGCCGAGTGCGGCGTGCTGCAGGCCGGGGGTGGTGGCACGTTCTCGGTGCTGCGCGAAGCGCCGCGCCGTGCCGTCGAGCGCCTGCCGCTGCAGGTGTGGATGAGCCTGGCCCAGGCCAGCCCCGAGCCGCCGCCGGAGGAGCCCGCGCAGGCCATGTTCTGAGGGCGCTTGCGGTGCGCTCTGTTACACTCGCGCCTGTCATTGGGGAGTAGCCGCTCTTCGCCCCCGAAGAGGTTCGCGTCAACACACTTGGCCCGCAGGCCATGGCGCGTACAGCAACCGCCTGGCAAGACCATTGACCACGTCGCCCCCGCAACGGCCGGAGGGGTGTGTGGTCAATCGCGTTCTTCCGGCCTGAACAAGATTTTTCTCCCCCCATGGAAGCATTGCTCGTCTCCACCGGCGTCGTGGCGCTGGCCGAAATCGGCGACAAGACCCAGTTGCTGGCATTTCTGCTCGCAGCCCGTTTCAAGAAACCCATGCCCATCATCCTGGGCATCCTGGTGGCCACGCTGGCCAACCATGGGCTGGCCGGTGCGCTCGGCGTCTGGATCACCTCGCTCGTCAGCCAGGATGTGCTGCGCTGGGTGCTGGGCATCTCGTTCATCGCCATGGCGGCCTGGATGCTCGTGCCCGACCAGATCGAGGAAGACGGCGACGAACTGGGCCGTGGGCGTGGCGTGTTCACGGCCACGCTGGTCGCGTTCTTCCTCGCCGAGATGGGCGACAAGACCCAGATCGCCACGGTGGCCATGGCCGCTCGCTTCACCGACGCCATCTGGGTGGTGGTGGGCACCACGCTGGGCATGATGCTGGCCAACGTGCCGGCCGTGCTGCTGGGCGACAAGCTCGCCGGCCGCATCCCCATGAAGCTGGTGCACGGCATCGCGGCGGCCATCTTCGCGCTGCTGGGCCTGGCCACGCTGCTGGGCGCTGGGCAGGCCTGGGGTTTCTGAACGCGCCGTGGGGGCTTGTGCCACGCCGGCCACCACGTGGCGGCTCGGCGGGCGCGGTTCAGGGCAGGCGCTTCAGGTGGCGGAACTGCACGGAAGCGCCCACTTCGTTGTCGCGCGCGCGGCGCAGGTAGGCCAGCAGGTCGCCGCGCTCGAAGGCCACGCCGTCCCAGGTGAACGGCTCCGTGACCACGTAGGTGTCCCATTCCTCGACATGATCCGGCACGTCGGCGCGCGTGACCACCAGGCGCCCCCGGTCCGCCAGGTGCCATGCCACCACGGGCGGATACAGGCGCCGCTGCGCCTCCATGTCGGCCGCTGTGCGGACCTGGCAGGGCTTCGCGTCCATGGTCACCAGCACCCTGTGCTCACCGCCGGCGTACAGGCCGATGACCTCGCAGCGCACCGGCCGCTGGCCGTCGCCGTAGGGCGAGACGCGCGCCACGGTCGGCCCGTAGCGCAGCTTGTGCGAACTTTCCGGGTACAGCCACACACCCTCGATCTGTTCCCGGGTGGCCAGCCTCAGCTCCTTGCGGTAAGGGGTGAACGGACACGGAAACAACTGCCACAGCGTGCGGGCCACCATCTCGGCCGTGGCGTCGCCCCTGTGGCCGGTGGCCGCCAGGTAGTGGATCACGTTGTCGCGCACCTGCGCCAGTGACATCCCGGGACCGAAGCACAGCGTGCGGCCGCCGTGCATGTGCTCCATCTCCTTGATGAACGCCATGAGCGGGTCGCTGGCCTTGATGTCGGGCGGCGTGCCGGTGGACGAGGCGGCCTCCTGTGCCGCCAGCGGCCCATGCGCGAGGGCACAGGCTGCGGCCAGCGCCAGCGCGTGTCGCCAGCGTGGATGCGGCCGCGGGGTGATCCGTCCGGGCGGGCGGGTACGGAGCAACAGGCCGCCGAACAGGCGGCGGATCGCACGAGGGTGACGCATGCCGGAAATTCCTCCCTGAAAGAAAAAGCGGGCCGGTCGCACGCAGTGCCGGTAGCGGCAGGGAGCGGATGCGCCCCGTGACGGGTGCGCCGGCGTTGTCGTTGTGATGACGGTGCATGGTGCGCCGGGCGAGGGCGCGGATGCCATGATGACACGCATGCCCGCCACGGCCTTCATCCAGATGAGTGATGGCCGTTGTAAGCCGGGTGCGATGCCGGGCCGCCGGCCCGGCGCATTTTTTTCTGCGAGGACCCAGTGTGGCCGGAAAAAGCTGCGGCAAAATTTCGGCGCTTCGCATCGTTTTTTCTTCGTCCCGACCGGCGCCCGGCAACCGGAAGGCCCATCAGGCCCATCCGGCCACGTCCAGGTTCCTGCCGTCAACTGCAACCGCAACATGACCATCTTTCAGGGCATCGGCGTCCTTTTCACGCTCGTGGCCATCTTCGGCTACCTCAACCACCGCTTCGTGCGCCTGCCCGACACGCTGGGCATCACGGCCGTGGGCCTGCTCGTGTCGGCCGGCGTGGCGGCGGTGGCCACGCTGTTCCCCGAGGTGCATCTGGCGCGCAAGGCACAGGAACTGGCGGCGCAGATCGACTTCACCGACGTGGTCTTCCACGGCCTGCTGAGCCTGCTGCTGTTCGCAGGTGCACTGCACGTGGACCTGGCCAAGCTGCGCGAGCACCGCCTGCCGGTGTTCCTGCTGGCCACGGTGGGAGTGCTGATTTCCACCGCGGTGGTGGGCGTGGGCTTCTACTACGTGGCGCCGCTGTTCGGTTTCAACATCAGCCTGATGTGGTGCCTGGCCTTCGGTGCGCTGATCTCGCCCACCGACCCAATTGCCGTGCTCAGCGTGCTCAAGAGCGCCGGCGCGGCGCCCGCCGTGGAAGCCAAGATCGCCGGCGAATCGCTGTTCAACGACGGTACCGCGGTGGTGGCCTTCCTCACGCTGGTGGGGCTGGCGGCCGGCACGGCCGATCTGTCGGCCGCCTCCATCGCCGCGGCGCTGGCGCGCGAGGTCATCGGCGGCGTGCTGGTGGGGCTGGCCGTCGGCTTCGGTGCGTCCTTCCTGCTGCGCGACCTGGAAAGCTATGCCATCGAGATCCTCATCACCCTGGCCATGGCCACGGCCGGCTACAGCCTGGCCGAGCTGGTGCACGTGTCGGCGCCGCTGGCGGTGGTCGTCATGGGGCTGGTGCTGGGCAACCACGGCGCG
>NZ_JAQVEJ010000108.1 GCF_028698005.1 Hydrogenophaga sp.
CCTTCACTCGTGCCGCAGCGCGTCGATCGGGTTCAGCCGCGCGGCGCTGCGCGCCGGGAAGTAGCCGAACACCACGCCGATCACGGCCGAGAACACGAAGGACAGCAGGTTCACGCCCGGGTTGAACTGGTAGGGCACGCCCATGATGGCCGACAGGCCGATCGAGGCCACGGTGGCCAGCACGATGCCGACCAGGCCACCCAGCGCGGCCAGCACCACGGCCTCGATCAGGAACTGCAGCAGCACCTCGCGCTCCAGCGCGCCGATGGCCAGGCGCAGGCCGATCTCGCGGGTGCGCTCGGTCACGCTCACGAGCATGATGTTCATGATGCCGATGCCGCCCACCAGCAGGCTCACGGCGGCCACCGCGCCGAGCAGCATGGTCATCACCTGCGTGGTGCCCGAGAGCGTGTCGGCCAGTTGCTTGGTGTCCAGCACGTTGAAGTTGTCCGGGTCGGTGTCGGCCAGCTTGCGGCGCTCGCGCAGCAGTTGCGTCAGGCCGGCCTTGACGCTGTCGGGGTCGGCGCCGTCGGCCATCGACACCAGCAGGGTGTTGACGCGGGTGCTGCCGGTGATGCGGCGCTGCAAGGTCTTGAGCGGCACCACCACCACGTCGTCCTGGTCGTTGCCGAACGCGCCCTGACCCTTGGCGCCGAGGAGGCCGATCACTTCGCACGACATGGCCTTGACGCGCAACTGCGAGCCCACGGCACTGCCACCGCCGAACAGCTCGCGCTGCAGGGTCTGGCCGATCAGGCACACGGCGGCGCCGGCGCGCAGTTCGTCACTGGAGAACTCGCGACCATCAACGATCTTCCAGTTGCCGGTCTTGAGCCACGCGTTGGTGCTGCCGATCACGCTGGTGCTCCAGTTCTTGCCGCCGGCGACCACGGTGGCGTTGCTGCGCGCTTCGGGCGCCACGGCGGTCAGGCCCGCGATCTGGCTGGCGATGGCCTCGGCATCGGCTTCCTTGAACGCGGGCGCGCCGCCACTGCCCATGCCCATCATGCGCTGGCCGGGCCTGATCTGCAGCAGGTTGGTGCCCAGGCCCGCGATCTGGCTTTGCACCGCCATGGTGGCGCCGTTGCCGACGGTGACCATGGTGATCACGGCGCTGACGCCGATCACGATGCCCAGGATCGTCAGGAAGGAGCGCAGCAGGTTGCGCCGGATCGAGCGCAGCGCGAGGACGAGGGTGTTAAGCCACATGGGCGGCCTCCTGCGCTGCGGGCTGCGCCGGGCGCAGCAGCAGCGGTTCGTTGCGTTCGTCGCTGGCCACCATGCCGTCGACGAAGCGCACGATGCGCCGGGCGTAGGCGGCCATGTCCGGTTCGTGCGTGACCATCAGCACGGTGATGCCCTGGTCGGCGTTGAGGTGCCAGAGCAACTCCATGATCTCGTGGCTGCGCTGGCTGTCGAGGTTGCCGGTGGGCTCGTCGGCCAGCAGCACCTGGGGCTCGGTCACGATGGCGCGCGCGATGGCCACCCGCTGCTGCTGGCCGCCCGAGAGTTCGCCCGGCGTGTGGTGCTCCCAGCCCTTGAGGCCGACCTTCTCCAGTGCCAGTCGGGCCGCCGCGTGGCGCTGTGCGGCCGGCTCGCCGCGGTAGACCAGGGGCAACTCGACATTCTCCTGTGCCGAGGTGCGCGCCAGCAGGTGGAAGCCCTGGAACACGAAACCGAAGTAGCGCCGGCGCAGGCGCGCGCGCGCATCGCGCGAAAGCGATTCGACGTGCACGCCGCGGAACAGGTACTCGCCGCTGCTGGGCACATCCAGGCAGCCCAGCGTGTTCATGGCGGTCGACTTGCCCGAGCCGCTCGGCCCCATGATGGCGACGAAATCGCCGGCCTCGATGTCCAGGTCCACGCCCTTGAGCGCCTGGAAAGCCGTGGCGCCCTCGCCGTAGGTCTTGGTGATGCCGCGCAGGCGGATCAGGGGGATGTTCGTGCCGGTGCTGGTCATGATCCCGCGATCCTGGTGCGCTGTTCGACGATCACTTCCACGCCTTCGGACAGGCCCTCGCCGCTGACCTCGGTCATGCGGCCGTCGCTGATGCCAGTGACCACGGGTACTGCCACGGGCTGGCCATCGCGCAGCACCCAGATGCGGCGGCGGCCGCCCGGCGCACTGGCGCTGCGGTCGGTGCCGGCCGTCTTGGTGGCACCGGAGCGGGGCGCACGGGGCATCAGCTTGGACAGGATGCCGCCGTTGCCGGCCGGTGCAGCGCCAGGGGTGCCCGTGCCGGGACCCTGCCCGCCTTCCGGACCCGCGCCGTTGCGGGGACCTCGCTGGCCGCCACCCGCGCCGGCCATGCCGGTGGGCGTGAAGCGCAGCGCCGTGTTGGGCACCAGCAGCACGCCCTGGCGCTCGTCGGCCACGATGGTGGCCGAGGCGGTCATGCCCGGGCGCAGGCTCTGGTCCTGGTTGTCCACGGTCAGCGTCGTGGTGTAGGTGACGACGTTGTCGGTGGTGGTGGAGCCGTAGGCAACGCGCTCGATCACCGCCGGGTAGCGGCGCGAGGGGAAGGCGCTGACGGTGAAGCTGGCCTTCTGGCCCGCCTTGACCGAACCCACGTCGGCCTCGTCCACCGCCACGTCGAGCTTGAGCTGGGCCAGGTTTTCGGCCACCGAGAACAGCGTCACGGCCTGCAGCGAGGCGGCCACGGCGTTGCCGGGATCGACCGAGCGCGAGAGCACGACACCATCGATGGGCGAGCGGATCGAGGCCTTGGACAGGTTGGTTTCCGCGGTGGACAGCGAGGCCTGGGCCTGTGTCACCGAGGCCTGGGCCGCGCGTTCGTTGGCCAGGGCCTTCTCGACCGAGGCGCGCGTGCTGTCCAGCTCGGTGGCCGAGGGGACCTTGCCGCCCGACAGCCGCGCCACTTCCTCGTAGCGGGCCAGCGTGGCCTCGGCCTCCTTGCGGCTGGCCGTGGCCTGGGCGAGCGAGGCCTGGGCGGCGGCCAGCGCCGCGCGCGACTGGGTGACCTGGTCCTCGAGCTTGGCGGTGTCCAGTTCCACCAGCACCTGGCCCGCCTTGACGCGGTCGTTCACGTCCACCAGCACGCGCTTGACGGTGCCCGACAGCTCGCTGCCGATGTTCACCGAGCGCGTGGGCTGCAGCGTGCCATTGGCGGCGACCGTCAGTGTGATGTCGCCGCGCTTGAGGGCCTCGGTCACGTACACCGGCGCCGCGTTGCGGGCCTTGACGCCCGACCAGTACCACCAGCCGGCACCGGCGGCCACCGCGATGGCCACACCGGCCCACAGGGAGGGGCGCTGCCACCAGCGCGGCGGGCGATCCTCGCCCAGCAGTTGGTTGACGGAGGCTTGGGAGGTTTTGTTGGCGCTCATGGATGTGGGTATCAACGGGATGCGGTCGGGGCGGTGTCGGGCTGCCAGCCGCCACCCAGGGCCTTGTACAGGCGCACGTGGTCGGCGCTGAGGGTGGCGCGGGCACTGGCCAGGCTGTCCTGTGCCGACAGCAGCGTGCGCTGCGTATCGAGCACGGCGCTGAAGTCGATCAGGCCGCTGCTGTAGCGCTGGCGGGCCAGCAGCTCGGCGTTGGCGGCCGCCTCGGCCGCCACCTGCAGTTTTTTGAGCCGCTCGCGGTCGCCCCGCAGGGACACCAGCGCATCTTCGACGTCCTGGAGCGCGGTGAGCACCGCCGATTCGTACGCGATCCGGGCCTGCTCGACCGCCGCGTCCTGGGCTTCGATGCGGGCCCGGGTGGCGCCGCCGTCGAACAGCGGCATGGAAATGCTGGCCAGCAGGGCATTGGCAAGCGTGGCGCCGCCACTGCCCAGGCCGCTGAGGGTCAGGGCCGACAGCCCCACCGAACCGGAAATCTGCAGGCTCGGGTAGCGGGCGGCCTCGGCCTGGTCCAGCCGCGACAGGGCGGCGGCCAGCCGGTGCCCGGCGGTGCCGACATCGGGGCGCTGGCGCAGCGTGTCGGCCGGCAGGCTCAGGGCCAGGTCGGCCGGTGGGGCCGGAATGGCGCCTTCGGCCGACAGGCGCTCGAGCAGGGCAGCCGGGGGCTGACCGGTGAGCACCGACAGCGCATGGATGCTCTGGTCCACACTGGTCTGCAGGGCCGGAATCTGTGCCTCGGTCTGCGAGGTGGAGGCGATGGCCTGCTCCAGGTCGAGCGAGGAGGCCAGCCCCGCCTGCACGCGCCAGCGCGTGATCTGCAGGGTTTCCTGCTGCAGCGCAAGGCTGCGCTGCGCAAAGGCCAGGCGCTGCTGCAGGCCGCGCAGCTCGATGTAGCTGACCGCCACCTCGGCCGCCAGCGACACGCGGGCGTTGGCCAGACTGGTTTCGGACGCCAGGGTGTCGGCCTCGCTGGCCGCGATGCCGGCGGCGTTGCCGCCGAAGAGGTCGGGCTCCCAACTGGCGTCGAAGCCCGCCTGGAAGCGGTTGCCCGCCGGGTTGTCGCCCGATTTGCTGCGCTGGCCCGAGCCGCTGGCGCGCAGCGAAGGGCCGGCGGTGGCGCGGGTGACGTCCTGTGTGGCGCGTGCCTGGCGCAGCGCTGCCTGGGCCGTGCGGACGCTGGGGTTGGCGGCGAGCGCCTCCGCGACCAGCTGGCGCAGCGTGTCGTCGCCGAAGCGTTGCCACCAGTCGGCCAGCGGGGTGGCATCCGAACCGGTGGCTGCGGCCGACCACTGCGTCGGCACGGCCAGTGCCGACGTGGCGTTGCGCTGCGTCGCGGGCGAGGCGCAGCCGGCGATCACGAGGGCTGCGGCCATCGCCAGAACCGCTGCCGGCCGTTGACGGCTGGCGTGCCGGCGGGTGGGAAGAAGGTCGAGATCCATGCCTCCATTGTGTGTGGTCATCGGATATGGGCCGTTTCGCTTGTGTGAATGATCTGTAAAGCCGGCAGCGGTGCTCACTGGAACGCCACCTCGGCAAAGCTGCGCAGCTTGCGGCTGTGCAGCTGGTCGATGCCGCCGGCGCGCAGCCGTTCGATGGCGCGGATGCCGATGCGCAGGTGCTGGTCGACCCGCTCACGATAGAAGTGGTTGGCCATGCCCGGCAGCTTGATCTCGCCGTGCAGCGGCTTGTCGCTCACGCACAGCAGCGTGCCGTAGGGCACGCGGAAGCGGAAGCCGTTGGCCGCAATGGTGGCCGACTCCATGTCCAGCGCCACGGCGCGGCTCTGGCTGAAGCGTCTCTGCGGCGTGCTGGGCATGTTGCGCGTGGGCAGCAGTTCCCAGTTGCGGTTGTCGGTGCTGGCCACGGTGCCGGTGCGCATGATGCGCTTGAGCTCGTGCGGTGCCAGGCCGGTGACCTCGGCCACGGCGCCTTCCAGCGCCACCTGGATCTCGGCCAGCGCCGGGATCGGCACCCACAGCGGCAGCTCCTCGTCGAGCACGTGGTCCTCGCGCACGTAGGCGTGGGCCAGCACGTAGTCGCCCAGTTGCTGGCTGGTGCGCAGGCCGGCGCAATGGCCCAGCATCAGCCAGGCGTGCGGGCGCAGCACGGCGATGTGGTCGGTGATGGTCTTGGCGTTGGCGGGACCGACGCCGATGTTGACCATCGTGATGCCGCTGCGGTCGGCGCGCAGCAGGTGGTAGGCCGGCATCTGCGGCAGCCGCGGGGGCACCACGCCCAGGGCGTCGACGGGTTCGGCGTCCAGGCCGGCGCGGCGCGTGATCACGTTGCCGGGTTCGACGAAGGCGATGTAGTCGCTGTCGGGACGTGCCATCTCGGCGCGGCCGAGCTTGATGAACTCGTCGATGTAGAACTGGTAGTTGGTGAACAGCACGAAGTTCTGGAACCACTCGGGCGCGGTGCCGGTGTAGTGGCGCAGGCGCTGCAGCGAGTAGTCCACCCGTGGCGCGGTGAACAGCGACAGCGGCTGTGCCTCCCCGGGCCCCGCCTCGTGGGTGCCGTTGGCGATGCCGTCGTCCATCACGGTCAGGTCCGGCAGGTCGAACACGTCGCGCATCAGGGCACGGCGCGCGGCGTCCATGTCGCCTTCGACGTGATCGTGCTCGGCGAACGAAAAATGGACCGGGATGGGCTGGGTGCTGGTGCCCACTTCCAGTTCGCCGCCATGGTTGGCCAGCAGCAGGCGGAACTGTTCCCGGTAATAGTCGGCGTACAGGTCCGGTCGTGTCAGCGTGGTTTCGTAGCGGCCCGGTTCGGCCACGAAACCGTAGCTCAGGCGCCGCTGGTGACCACCCTGCAGCCGGGTGCTGTGGGTGTGCAGGCGCACGAACGGGTAGCAGGCGCGCACGCGGGTATCGGGGCCGGCGTCGCCGGCCACGAAATCGCGCAAGGCCTGGCGCAGGAAACCGATGTTGTGGTCGTAGATCGCCTGCACCTGGGCCAGGGCGGCGTCGGCATCGCGAAAGCGCGCCGGGGCCATGAAGTCGGGTGTGTGGAGCATGGTGGATCTATTGTGAACCGTCATGCCAACCGGAATGTGACAGCGCCGCCGCAGACCGCACGCACCGGCCGGCATCGGGCACGGGCCGCCTGGCGGCTGCCCATGGGTCGTGATGCCGCAGCGTCAGGAGCGCACCGGCTCGCGCATGGTCACGAATTCCTCGGCGGCCGTGGGATGGATGCCAATGGTGCTGTCGAACACCGCCTTGGTGGCGCCGGCCTTCATGGCCACGGCAAAACCCTGGACGATCTCGCCGGCGTCGGCGCCGACCATGTGCAGGCCGACCACGCGGTCGCTGGCGGTGTCGACCACCAGTTTCATCAGGGTGCGCTCGCTGCTGCCCGAGAGCGTGTGCCGCAGGGCCTTGAACTCGCTGCGGAAGACGGTGACGGCCCCGAAGCGTTCGCGCGCCTGGGCCTCGGTGAGGCCCACGGTGCCGATGTTCGGGTGCGTGAAGACGGCCGTGGGGATGTACTCGTAACTCATCTGGCGCGCGGCCCGGCCGGCCGCCGGACCAAAGAGCTGGTCGACCACCACCATGGCCTCGCCCAGGGCCACCGGCGTGAGCTGCACCCGGTTGGTCACGTCGCCCACCGCCCAGATCGAAGGCACATTGGTCTGGTAATGCCCGTTGACGATCACCTCGCCCTGCGCACCCTGGGTCACGCCGACCTTGTCCAGGCCCAGCCCCTGCACATTGGGCTGGCGGCCCGTGGCGTACAGCACGGCATCGGCCAGCACCACATTGCCGTCTTCCAGTTCGGCACGCAGGCCATCCGCGGTCTTGCGGATGTCGACCACGCCGGCGTTCAGGCGCAGGTCCACGCCCGATTTGCGCATCTCGGTGGCCACGAAATGGCGGATCTCGTCGTCGAAGCCGCGCAGCACCTGCTCGCCCCGGTACAGTTGCACCACCCGGGCACCCAGGCCGTTGAAGATGGACGCGAACTCGCAGGCAATGTAGCCACCGCCGACGATCAGCAGGCGCTGCGGGAAGGGCTCCAGATCGAACACCTCATTGGAGGTGATCACGTGTTCGCGCCCGGAGAAGTGCGGCACATGGGGCGTGCCGCCGGTCGCGATCAGGATGTTCGCCGCGGTCAGGGTCTGGTGACCGGGGGAGCCATCTGCATGGAGAGTGGCCAGCGTGATGTCATGGGCGCTGTCGATGCGTGCGAAGCCATGGAACACGGTGACCCCGCTGCCACGCAGCAGGTTGTCGTAGACACCGTTGAGGCGGCTGATCTCCCGGGCCCGGTTGGCCTTCAGGGTGGCCCAGTCCAGCCGCGGGGGGCTGGCCAGTTCCCAGCCATAACCGGCCGCCTCGCTGAAGGCCGCGTGGTAGTGCGCGGCGTAGCTGTACAGCTTCTTCGGGATGCAGCCGACGTTGACGCAGGTGCCGCCCAGGCCTTCCTCGCCCAGGGTTTCGGCCAGGGCCACGCGGGCGCCGCGTTGCGCGGCCATGCGGGCGGCACGCACACCGCCGCTGCCGCCGCCGATGACGAACAGGTCAAAATCGAAAGTGCTCATGAGTTCCCCCAGGGCCGGCACACCATGCGGGCCGGCATCGGGGGAATCTTAAGCCTTGATCAGGGACCTGGCCGGCCCGGCGGCTTGTGGCCTCAGTAGGTGTAGACGCCGCGGCCGGTCTTGCGGCCCAGCCAGCCGGCCGCCACCATTTCCTTGAGCAGCGGGCAGGGGCGGTACTTGGAGTCGTTGAACTCCTCGAAGTACACGTTCATCACCGCCAGGCACACGTCCAGCCCCACCATGTCGGCCAGCGCCAGCGGGCCGATCGGGTGGTTGCAGCCCAGCTTCATCCCCTCGTCGATTTCCTCCGGCGTGGCCAGCCCTTCGGCCAGCACGAAGAAGGCCTCGTTGATCATCGGCACCAGGATGCGGTTGACCACGAAGCCGGGGGAATTCTTCACCGTGATCGGCGTCTTGCCCAGGGTTTCGGCCAGGGCCTTGACCGTGTCATGGGTGGCGTCGCTGGTCTGCAGGCCGCGGATGATCTCCACCAGCGCCATCATGGGCACCGGGTTGAAAAAGTGCATGCCGATGAACCGGTCGGCGCGCTGGGTGGTGGCGGCCAGCTTGGTGATGCTGATCGAGCTGGTGTTGGTCGCCACGATCACCTCGGGCGCCAGCAGGCCGTCGAGCTGCTGCAGGATCTTGACCTTGAGCGCTTCGTTCTCGGTGGCGGCCTCGATCACCAGTTGCGCGCCCTTGAGGTCCTCGTACTGCGTGCTGCCCTGGATCAGAGACAGGGCCCGGGCCTTGCCCTCGGCGTCCAGCTTGTCCTTCTTGATCAGGCGGTCGAGGCTGCCGGCGATGGTGGCCAGGCCCTTGTCCACCGCCGCCTGGGCGATGTCGACCATGACGACGCGGATGCCGCTGACCGCGCAGGCCTGCGCAATGCCGTTGCCCATGGTGCCGGCGCCAACGATGCCGACGGTCTGGATGCTGCTCATGAGGGTAACTCCTGCAAGTCGATGAAAGGAAAAAGAAAACAGGTGTGCTAACTTGGCGACCGATTGTCGCGCACCGACCGGGCATCATGCCCGATGCAGGAGACAGCAGCCATGTTCGACACCATCATCGTGGGCGGCGGCTCCGCCGGCTGTGTGCTGGCCGGCCGCCTGAGCGAGGACCCGGGCCACCGCGTGGCGCTGGTCGAGGCCGGGCCGGCCGATCGCAGCGTGCTGATCCACTGTCCGGCCGGCCTGGCGGTACTGGCCAAAACCGGGCATTTCA
Organism: Hydrogenophaga sp.; assembly: GCF_028698005.1. Lineage (GTDB taxonomy): Bacteria > Pseudomonadota > Gammaproteobacteria > Burkholderiales > Burkholderiaceae_C > Hydrogenophaga. The sequence continues at coordinate 9,143 of NZ_JAQVEJ010000108.1, forward strand.
ACTGGGGCTACCAGACGGTGCCGCAGCCGGGTCTGGCGGGGCGGCGGGGCTACCAGCCGCGCGGCAAGGTGCTGGGCGGCTCCAGCTCCGTCAACGCGATGATCTACACCCGGGGCCACCCGCGCGACTACGACGACTGGGCCGCACAGGGCAACCCGGGCTGGTCTTTCGCCGAGGTGCTGCCGTATTTCAGGCGCGCCGAGCACAACGAGCGCGGCGCCGACGACTGGCACGGACAGGGCGGGCCGCTGAACGTGATGGACCTGCGCAGCCCCAACCCGTTTCTGGCGCACTTCATCGAGGCGGGCCGGCAGGCCGGTTACCCGGTCAACGCCGACTTCAACGGCCCGCAGCAGGAGGGCATCGGTGTCTACCAGGTCACGCACCGCAACGGCGAGCGCTTCAGCGCGGCCAAGGCCTATGTCACGCCGCATCTGGACCGGCCCAACCTGCAGGTGTTCACCGGCACCCTGACCACGAGGGTGCTGACCGACGTGGTGGACGGGCAGGTGCGCGCCACGGGCATCGAGCTCCGGCCGGACGGCGGGCGCGGGCCGCTGAAGACGCTGACGCTGCGCTCGGGCGGCGAGGTGGTGCTCAGCGCCGGCGCCTTCGGTTCACCGCAGCTGCTCATGCTTTCGGGCATCGGCCCGGCCGGGCACCTGCGCGGCCTGGGCATCGCCGTGACGCGCGACCTGCCGGGCGTGGGGGCCAACCTGCACGACCATCCCGACGTGGTGATGGTGGTCGAGGTGCCGAAAGCGACCGAGCTGTTCGGACTGTCGCCGGCCGGCCTGGTCCGGATGCTGCGCGGCATCGGTGAGTGGCGGCGTTCGCGCAGCGGCCTGCTCACCACCAACTTCGCCGAGGCCGGGGGCTTCATCCGCAGCACGCCCGATGAGCCC
>NZ_JAQVEJ010000109.1 GCF_028698005.1 Hydrogenophaga sp.
CCCGGAATACGCCAGGCAGGACTACGACCGCGCCTGTGATTATGGACATGGTTGGTGGTATGTCGGCATCGAGGTCGTAGCCAAGCGCTCCGGCATTGAACTCGGCAACACCAGCCTCTGGGGCATCGAATCCGACTCGGGCGAGGAGTATTTCACCGAGACGGCTTTCGAGCTGGCCGACGAGACTATTTCCGAGGCCCGCAACGCCATGCAACGGCTCTGCGGATCTCATTAACTTACGCGTCATCTTCCCCACCGGGGCATCTCTCCCCGGTGGGGAGACGTGCCTTCGGTGGTTTCACTTCAACTCTACCGGAGGTTCATATGGAAAGCTCAAACGTTATTTCACTGTCGCAGTTTGTCGAGGATTTCGGCGATGGGTTGCTGGATGCGGTCGCCCGGCAGAATCCGCCCGTCTACGACGGCCGGGCGGATCCCTATCGGGACATGGTCATGGATGGCTTGGCACGCAATCCGTTCGACGCCCAACGGGAGGTGGTGCAGGCGGTCACCCGGCTGCTGGTGGACGCCGGCGAGCCTGCCGCGGTCATCAACGCGGAGATGGGCACCGGCAAGACCATGATGGCCATCAGCACCGCGGCCGTCATGCACGCCGAGGGCGCCAGGCGCTTCCTGGTCATCTCGCCACCACACCTGGTCTACAAGTGGCGGCGCGAAATCAGGGAGACCATTCCGGGGGCCCGGGTGTGGGTGCTCAATGGCCCGGACACCCTGCGCAAGCTCATCACCATGCGGGAGATGGCCGGCATGCCATCGACCGACGAGCCGGAGTTCTTCGTGCTAGGCCGGGTGCGCATGCGCATGGGGTTTCACTGGAAGCCGGCCGTGGCTGTAAGAAAGCGGCATATCCGGCAGTTCACTGAGACCGGGAACGAGCGGTCGCCCTCCTTCGTCAGGACGCTGGAGGTCGCCTCATGTCCCGACTGTGGCCACGTGCTGGTGGATGGTGACGGGAACCCGCTGTCACCGGCTGTTTTCCCCGACGACACGCGCCGCAACTGTCCCGAATGCGGGACAGCGCTGTGGACGTTGATCCGACCTGGGAGACCGAAAAGCCAGCGCGACCTGGTGCACCGGGCCCTGCTTCAGATCCCGACCATCGGACCGAAGTCTGCGGATCGGCTGCTGTCCATGTTTGGCGAAGAGGCGCTCGAGGAGATGCTCTCCGACAATGTCTACGAGTTCGTCAACCTCATGGATGGCAACGGTGAGCTGGTGTTCGCGGATCGTCAGGCGGCTCGCATCGAGCGCAGGCTGGCAACCCTCGAATTCGGCTTCGGGCAAGGCGGCTATCAACCCACGGAGTTCATCAAGCGGTATCTGCCGCAGAACTTCTTCGACCTGCTGATCGTGGACGAAGGCCACGAGTTCAAGAACGAGGGATCGGCCCAGGGACAGGCCATGGGTGTGCTTGCCAATCATGTGCGCAAGGTCCTGCTATTGACCGGCACGCTGATGGGTGGCTACGCCGACGACCTCTTCTTCCTGCTGTGGCGGATCATGCCTCAGCGGATGGTTGAGGACGGATTCCAGGCCAACGGAAGGGGCAGTCTCGGTTCTGCGGCCATGGCCTTCATGCGCCAGCATGGCGTGCTGAAGGACATCTACAAGGAGTCCGAGGGCGATGCTCACCGCACATCCCGCGGCAAGCAGGTGACAGTACGCACGGTCAAGGCTCCTGGCTTCGGCCCACGGGGAATTGCCCGCTACGTGCTGCCCTTCACGGCCTTCCTCAAGCTCAAGGATATCGGGGCGGACGTGCTGCCGCCGTACGAGGAGCGCTACGTGGACGTGGCCATGGGACCTGAACAGGCCGAGCTCTACGGGCAGTTGTCATCGACCCTAACCGCAGAGCTCAAGGAGGCGCTGCGCAAGGGCGACAACAGTCTGCTTGGTGTCGTGCTCAACACGCTCCTCGCCTGGCCGGACACCTGCTTCCGGGAGGAGGTCGTGAAGCATCCGCGCACGCGGTCGCTTCTCGCCTTCACCGGCTCGGTGTACGACGAGAGTGAGCCCGGCCCCAAGGAACAGGCCCTCATCGACCTGTGCCGCAGGGAGAAGGCCCGCGGCCGCCGTGTATTGGCCTACACGGTCTACACCGGCATGCGGGACACTTCGGGCAGGCTCAAGTCGCTGCTGGAGCAGGCTGGGCTGAAGGTCGGGGTTCTGAAGGCCTCCGTGGACACCTCCCGTCGGGAGGACTGGATCATGGAGCAGGTGGAACGGGGAATCGATGTGCTGGTCACCAACCCTGAGTTGGTGAAGACAGGCCTCGATCTTCTGGACTTTCCCACCATCGTCTTCATGCAGACCGGTTACAACGTCTACACCCTGCAGCAGGCGGCCAGGCGCTCATGGCGCATCGGCCAATCGCTGCCGGTGGACGTAATCTTCCTCGGCTATGCGGACACGGCCCAGACGGCGTGCCTTAGCCTCATGGCCAAGAAGATCGCCGTCGCCCAGTCCACATCGGGTGACATGCCGGAAACCGGCCTCGATGTGCTGAACCAGGATGGGGACAGCATCGAGGTCGAACTTGCTAGGCGGCTTGCCGCCTAATCTCCAGGCCGCCTTCGGGCGGCCGATTTTTTTGGCATCCGCCGCAACTGTGATTGATGCGCGCCACCAGTTCCCAAATTCGAGAGTTATGACTTCTGTTGATCGTCCCAGAAATAGTGCTCTATCTGGGTTGACCGCTTCCGGTACACAGGATGGCGGCGGCACAAGTCCACCACCTGATCGCGCACCCGATCACGCACCGTCAGCGCGCCGCCACCGGTTTCAAGCTCATCCAGCACGTCGCACAGCCAACCCGCCAGTTGCTCGCACTCGGCCACGCCGAAGCCGCGTGTGGTCACGGCCGGCGTGCCGATGCGCAGCCCCGAGGTCACGAAGGGCGAGCGCGGGTCGTTGGGCACCGAGTTCTTGTTCGCCGTGATGTAGGCGTCGCTCAATGCGGCGTCCGCCTCCTTGCCGGTATAGGGCCGGGCAGACAGGTCGATCAGCATCAGATGATTGTCGGTGCCGCCGGAGACGATGTTGTAACCGCGCCGCTGGAGCACGGCGGCCATCGCGCGGGCGTTGGTCACCACCTGGCGCTGGTAGGTCTTGAACTCAGGGCGCAGTGCTTCCTTGAACGCCACCGCCTTGGCGGCAATAACGTGCATCAGCGGACCGCCTTGGATGCCGGGGAACACGGCGGAATTGAGCTTCTTGTAAAAGTCCTCACCTTGCCCCTTGGCCAGGATGATGCCGCCGCGCGGGCCGCGCAGGGTCTTGTGGGTGGTGCTGGTCACCACATGGGCGTGGGGCAGCGGGTTCGGGTATTCACCCGCCGCCACAAGCCCGGCGACGTGGGCCATGTCCACCCAAAAGATGGCGCCCACCTTGTCGGCGATGGCGCGCATGCGCGCCCAGTCCTTGTGACGCGAATAGGCGGAGAAGCCGCCGATCAGCATCTTGGGCCGGGTTTCCAGCGCGATGCGCTCCATCTCGTCGTAGTCAATCAGTCCCGTCTCGGAGTCGAGCCCGTAGGGCACGATCTTGTAGTGGCGGCCGGAGAAGTTGGACGGATTGCCGTGGGTCAGGTGGCCGCCCTGGGCCAGGTTCATGCCCATCACGGTGTCGCCGGGGTTGGTCAGCGCCAGGAACACCGCCGCGTTGGCCTGGGCGCCGGCATGGGGCTGGACGTTGGCGTAGTCGCAGTCGAACAGCGCCTTGACCCGCTCGATGGCCAGGCGCTCGGCCACGTCCACATGCTCGCAGCCGCTGTAGTAGCGCTTGCCAGGGTAGCCTTCGGCGTACTTGTTGGTGAGCACCGAGTTCTGGATGGCCATCACCAGCGGGCTGGCGTAGTTCTCGGAGGCGATCAGCTCAACGTGATCTTCCTGGCGGCGTTCTTCGTGCAGGACGGCTTCTGCCAGCTCGGGGTCGAAATCGGTGAGGGTGAGAGAGGTGTCATACATGGGATTCGTCCTGTGGCTTGGAATATTCCGGTTTGAAGGCTTGATCCTGCGCGGGTGCATCCCTGTCCAGTTGCCGGCGCACATCGCGGATCAGGTCGCTGGCCGCCGCCAGCGCCTCGGCCGCCGGCTTGCCGGCCAGGCTTTCGATGAGCCAGGAGCCAATCACGACGGCATCGGCCACCTGGGCGATTTCCCTGGCCGTGCCGGCATCGCGGATGCCGAACCCGACGCCGACGGGAATGCGCACGTGCTGGCGGATGCGCGCCAGCGTGTCGCGCACCTGAGCAATGTCCAACGCCGTGGTACCGGTGACGCCCTTGACGGAGACGCAGTAGACATAGCCGCCGGCACGTTCGGCGACTTGCCGGATGCGCCGTTCGGTGGAGGTCGGCGCCAGCAGGAAGATCAGGTCGATGCCGTGGCGACGCAGTTGTGCGGCGAGGTCGCCGGAAACCTCCGGCGGGTAATCGACCACCAGCACGCCGTCTACGCCAGCGCCGGCAGCTTCCGCCGCGAAGGCGCCCGGCTGGCGCAGCAGGTCGTAGCGTTCGATGGGGTTGGCGTAGCCCATCAGCACCACCGGCGTGTCGGTGTCCGACTCGCGGAAGCGCCGCACTTGGTCGAGTACCTGCTGCAGGCCGATGCCCTGGCGCAGGGCGTATTCGCTGGCGGCCTGGATGGTCGGGCCATCGGCCGACGGGTCGGAAAACGGCACGCCCAGTTCGATGACATCGGCTCCGGCTTCGACCAGGACGTGCATCAGTGCCGGGGTAATGTCCACGCTGGGGTGGCCGGCGGTGACATAGGGGATCAGCGCCTTGCGCCCCTGCTGCCGCAGGTGCAGAAAGGTTGTATCGAGCCGGCTCATGGCTGGCCTCCAGTGTCAGGCTGGGCCATCACCGTCTCCATATCCTTGTCGCCCCGGCCGGACAGGTTGACCAGAATGGCCTGTTCCCTGGGCAGGGAGGCCGCCAACTTGAGCGCGTGGGCGACGGCGTGGCTAGCCTCCAGCGCGGGAATGATGCCCTCCACACGGCTGAGCCGATGGAAAGCGCTCAGCGCCTCGTCGTCGGTAGCGCCGACGTACTCGGCGCGGCCGTTCTCGTGCAGCCAGGCGTGCTCCGGCCCGACCCCGGGGTAATCCAGGCCGGCGCTGATGCTGTGGGTTTCCAGCACCTGCCCGTTGTCGTCCTGAAGGATGAGCGAGCGGTTGCCGTGCAGCACGCCGGGACTGCCGCGCTGAATCGACGCGGCATGCCGGCCCGTGTCCAGCCCCAGCCCTGCCGCCTCGACACCGATCAGGCGCACGCCTTGGTGTTCGATGTACGGGTGGAAGATGCCGATGGCATTGCTGCCGCCACCGACGCAGGCGATCACCGCGTCGGGGTGCTGCTTCGCCATGCCCAGGCGCTTGAACAGTACCGGCATCTGGGTCAGGCACTCCTTGCCAATCACGCTTTGGAAGTCCCGCACCATCGACGGATACGGGTGCATGCCGGCCACCGAGCCGATCAGATAGAAGGTGTTATCGACGTTGGTGACCCAATCGCGGATCGCGTCGTTCATGGCGTCCTTCAGGGTGCGCGAGCCGGCGGTCACCGGCACCACCGTGGCGCCCAGAAGCGCCATGCGCTGGACGTTGGGGCGCTGTCGCTCGATGTCCTCGCTGCCCATGTAGATCACGCACTCCAGGCCGTAGCGAGCGCAGATCGTCGCGGTAGCCACACCGTGCTGGCCCGCACCGGTCTCGGCAATGATGCGCCGCTTGCCCATGCGCCGCGCCAGCATGGCCTGGCCGATCACATTGTTGATCTTGTGCGCGCCGGTGTGGTTGAGGTCTTCGCGCTTTAGGAAAATACGTGCGCCGCCTGTTTCCTCACTGAGACGCCGGGCGTAGTACACCGGCGAGGGGCGGCCGACGTAATCGGCCAGTTCTCCCTCAAACTCGGCGGTGAAGGCGGGGTCGTCACGGTAGCGCCGGTAGGCCGCGTGCAGTTCCTCAACCGCCTGCGCCAGCGTTTCGCTGATGAAGCTCCCGCCGAAGCGGCCGAAGAAGCCATCAAGGTCGGGTTGGTCGCAGATCGGCTTCTGCATCATGCCGCCGGCTCCATCTGCGCAGCCGATTCAGCCGTTGCCGCACCATTCACCACGCTTGACGACAGCAAGCGAGCGACACGCACCACGATGTCGTCGATCTGCATCTCATCGCAAATCAGCGGCGGCAGTAACCGGATGACGGTGTCGCGGGTCACGGTGATGAGCAGGCGCTGCTCCTCCAGTGCCCGTCCGACCAGTTCTTTGCAGTTCCTGTCCAGCTCAATCCCCGCCATCAACCCCTGGCCGCGAATGGCGGTGACTTTCGGGTGATCGCCCAGTGCCCGCTGCAATCCCGCCAGCAAGCGAGCGCCCAGCACGGCGGCGCGCTCCGGCAGCTTTTCGCGGCCCATGATGTCGAGCACGGTGCAGGCCACCCGGCAGGCCAGCGGATTGCCGCCGAAGGTAGAGCCGTGCTGACCGGGCGAGAACAGCTCGGCGGCCGCACCGCGCGCCAGGCAGGCGCCGATGGGAACGCCGTTGCCCAGCGCCTTCGCCAGCGTCATCACGTCGGGCGTGATGCCTGCATGCTGGTAACCGAACCAGGCGCCGGTACGGCCCAGGCCGGCCTGGATCTCGTCGAGCATCAGCAGCCAGCCATACTGGTCGCACAGTGCCCGCAGTTCGCGCAGGTAGTCGGTGCTGGCAACCCGGATGCCGCCTTCGCCCTGTACCGGCTCGATCAGCACCGCCACGATGTCGCGTGACTGCTCGGCCGCCTGGCGAACCGCCTCGATGTCGTTGTAGGGCACGCGCAGGAAGCCGGGCAGCAGCGGCTCGAAGCCGCACTGTTTCGCCGGATTGCCCGTGGCAGAGAGCGTCGCGATGGTGCGGCCATGAAAGCCGTTTTCAAACACCAGAATCTTCGGCTCTGCCACCTGTTTGCGATGACCTTGCAGTCTTGCCAGCTTGAGGGCGGTTTCGTTGGCCTCCGCGCCGGAATTGCAGAAGAACGCTTTTTCCATACTCGCCAGCGCGCACAGGCGCTGGCCCAGCCGTTCCTGCCAGTCGATGCGGAAGATGTTGGAGGTGTGCAGCAGCATCCCGACCTGTTCGGCGATGACGGCGGCAATCTCCGGGTGAGCGTGACCCAAACTGGTGACTGCGACACCGGCGATGGCGTCCAGGTACTCCACTTCTTGTTCATCCCAAAGCCGTGCGCCGCTGCCCCGCACGAAGGAAACAGGCTGACGGGCATAGGCCCGCATCAGGTGGGAAATTGCGGGTTGCATGAAAAATCCTCAAATCCGATTTGGTATGTAAATTGGCGTATGCATTCACGCATCTGTGGTTCGTGACTGCTCGTCATTGGCATCAACAGCTCCGCGCATTGCGCCTTTTTTGTTTGGCGCAGCGCCCGCACGACCTGACGGCACGCCTGGGCGGCGGCCTCCGGCAGGCCAGCGCCATTGAGCCAATGCCCGGTCAAGGTGGCGCAAAACAGGTCGCCGGTGCCCTTCGGTGCGGCGTCGATGCGCGGATGGATGATGACCTCGGCCCGCCTGCGGGTGACGAGCACCACCTGCATTTCGCCCATCGCCCAGGTATCGGGCGCGGCACTGGTCACTGCGACCCATTGGGTACGCCCCGTCAGCAAGGTGTGGGCGGCGGCGACCACGGTTTCGACATCGTCCACAGGAAGGCCGGTCAGGTGCGCCAGTTCAAAACCATTAGGTGTCAAACCGTCGGCCAGTGGCAACAAGTCCCGGCGGTAGGCATCGACCAGACGGGCATCGACATAGACGCCGTGGTCGTGATCGCCCATCACCGGGTCGATCACGATGCGCAGGTCTGTACGCTCATTCAGCTGAGCCCGCGCCCAACGGGCCACGGCGTCAGCCTGTTGCGGGTTGCCCAGATAGCCGACCAGGATGGCGCGCAGAGCATGCAGAGCCCCGCGCGCCGAAAGATCCTGCAGATAGCCATCGAACCATTCGATAGGCAGTGCGCCGCCGTGTAGCGACGGGTAGTGCGGTGTGTTGCTGAAAACCACGGTGGGAACAGCGGCCACCGACAACGCCAGCGCCTCCAGGGCCGGGACCGCGACGTTATTGCCCACCCTGCCATACACTACTTGCGACTGCACCGAAACCACATCCAGCGATAGTGGCCGAGATGCCGTAAAGGTCATGACGCCCCCCTTGACGAGCCTGCTTCGATCCCGTCCAGCCAGGCGGTAAACGCCGCCCGTGCCACCAGCGGCAAATCGGATCGCAGGGCTTGTGCTTCGGTGCGCAATGCGCGTGGGTCGATGCCGGCCTGGGCCAGTTCGCAGGCATGGCCGACCAGCCAGCGCTCGATCCGACGCGGGTCTGCCTCCAGATGGCATTGCAGTGCCAGCACATGATGGCCAAGGCTGAAGGCCTGGTTGGCGCAGGTTTGTGTTCCCGCAAGCGGCGTTGCCCCGGCGGGAATGTCGAAGCGGTCGCCATGCCAGTGCAACACCGGGACCTTGCCCAGTGCCGCCAGCGGTGACGCCTCGCCCTCCGAGGTTAGCGTCAGTGGCGCGAAGCCGATTTCCTTGATGCCCATGCTGGTCACACTCGCACCAAGCGCGCGGGCGATCAGTTGCGCGCCCAGGCAGATGCCCAGCAGCGGGCGCCGGTTTTCCAGCCGCTGAACAATCACCGCCAGTTCGTCGCGGATGAACGGGTAGATACCGTCATCAAAGGCGCCGATGGGACCGCCCAGCACCACCAGCAGATCGGCCGCTGCCGCATCCTCTGTGCGCAAGTCATCGGTGGCGGCATCCAGATAGCGCACGGTATAACCGCGTGCCGCGAGCAGCGGCCCCAGTGTGCCGAGGTCTTCAAAGTCCAGATGGCGAATGGCAATGGCGGTTTTCATGTTCGTGACTCCTCTGTGCTGGATTCACCGGGCCAGTAATGGCTGTCCGGCAGGGGGCGAGCGCCGAAGATGGCCTGGCCGACACGCACCACCGTGGCGCCTTCCTGGATGGCGATCTCGAAATCGCCGGACATGCCCATTGACAATTCGTCCAGCCCGATACCGGCAGGCGCGCTCTGCCGCAGCCGGTCGCGCAAGGTTCGCAGCAGCACGAAACACTGGCGCACCCGTCCGGCCTCGCTGGAGAACAGCGCCAGCGTCATCAGCCCACGCACGCGCAGTGCCGTGAACGCAGGCAGTTTCTGGATGAAGGCCGGCATGTCTTCGGGAGCCAGGCCGTACTTGCTGGCCTCACCAGAGGTGTTGACCTGCACAAAAACATCCAGCGAGCGCCCTTCAACTTGCAGACGGCGGTCCAGCGCCTCGGCCACGCGCAGGCTGTCCAGCGCCTGGAACTCGGCGGCGAAGCGCGCCACCTGCTTGGCCTTGTTGGTTTGCAGATGGCCAATAACCGACCAGCGCAGGTCGGTCAGATCCTGCATGGCTTCCCATTTGCGGTAAGCCTCCTGCACCTTGTTCTCGCCCAGCATCCGGCAACCCGCCGCATGGGCCATGCGCAGGCTTGCCTCGGGTTTGGTCTTGCTGACCGGCAGCAAACGTACCGTTGCGGAATCGCGGCCGACGCGCCGACAGACGGCCTCGATGCGCGCCTGAACCGCAGCCAGGTTGCGCTGGAAATCCTCAACCGTCGTGGCCACGGGATAACGGCCGTGCTTGTCGTGACGGGTCTGTGTGGAGGAAGGGGCTGACATCAACTCGCCTCCTCGTTGACCGGCGTCGGCGCCATAAGGGATCTCGACTCCCGCTGCGGCAGCCGGCCATTCAGCACCGCGTAGGCCACCAGCCCGATCACCAGACCCCAGAACGCACCGCCTATGCCCAGCAGGGTGATGTTGGCGGCGGCCGCCAGGAAGGTGATCAGCGAGGCTTCGCGGGCCTCGGCATCGGCCATCGCGCCGGCGAGGCTGCCGCCGATGGTGCCCAGCAGCGCCAGGCATGCCAGCGTGGTGATGAAGGTCGCCGGGAAGG
>NZ_JAQVEJ010000110.1 GCF_028698005.1 Hydrogenophaga sp.
TCGGCGTCGTAATCGGTGGGTGTGGCGATGATGACGAAGTCGGCACCCTCATAGGCGTCGTGCCGATCGGTGGTGGCGCGCAGGTTCAGAGGCTTGCTGCTGAGAAAGTGCTCGATTTCGGTGTCTTCGATCGGGCTTTGGCGGCGGTTGATGAGGTCAACTTTGGCCTGCACGATATCCAGCGCCACCACTTCATGGTGCTGGGACAGCAAAATGGCATTGGACAGGCCCACGTAGCCTGTGCCGGCAATGGCGATTTTCATACGGAGGCGGGCATACAAAAGGCTTAAGCCCGGTAGGAGGCAAGATGTCGATTCTAGCGCTCCGACAGGTTTCAAACCGCTTCGCGGCGGCGTGTGTTGTCATGGCACAAGGATCTGCAGCGCCAGCGGGATGCTGACCAGCCCCAGGACCGTCGACAGGGTGACCAGGCCGGCCACGTAGCTGCCGTCGTAGCCCATGCGCGCGGCCAGCACGTAGCAGCTCGACGAGGTGGGGATGGCCGAGAACAGGAGCAGGGCGGTGGCCTGGGGCTGGCCCAGACCAAGGGCATGGGCCAGCCCCGCGGCCAGGATGGGCATGCCCAGGTGTTTGACCGCCAGCACCTGGACGGCCAGTTGCCTGGCCTGGGCCAGCGATCCAAATCGCATGCCGGCGCCGGCCGCCATCAGACCCAGCGCCAGTGACGACTGGCCCGCGCGCTCGACGCTGGGCTGCAGCCAGGCCGGGATGCCCAGCCCCAGCAGGTTGGCTGCCAGCCCGCTGACGGTGGCGATGATGAGCGGATTGCGAGCCAGCTCGCGCACGAAGCCTTTGTTCGCATGCCGGGCCATCGGCCAGACGGCGCCGACATTGAGCAGCGGCACGCACAGGCCGATCAGCACGGCGATGTTCAGCAGGCCGTCGGCTCCTGCCAGCCTGCTGGCCAGGGCCAGAGCGATGAAGGAGTTGAAGCGGAAGCCGATCTGGGCGCTGGCCGCATGCAGGCGGCGGTCGATCCGGCGGCCGATCCAGGGCCAGCGGGGCAGCGAATAGGCCATCGCGATCCCTCCGGTGGCCAGCAGCAGGCCTGCGGTGGCGAGACTGGAGGCGGCGCCCAGATCGATGGGGCTGCGGATGATCGAGTGGAACAACAGGACCGGAAACAGGCAGTAGTAAACCAGGTTCTCGGTCGGTTCCCAGATGCGGCGGTCCAGGGCCGTGAAGCGGCACAGCAGGTGGCCGGCGAGGATCAGCAGAAAGTCCGGCAGCAACAGGGGCAGATAGGTCACCGGCGGAGCATAGCCGAGGCCGGGCCTGGGCGGGGTTTTCACTGATGTCGTGTTCCCCATGGTCGAAAAGCGATGCGGGCGTTAGAGTTGGAAGAGGCCAGCCATCGGCCGGCGGTACCAACCGTACTGGTTGCGATGGCTGGGCGTGTCCTGCCCGTCAACTCCGTTCGCTCACAAGGAGAACCCGCTATGCTTTCTCGTCGTTACCTTCTCGGCGTGGCCGCCGCGTCGCTGATGCTGGCCGGCACTGCCGCTGCCCAGGGCTACCCGACCAAGCCGATCCGGCTGCAGGTGCCGTTTGCCCCTGGCGGGACGACCGACATCATCGCGCGGGTGATGTCGGAGCCGCTGGGCCGGACGCTGGGGCAGAGCGTGGTGGTCGAGAACAAGGCTGGTGGCGGCGGCGTGATCGGCGCGACCGAGCTGGCGCGCGCGGCGCCCGATGGCTATGTCGTCGGTGTGGCCACGGTGTCGACGACGGCGGCCAACCCGGCCATCAACACCAAGATTCCGTACAACACGCTGACCGATTTCACACCGATCACCAATATTGCGGCCACCCCCAACGTGATCGCGGTGCATCCGAGCTTTCCGGCCAAGGACATCAAGGGCTTTCTGGAGGAGATCAAGCGCCAGCCCGGAAAGTACAGCTATGCGAGCTCGGGCACCGGCGGGATCGGCCACCTGCAGTTCGAGCTGTTCAAGAGCCTGACCAACACCTTCGTGACGCACATTCCCTACCGCGGTGCGGGCCCGGCCCTGAACGACACTGTCGGTGGGCAGGTGCCCATCATCTTCGACAATCTGCCCTCGGCGCTGCCGCACATCAAGTCCGGCCGCCTGGTGGCGCTGGCCGTGGCGGCGCCGCAGCGCCTGGCCGTGCTGCCTGACGTGCCGACCTTCAAGGAGGTGGGGCTGGAGCCGGTCAACCGCATGGCTTATTACGGCCTGATCGGCCCCAAGGGGCTGTCCAAGGAGGTGGTGGACAAACTCTACAATGCCTCCAGGCAGGCGCTGGCCGATCCGGCCGTGCGCAAGCGCATCGAGGATACGGGTTCCCTGATCGTCGGCAACTCGCCTCAGGAGTTCGCCGCCCAGATCAAGGCCGAGTACGAGGTCTACAAGGAAGTCGTGGCCAAGCAGAAGCTGTCCTTGAATTGAGTTGTTTGCATGAATGACGAGGCGGCGCGCTCGCGCAGCGAGGCGAGTGTGTCCGCCTTCATCGACGGCCTTTGGCTGGAAGAAGGGCTGTCGCGCAACACCCTCGATGCCTACCGGCGGGACCTGAGCGGGCTGGTCGCCTGGCTGGCTGGCCGCGGCCAGGCGCTGCCCGATGTCGGTGAGGCTGAACTCAACGGCTACTTTGCCCATCGGCACGCGCAGACGCGCGCGACGACCGCCAACCGGCGTCTGACGGTGTTCCGGCGCTATTTCCGCTGGGCGCTGCGCGAGCGGCTCATCGATGCCGATCCGACCTTGCGGCTGCTGGCGGCACGGCAACCCTTGCGCGTGCCCAAGACCATGTCGGAGGCACAGGTCGAGGCCCTGTTGGCGGCGCCAGACGTGGCCGATCCGCTGGGTCTGCGCGACCGCGCCATGCTGGAGCTGATGTACGCCAGCGGCCTGCGGGTGAGCGAGCTGGTCGGGCTCAAGGTGTTCCATGTCGGTCTGGCCGAGCATGTGCTGCGCATCACGGGCAAGGGTGACAAGGAGCGTCTGGTGCCTTTCGGCGCCGAGGCGGCGCGCTGGCTGCAGGCCTACCTGCGCGAGGCCCGGCCGGCCATCCTGGCTGGACGACAGACGCAGGATTTGTTCGTGAGCTCGCGCGGCCCCAAGCCAGGCCGGGCCATGAGCCGGGTGATGTTCTGGCAGATCGTCAAACGCTACGCGGCGCAGGCCGGCATCACGGCGCCGCTGTCGCCCCACACCTTGCGCCACGCCTTTGCCACCCACTTGCTCAACCATGGCGCCGACCTGCGTGCCGTGCAGATGCTGCTGGGCCATGCCGACATTTCCACCACCACGATCTACACGCACGTGGCGCGCGAGCGCCTCAAGACCATCGTGGCCCAGCACCACCCGAGGGGCTGAGGTACGGCCAGGTCGTCGCGCTCAATGGTCGAGCACGCGGACCTTGACGCTCTTGCCCTTGATGCGCCCGGCGTTGAGCCGGCTGGCGGCCTGCCGGGCAATGTCCCGGTCCACGGCGACATAGGTGGACCAGTCGTTCACGTTGATCTTGCCCACCTGTTCGCGCGTGTAGCCCAGGTCGGCGGTCAGCGCACCCAGCACGTCGCCGGGGCGGATCTTTTCCTTGCGACCGCCCTGGATGTGCAGTGTCATCATGGGTGGCACCAGCGGGCCTTGGTCCGCGGGTGAGAGTGCCGCGAGCTCGTGCCAGTCGGATTCGCGGCCCTGCAACTGCTCAATGCGGCCCACATGGCCCATCTCGTCCATGCTGGCCAGGTTCAGCACCAGGCCATGTTCGCCGGCGCGGCCGGTGCGGCCGATGCGGTGGATGTGCAGCTCGGCATCGGGCGTCACGTCCACGTTGATCACGGCCGCCAGACTGGCGATGTCGAGCCCGCGCGCAGCCACGTCGGTGGCCACGAGCACGGAGCAACTGCGGTTGGCAAAACGCACCAGCACCTGGTCACGCTCGCGCTGTTCCAGTTCACCGTACAGGGCCAGCGCGCTCAAACCCTGCGCCTGCAGCACGCCCACGAGGTCGCGGCACTGGGCCTTGGTGTTGCAGAAGGCCAGCGTGCTGGCGGGGCGGAAGTGGGCCAGCAGACGACCCACCGCGTGCAGGCGCTCGCCGTCTTGCACCTGGTACCAGCGCTGCTCGATCTGGTCACCGGTGTGCTGCGCTTGCACCGTCACGGTGATCGGTGCGCGCATGAACTGCGTCGCCAGTTTGGCGATGCCATCGGGGTAGGTGGCCGAGAACAGCAGGGTCTGGCGTTCCGTCGGGCATTGGCGTGCCACCTTCACGATGTCATCGAAGAAGCCCATGTCGAGCATGCGGTCGGCCTCATCGAGCACGAGGGTGTTCAGTGCATCGGGCACCAGACTCTGGCGTTCCAGATGGTCCATGATGCGGCCGGGTGTACCGACCACGATGTGGGCACCATGTGCCAGCGAGGCCAGCTGCCCGCGCAGCGGCACACCACCGCACAGGGTGACGACCTTGATGTTGTCTTCGGCGCGCGCCAGTCGGCGGATTTCCGTGGTGACCTGGTCGGCCAGTTCGCGGGTGGGACAGAGTACCAGTGCCTGGACGGCGAAGCGCCGCGGATTCAGGTTGGCCAGCACGGTGAGGGCGAAGGCGGCGGTCTTGCCGCTGCCGGTCTTGGCCTGGGCAATGATGTCCTTGCCCAGCAAGGCACTGGGCAGGGTGGCCGCCTGTACCGGCGTCATGTCCAGGTAACCCAGTTGCCGGAGGTTGGCCAGCATGGCCTCGGACAGGGCGAGGGTACGAAAGTCGGTCGAGGAGGCGGTGGCGGTCATCACCGATTATCGGCGATGACCGATTTCAGCCGGCGCCGTGCAGATAGTCGAGCTCTTCGGCCGTGAAACCGGCCTGTTGGCGCGCTTCGACGTTGAATGGTGGGCGAGGCCGGGGCGCTTCGTGGCGGCGCGCCAGCACGCGGTAGTGGGCCAGGGGGTCCAGGCCCTGGCGCTGGCACAGCCAGCCATACCAGCGGTTGCCGATGGCGACGTGGCCCACTTCGTCGCGCAGGATGATGTCCAGCGCCGCCACCGTGCGCAGGGCGGCCGGAGAGCCCACCTTGCGCAGGCGGGCCTGGATCAAAGGTGTGGCGTCCAGGCCTCGGGCTTCCAGCGTCCGGGGCACCAGCGCCATGCGCGCCACGATGTCATGGCGGGTCTTGATGCACATCTCCCACAGCCCGTTGTGCGCGGGAAAATCGCCGTAGTCGTGGCCGAGAGCGCGCAGCTCGCCGAGCAGCAGGGCGAAGTGGGTCGCTTCCTCGTCGGCCACGCGCAGCCAGTCTCGGTAGAAGTCGGTCGGCATGTCGGCAAAGCGCCAGACGGCATCCAGCCCGAGGTTGATCGCGTTGAATTCGATGTGGGCAATGGCGTGCACGAGCGAGGCCAGGCCTTCGGCCGTGTACGGCGAGCGCTGGGCCAGGCGGGCTGGCGGGACCAGTTCCGGACGTGGTGGTCGCCCGGGCAGTCTGTGCTCATCACAGGACAGCGCTTCATGCGGGGCCAGGGCAGCAGACAGATCCCCGCCACGGGCGGACACGGCCGTCAACTCCGTCCACAGCGCATGGGTCAGGGCCATTTTGCGCTCGGGGTCGGCCATGCCCAGCACGTGCAGGGCCTGCTGGCGCAGCGAGGCGGGGGCGGGTATCGAAGGAGAGGGGGCGCTGGCGCTCACCCTCGCGATTGTAGGTGTCTCCCGCTGCTGTCCTGCCACGACAGGAGCCGGCCGAGGCGCCGCCCGGACCGGCCCGCTGGGTGTGGCCTGTGTGCCTGCGCCGCGCCGCAGGGAGCCAGCCTCAATGGCCCGAGGCCCCTGCTGCCCCGATGCCCGTTTCGGAGCGCACCTGCTGGGCCAGGAAGCCGGCCTTGTCCTGGCGGGCGCGCTCGCTGTGGTCGAGCAGCGAGAACAGCCAGATGCCCACGAAGCCGATGGTCATCGAGAACAGTGCCGGGCTGGTGTAGGGGAACCAGGCCGAGCCCTGGGGGTTGCCCAGCGTGGCTTCCCACACGGCGGGCGATACCACCGTCAGAGCCACCGACGAGATCAGGCCCAGGAAGCCGCCGATCACCGCACCGCGTGTGGTGCAGCCCTTCCAGAGCACGCTCATCAGCAGCACCGGGAAGTTGGCCGAGGCCGCAATGGCGAAGGCCAGGCTGACCATGAAGGCGATGTTCTGCTTCTCGAAGGCGATGCCCAGCACCACCGCGACGATGCCCAGGCACACCGTGGTGATGCGCGAGACGCGCAACTCGGCTGCGCTGTCGGCCTTGCCCTTTTTGATGACGGTGGCGTAGAGGTCGTGCGAGACGGCCGATGCACCCGAGAGCGTGAGCCCGGCCACCACGGCCAGGATGGTGGCGAAGGCCACGGCCGAGATGAAGCCCAGGAACACGTTGCCGCCCACGGCGTTGGCCAGGTGGATGGCCGCCATGTTGCCGCCGCCCAGCAGGCCGCCCTTGCTGTCCAGGAAGTCCGGGTTGGTCAGCACGAAGGTGATGGCACCGAAGCCGATGATGAAGGTCAGCACGTAGAAGTAGCCGATCCAGGTGGTGGCCCACAGCACGGACTTGCGCGCTTCCTTGGCGTTGGGCACGGTGAAGAAGCGCATCAGGATGTGCGGCAGGCCGGCGGTGCCGAACATCAGGGCCATGCCGAAGCTGATGGCGCTGATCGGGTCCTTGACGAAGCCGCCCGGCCCCATGATCGAGAAGCCCTGCGCGGCCGCTTCCTCCGGCCCCTTGCCCGCGGCGGCGGCCAGTTCGGTCTTGATGTGCACCGACTGGGCGAACATCGCCTCGGGGCTGAAGCTGAAGTGCATCATCACCATGAAGGCCATGAACGAGGCGCCGGCCAGCAGCAGCATGGCCTTGATGATCTGCACCCAGGTGGTGGCCGTCATGCCGCCGAACAGCACATAGACCATCATCAGCACGCCGACGATGACCACGGCATACGTGTAGTCGAGGCCGAACAGCAGTTTGATGAGCTGGCCCGCGCCGACCATCTGCGCGATCAGGTAGAACGCCACGACCACCAGCGTGCCACTGGCGGCGAACATGCGTACCGGCGTCTGCGCGAAGCGGAATGCGGCCACGTCGGCGAAGGTGAACTTGCCCAGGTTGCGCAGCCGCTCGGCCAGCAGGAAGGTGACCACCGGCCAGCCGACCAGGAAGCCGATGGAGTAGATCAGGCCATCGAAGCCCGAGGCCATCACGGCCGCCGAGATGCCCAGGAACGAGGCGGCCGACATGTAGTCGCCCGCGATGGCCAGGCCGTTCTGGAAGCCGGTGATGCCGCCGCCGGCGGTGTAGAAATCGGCCGCGCTGCGCGTCTTGGCGGCGGCCCATTTCGTGATCCACAGCGTGCCGGCGACGAACACGGCGAACATGGTGATGGCCGTCCAGTTGGTGGCCTGTTTTTCAGCCTGGCCGAGATCGGCGCCGGCCGCGAGCGCCGCACCGGCGCCGGCCATCAGGGCCAGCAGGATGCCGCAGGAGCGAAGCAGGGAGTTCATTGGTAGGCCGCCTTCTTGATGTCTTCGGTCAGGTCATCGAATTCGCTGTTGGCGCGGCGCACGTAGAGGCCGGTGATGACGATGGTGAACACGATCACGCCCAGTCCGATGGGCATGCCCAGGGTCATGACCCCTTCGCCCAGACGCTGGGCGAGCAGTTCCTTGTCGAACGCGACGAGCACGATGAAGCCGTAGTAGACGGTCAGCATCAGCACGGTCAAGATCCAGCCGAAGCGTGAGCGTGTGGCCTTGAGTTCGAGGTATTTGGGATGGCCTGCAATCCGTTCAATCACATCCTGTTCCATGATGTCTCATATGTAGATATTGGTTTCCAGGTTGGTCTTGTGATGATCGTAAGTCCGCTGTAAGCCCTGAAAATCCAAGGGTGGATGCTATCAATTCAGAATTACCGAGGTCTTACGCGGCGATGCATGGGTATTGGCTGGGTTTGGCAGTCTCCGGCGTGCGGCAGGGCAGCAGGGCGGCCCATCCCTACAATCTCCGGATTTGCGACAGTCACCACAGGAGACGAACAGCATGGCGATCTATGAGCTCGATGGCGTGGCCCCGCGCGTGGCCGATTCGGCCTGGGTGGCCGACAACGCCCAGGTGATGGGTGATGTGACGCTGGAGGCGGACGCCAGCGTGTGGTTCGGGGTGACGGTGCGCGGCGACACCGATACCATCACCATCGGCGAGGGCAGCAACGTTCAGGACGGCAGTGTGTTGCATGCCGACGAGAACATGCCGCTGACCATCGGCCGCCACGTGACCGTGGGTCACCAGGTGATGCTGCACGGCTGCACCATCGGCGACGAGTCGCTGATCGGTATCGGCGCGATCGTCCTCAATGGCGCGAAGATCGGCAGGAACTGCCTCGTGGGCGCCGGCGCGCTCGTGACCGAGGGCAAGGAGTTTCCGGATGGCTCCATGATCATTGGCAGCCCGGCCAGGGTGGTGCGCCAGCTCACACCGGAGCAAATCGAAGGTTTGCGCTGGAGCGCGCGGCACTACATCGACAATGCCCGGCGCTTTCGCACCCGCTTGAAAAAGATCGGATGACCCCGATCTGGTTCCTTTCGTTTTCAGGAAGTCATCGTGTCCGAACTCCACAAGTTCATGTTTGAAGGCCTGCCCGTGCGCGGCATGCTCGTGCGTCTGGACGACGCCTGGCAGGAGATGCTGCGCCGGCGCCAGGAGTCGGGGGGCTACCCGGCGGCGGTGACCAGCCTGCTCGGCGAAATGGTGGCGGCCACCAGCCTGATGCAGTCGAACATCAAGTTCAACGGCGCGGTGGTGATGCAGATACAGGGCGACGGCCCGGTCAAGCTCATGGTGGCGGAAGTGCAGCCCGACCTGAGCGTGCGTGCCACGGCCAAGGTACAGGGCGAGGTGGCCGATGACGTACTGCTGTCGCACATGGTCAATGTCAACCGGCAGGGGCGGTGCGCGATCACGCTGGACCCCAAGGACCGCATGCCGGGGCAGCAGCCCTATCAGGGGGTGGTGCCACTGGTGGACGGGCGCGGCCGGTCACTGGAAAAGCTCAGCGACGTGATCGAGCATTACATGTTGCAAAGCGAGCAGCTGGACACCAGGCTGGTGCTGGAGGCCGATGACCGTGTCGCGGCCGGGCTGCTGATCCAGCGCATTCCCCTGCAGGGCGAGGCCAACCTGTCGGGCGAGAGCGCCGTGCGCCGGGAGGAAGACCAGCTTGGCCAGAACGAGGACTACAACCGCATCGCGACCCTGGCGGCCAGTCTCCAGCGCGAGGAACTGCTGAAGCTGGATGTCGAGACCATCCTGCGTCGCCTGTTCTGGGAAGAGGACGTGCGCCGCTTCGAGCCGCTGACGGGCGGGCGGGGGCCGCGCTTTGCCTGCACCTGTTCGCGCGAGCGGGTGAGCGGCATGCTGCGGTCGCTGGGCGAACAGGAAGTGGCGTCCATCCTGACCGAGCAGGGTCAGGTGGAGGTCAGTTGCGATTTCTGCGGGACCCAGTACCGCTTCGACCCGGTGGACGCGGCGCAGGTGTTCCTGCAGGCGGCAGCGCAGCCGCAGGGTCCGTCGCGGCTGCAGTAGTCCCCGGGTTCAGCCGGCGCGCGGCAGCAAGCGGGTGAACATCTGGTGCTCGCAGCCCGGGTCGCTGCAGCGCTCGCAGTGCCAGCTTGCCCGGCCCAGGCCCCACGCGGGCGGATCGTCGGCCAGTGGCCGCCCCAACAGCCGGCCCAGTGGCCGCAGGGCCTGCTGGAGGCGGTCCTGGCCCTGGCCGTAGATGGTCAGGAAGGGCAGGCCGGCTGTCTGCAGCGCCTGGCGCAGCAGCGCGTCGGTGCGTTGGCGGATCTCGGGGCTGTCGCGGAACAGACCATCCGGCACCCAGGGCACATCCAGGCCCATGAGCAGGGTCAGGTCGTAGCCGCGCTGCCAGGCCAGGGCATCGGCCCAGAGTGCGTCGTCGTCGAAGTAGAGCGCGCTGTAGGCGGCCACCACCATGGCCGAGG
>NZ_JAQVEJ010000007.1 GCF_028698005.1 Hydrogenophaga sp.
GCGACGCCGACTTCGGCGTGGTGCGCGTGCGCGCCTTCGGCACCTACGACTTCAAGATCGTCGATCCGGTCAAGTTCCTCAAGGAGGTGGCGGGCACCGACCACCATTTCCGCCTGGACGAGTTCAATGACGTGATGCGCTCGCGCATCGTCAGCGTGTTCAGCGAGACCCTGGCCAAGGCCAAGGTGCCGGCGCTGGACGTGGCCACGCGCTACGGCGAGCTCGGTGCGGCCCTGCTGGAGCCACTGAACGTGGTGATGCGCGAGCTCTATGGTCTGGAATTCACCGCCTTTGTGGTCGAGAACGTCTCGGTGCCGCCCGAGCTGGAGCAGGCGATCGACAAGCGTGGCGCCATGACCGCCATCGGCGACCTCAACGACTTCGTCAAGTACAACATGGGTACCGCGCTGGCCGAGGGCAAGGCCGGCGCTGCCGGCATCGGTGCCGAGCTGGCGGCCGGTCTGGCCATGGGGCAGTCCATGTTGCAGGGCGGCATGGGTGTGGGGGCGCCCCCGGCGCAGCCGGGCTTCGTGCCGGGGGCCACGGCACCCGCCGCCGCGGCGGCGGCCGGCGCCGCGCCCATCGCGCTCATGACGCCCGAACAGGTGGCCGAGGCGCTGGGCGTGGCGCCCAGCGACGTGCTGCAGGAGCTGGAGGCCGGCACCCTCAAGGGCCGCAAGATCGGCTCCCAGTGGCGTGTGCCGCGGGCGGCGCTGGATGAGTTCCTGAAAGGCTGAGCGGTCCGGCGCGTATGCAACTGAGCGAGGTCTCTGCCGGGCAGAAACTGGCGTGCCCGGCCTGTGGCGGCGAGGCGCAGTGGAACCCGGCCAAACGGGCGCTGGTCTGTGCCTACTGCGGCACCGAGTCGCCCTACGAGCTCAAGACCGACGGCGCGATCGTCGAGCACGATCTCGTGGCGGCCCTGCAGTCCATTCCACAGGCGGCCCGGGGCTGGCGCGACGAGCGGCGCTCGGTGCGCTGCCAGCACTGCCAGGCCATCAGCGTGTTTTCGTCCGCCCAGCAGGGCAAGGCCTGCGACTTCTGCGGCTCCACCGCCCTGGTGCCGTTTGAGGACGAGGCGGACGAGATCATCCGGCCCGAGAGCCTGCTGCCGTTCGATATCGACCAGCCGCGCGCACGCGACCGGGTGCGCCAGTGGTACGGCTCGCGCTTCTGGGCGCCGAACAACCTGGGCAGCAAGGCGCTGACCGATACCCTGCACGGCGTTTATCTGCCTTACTGGACCTTCGATGCCGATGTCAGCGCCCGTTACACGGCCCAGGGGGGCGAGTACTACCAGGACCGTGACGGCAAGCGGCAGGTGCGCTGGTTCCCGGTGTCGGGCCAGGTGCGCCATTTCTTCGACGACACCCTGGTGTGCGCCTCGCGCGGCGTGCACCCGCGGCTGATCCAGGCGGTGGAGCCGTTTCCCACCACCTCCGAGCGCCTCAAGCCCTACGACCCGGGTTACCTGAGCGGCTGGACGGTGGAGCGCTACCAGCTCGACCTGGTGGGCGCCGCCCAGCGCGGGCGCGAGCGCATGATGGCGGCGATCCGCCGGATGTGTGCACAGGACATCCGTGCCGATACCCACCGCAACCTGCAGGTGTCGGCCCAGTTCGAGCGCCAGACCTTCAAACATGTGCTGCTGCCGGTCTGGCTGGTGGGCTACCGCTACGGCAGCCGCGATTACCAGGTGCTGGTCAACGGCGCGACCGGTCAGGTCGCCGGTGAGTACCCCAAGAGCTGGGTCAAGATCACGATCGCGGTGCTGCTGGCCCTGGTGGTTCTGGCGGCCATCATCTGGCTGGACCAGGGCTGACGGCCCTGCCGGCGCGGCCGCGTCAGCGCCGGTCCGGGGCCAGGTGCTGGCGCAGTTCGGCGCAATGGTCTTTCTCGGGTACCGGCGGGGTCGGCCACACGGCGTCCGCGACGCCGGCCACATCGGCGGGGCCGGTTGGGCCGGCGCGCAGCCAGACCACATGGGCCTGGTCGGCGAGCGCTGCGGGCCAGTGGCGGGGCACGCCGATGTCGCGCCGCACGTGGCCGGCGCCGGCCAGGAGCAACACGGTCTGACCGGCCCGCAGTTCGCGTGTGGCCGTCTGCGCCAGGCTCAGGTCGCGTGCGATCTGGATGCGCGTCATCCCGGGCAATTGCGCGGCCGGCAGCAGGCGGCAGTGCCCGTCGTCAACCGCCTGGCGCTGCCGTGCCAGGCCGTCGGCATCCAGCCGGTCGTCCAGGCTGTGATCCTGCAGCGCGTCGCGCATGCGGGCGCGGGGCAGATTGCCGCCGACCACCGGCACGCCGGCTTGCACGGCGGCCATCACGACCGGGCCATAGCGCGCCCAGGGCCAGCCGGGCTCATGCCAGGCCAGGCGCTGGCGGACCTCGGTCTCGCTGGCGCTGTCCGGGAGGCCATGGGTGTCGTGGCCGGACTCGGCCATCTCGAGGACCAGCACCGCCAGGCGGCCTGCGGCGGCCAGATGCTCCACGCTTGCGCGGGCCAGCACGGCATGCTCATCGGCATCGTGCTGCTCACCCAGCAACAGCACCGGCGCCTCGGGCAGCGCCAGCGCCAGCGGCGCGGCGGTGGCGCAGGCTGCCAGCATCAGCAGGCCGGCCAGCAGGGCTGGCGTGGCAGACGGTCGATGGCTCATGCAGGGATACTACGCCCTTTGCCGCCGTGCAACGGCCGACACCGATGATGTTCATGTCCCGACCACCTGGTCGGCCGGTACCGTGGTCCCGCGTGCTGGGGACGCTGGTGCTGGCCTATGCTGCCGCGCGCTTGTGCGTGTGGCTGGGCACGCCCCTGCCCTGGATGATCGGCCCCTTGCTGGCCACCGCGCTGGGCTCGATGCTGGGCGCGCCCACCGAGAGCTGGGTGGTGCTGCGCAACGCCGGCCAATGGGTGATCGGCGCGGCGCTGGGGCTGCATTTCACGCCCGCGGTGGGCGTGTTGGTGGCGCAACTGTGGTGGGTGATTGCCTGGGGTGTCGTGTGGGCGCTCGCACTGGGGTGGGCGATGGGCGTCTGGCTGCACCGCTTGCATGCGGGGCGGGTGCCCGGGGTGAGGCCCGACCAGTGGCGCGGGACGGCGTTTTTTGCCGGCTCGATCGGCGCTGCCTCGGAAATGACCCTGATCGCCGAGCGCTATGGCGCGCGCACCGATCTGGTGGCGGCGGCACACAGCCTGCGGGTGCTGCTGGTGGCCGTGGCGATTCCCTTCGGCCTGCAGGCCTGGGGCGTCACCGGGCTGGATGCCAGCCCGCCTGGCGTGCGGGAGGTCGATCCCGCGGGCCTGGCCGTGCTGGCGGCGCTGACGCTGGCCGGCATCGTGGCCATGCTGCGCTTCGGGGGAGCGAACCCCTGGTTCATCGGCGCGCTGGCGGTGGCCATGGTCCTGACCCTCTCGGGTGTGACGTTGTCGGCGGTTCCGGCGGGCCTGAGCAACGCCGCCCAACTGGTCATCGGCATCAGCCTGGGGGTGCGCTTCACGCCGGCGTTCGTGCATGCCGCGCCGCGCTGGCTGGCTTCGGTGGCGCTGGCCAGCCTGGCCATGATGGCCCTGTGCGTGGTGTTTGCCTGGATCCTGTCGCACCTGACCGGCCTGCCAGCGGCCACCCTGGTTCTGGCCGGCGCGCCCGGCGGCATCGCCGAAATGTCCATCACGGCCAAGGTGTTGCAACTCGGTGTGCCCGTGGTCACCACCTTCCAGGTCTGCCGCCTGGTGGCGGTGCTGATGCTGTCCGAACCCCTGTACCGCTGGTGGGCGGCGCGCCAGTTGCCGTCGTAGCCGCGAGCCCCCTCACCCCGACCCTCTCCCGGAGGGAGAGGGAGCGAAAACCCGCGGCGAACAACGTGTCTTCCAGCGTGGGCACCCACGGAACCGGCTTCGCCGGGCCGTCGGGTGCGTCCCCCCTCCAAGCGCCCGCAGGGCGCGCCAGAGAGGGGGGAAGCCGCATCAGCGGCGCAGGGGGGAGTGCCCCTCAGTGCATGACGACGGGCATCTGCGCCAGGCAGGCATAACCCTCCAGCGTGTCTTCCACTTCCTCTTGCGAGGGGGCGTTTTGCTGCCAGGCCTGCAGCCGCTGCTGGAACAGCTCGGCCCACGAGCCGTCCAGGTAGACCTCCTTGCCCGAGCGCTTGTCCACGATCTCGAAGCCGTGGCGCGGCATCTGGGGCAGGTCTTCCTGGCCGGGCGTCGGCGCATCGGCAGCATTGGCCAGGATGTGGACGACCGCAAAGGAATCCGAGTCGTAGAGCATGTGCATGACTTCAATATCCTTCATTGAGCAAATCGGTGGTGCCTGTGGCACTTATATCGGCAAAACCCGTACAAGACCCGGCTACCTTGCCATTTAGATAGGGATGCCGGGCCCAGGTTCAAGCGGTGTGTCTTTTTTCGGACAGATGTGGGGTGGGGGGTGGCCACGCGCTGAATCCATGGCCCCCACGCTCCGCCGCTGGCGCGGGGTCACTGTGCGGGCGGTGGGAGGGTGTCGATGGTCTGATCGACGAAGTCGCCGCTGGCTTCGCTGACGCGGATGCGGGCCGGCAGGTAGCTCATGTCGGGGGCCAGCCAGACCTCGACCTGGCGGTCGCGTTCGCGGCGGGGTTGGCGGGCCAGCCGGATCGCGGGCAGGCTCCCGCCCTCCAGGTGCAGTTCATCGGGCCCCTGGACCACGAAGTCCCACAGTTCCACGCCGGACACGTCGGCCACCGGCAGCCGGATCGTGCTGCCCGCGGGGTAGGCATCGGGCCGCGCCAGGAACAGCGCGCTCAACTGCAGCGCCACCGACAGACGGTCTTGCGTGCCCGCCTGCAGCGGCGCCTCGCCGCCGTGGTGGAAGCGGATGCGCTGGCTGGCCGCATCCAGCGTGGCGCGGCGCTCGCGTCGGCTCTGGTCGACGAAGACCTCCGGATGCATGCCGTGCGCGTCGATGCGGCCCTCGCTGTGCTGCTGGCGCTTGCCGAGCAGGAAGGCACTGACGCTGGCGTGGGCCTCGTAGCGCTGATGGTCGTGTCGCAGCGTCATGGTGCCGCTGGCGTGGTAGTTGAAGCCTTTGGCCTGGCCGGTCACGGCGTAGCGCAGGTCGATCTCCGGCGGCAGCCGGGCGGGGGGCAGCCTGACGTCGGCCTCGCCCGGGGCAGGTACGTCGGCTGGCGGGGGGGTGGCTGACTCGCGCGCCATCTGCTCGGGCACCGCTTCGGTGGGTGCCGGTCCGGTACCGGCCGTGTCGCCGGCGGCGGGCGGCTCCGTGTCCGGCGCCGGTGCTGCATCGGTGACCGGTGGGGCCGGCGCCGGTTCGGGCCATGGCATCGGCGTCGCCTCCGGCAATGGCTCCGGCAGTGGTTCGGGTGGTAACGGGGGCGGCGGTGGCAGCGCCGGCGGTGGAGCCGGTGGTGGAGGAGGAGGTGGAGGAGGAGGTGGAGGAGGAGGAGGTGGTGGTGGTGGCGGAGGCGGCGGCACGAGCTGGATCCAGCGCACGCTGCTGCGGGCCACGGGTGGGGGCTCCGGAAGGTCCGTGGCGCCGGCGGTGCCGTCATGGGCGGCCTGCGCCGGCGAGGGCGTGTCGCGGGCCGGGTCCAAGGCCGCGGGGTCTTCGCCCCGCAGGCCGAAGCGCCAGTTCGGCAGGCCGCCGTTGAGCACCAGCACGTGCGCCACCATCACCGCCAGCGTCAATGCCGCCAGGCGGCCCCGGGGTGGGCGATGGTCGAAGGCGGGGGTCACGATGGGGCCCGGTACCCGAGGTCTTCACTCAACTGCCGGGCGCAGGCACGCAGCGCCGTGGCGGGCGCGCCATCCCAGCGGGTCTCGAAGGTGGCGGCCGAGCCGAGTGCCACCAGGGCGAGTGCCAGACGCCCCTGGGCGTCGAACACCGGCGCGCAAAAGCCGCCGACGCCCGGCACCATGCCATGCACCACGCGTCCCATGCCCTGGCGCCGCACCTCGGCCAGCATGGCATCGACGGCGGGCAGGTCCAGGGGGACGTCCGTCAGGGGGAGCCCGGTGGGCGGCATCCGGCGCAGGCGGGCCAGTTCGTCATCGATCATGCGGCGGATGCGCTCGCCATCGCGGCCGTCACCCGGCATGAAGGCGGCGAAACAGCGGCCGGTGGCCGAAGTCAGCAAGGGCATCACGTCGCCCAGGCGCAGCGGCACGGGCGCGGCCTGCGGCGCCTCCTCCCAGTGCACCATGGTCGGCCCCTGGTTGCCCCAGACGGCGATCGCCAGCGTGTGCCCGGTCTCCTGCAGCAGGGCCGGCATGCGCGCCCGCGCCAGCTTGACGGCATCCACCCGCGCCAGCGTGGCCAGGCCGATGCGCAGCGCGGCCGGGCCGAGGTCGTAGCGTGTGCTCACCGGGTCCTGGACGACCAGGCCCAGACGCTGGAAGCTGACCAGGTAGCGGTGCGCCTTGGCCGCGCTCATGCCGGCGGCCGCGGCCAGGTCGCGCAGCATCAGGGCGCCAGGCACTTCGGACAGGGCTTTCAGCAACTCGAACCCCACTTCAACCGACTGGATGCCCGCGCGCTGCGGTTCGCTGTCCTGGGGCGTGGGCGTGTCGGTGTTAAATTTCACCATGTGTCATTCGGGTCTGAGCATGGCCATGACCAGACCCCGCTCGCGGCATCAGGAGGCCGGCATGAAACTCGCCACATACAAGGACGGCTCGCGCGACGGACAACTGGTGGTGGTCTCGCGCGACCTTTCAACTGCCCATTATGCGACGGGTGTGGCCCAGAAGCTGCAGCAGGTGCTGGACGACTGGAACTTCCTGGCACCGCAGTTGCAGGACCTGTCGGTGGCGCTCAACAGCGGCAAGGCGCGCCACGCCTTCCCCTTCGATCCGGCCCAGTGCATGGCGCCGCTGCCGCGCGCCTACCAGTGGGCCGACGGCTCGGCCTACCTCAATCACGTGGAGCTGGTGCGCGCCGCGCGTGGCGCCGAGGTGCCGGCCAGCTTTTACGAAGACCCGCTGATGTACCAGGGTGGCAGCGACGACTTCATCGGCCCCTGCGACCCGGTGGTGGTGCCCAGCGAGGATTTCGGCATCGACTTCGAGGCCGAAATCGCGGTCGTCACCGGCGACGTGCCCATGGGCGCATCGCCCGAGCAGGCGCTGGAGGGCGTGCGCCTGCTCATGCTGGCCAACGACGTGTCGCTGCGCCACCTCATCCCGGCCGAGCTGGCCAAGGGCTTCGGTTTCTTCCAGAGCAAGCCCGCCACCAGTTTCAGCCCGGTGGCGGTCACGCCCGACGAGCTGGGCGAGGCCTGGCAGGGTGGGCGCGTGCACCTGACGCTGCAAAGCACCTGGAACGGCCGCCGCGTGGGCATGTGCGATGCCGGCCCCGACATGACGTTTCACTTCGGCCAGCTCATCGCCCACATCTGCAGGACGCGCCATGTGCGCGCCGGCACCATCGTGGGCTCGGGGACGGTGAGCAACCCGCCGGTGGTCGCGGACGACGGCCGCAAGACATGGCCCAAGGGCTATTCGTGCATCGCCGAAAAGCGCGCCATCGAAACCATCCTTGATGGCCAGCCCGGCACCGGTTTCATGAAGTTCGGTGACACCATCCGCATCGAGATGAAGGGCCGCGATGGCCAGAGCGTGTTCGGCGCCATCGACCAGACCATCGTGTCGGGGCGGCCCGGGGCGCACGCGGACGAGACGCCGGGCGACGACGCCTGAGACGGCCTCAGGTCGGTCCGGCCCCATGCCGTGACCGGGCACGGAGGGACGGCCTCAGCCGGCGAAGACGCCCGCCAGGCTGGCAAAGCCCTTGACCTCGATCGGGTTGCCGAAGGGGTCGCAGAAGAACATCGTCCACTGCTCGCCGGCCTCGCCCGGGAAGCGCACGTGCGGCCTGATCACGAAATCGGTGCCGGCGGCCTCCAGCCGCTGCGCCAGCGCCTGCCATGCGGGCAGCAACAGGACCAGCCCGAAGTGCGGCATCGGTACCAGGTGTTCGCCGACCCGGCCGGTACGGCTGGTCTGGAACGGCTGGCCCAGGTGCAGTGAGATCTGGTGGCTGAAGAAGTCGAAGTCCACCCAGGTGTCGGTGCTGCGGCCTTCACGGCAGCCCAGCACGCCGCCGTAGAAGCGGCGCGCCTCGTCCAGGTCGCTGACGTGGAAGGCCAGGTGGAACAGGCTGCGCGCCGGCAGCGTGGCGTGGGTGTCGTCGCTCATCGGATCAGCATAGCAAAACGCCAGCCCCGGCGTGCGCGAAGCTGTGGCATCCTTGTGTGAACGCCGGCCCCCGCGCTGCGGGGCCGGTGAAACGGCACAACCACCCTCACAGGAGACGCCCATGACCCAGGCCAGCGAATTCGGCAAGTTCATCCCCGGTTTCGACTTCCTGCAGAACCTGGCGGGCCAGGCCACCTCGGGCGTGGCCCAGGGGTTCGGCCAGGGTCTGCCGTCACTGCCCCAGTTGTCGAGCTGGGTCGCACCGACCTTCAACGTCGAGGAGCTGGAAAAACGCATTGGCGAGCTCAGGGCGGTGCACTTCTGGCTCGACAACAATGCCAAGGCGCTGGCGGCCACCATCCAGGCGCTGGAGGTCCAGAAGATGACCCTGGCCACGCTCAAGACCATGAATGTCAGCCTGGGCGACGTGGCCGAGGCACTCCAGGTCAAGCCGGCGGGCGCGGCGGCCGGCGCCGCGGCACCGGGCGGCAAGACGCCGTTCGCCGGGCTGGAGGTGCCCGAGCGTACCTACGGCCAGGCGGCCACCAAGCCTGCGGCACGGCGCAAGGCGGCGCCCCGCAAGGCGGCGGCCCAGGCCGCCACCGGC
Organism: Hydrogenophaga sp.; assembly: GCF_028698005.1. Taxonomy (GTDB): domain Bacteria; phylum Pseudomonadota; class Gammaproteobacteria; order Burkholderiales; family Burkholderiaceae_C; genus Hydrogenophaga. Next base: position 8,802 of record NZ_JAQVEJ010000007.1, read on the forward strand.
GAGGCGGCGGCGGTCGATCCGATGCAATGGTGGGGCGCCCTGACGCAGCAATTCCAGCAGATCGCGTCCCAGGCCATGCAGGACGTGGCCCAGAAGGCCGCGCCCGGCCAGACGGCCGATGCACCGGCGCCGGGCCGTGGCCAGGCCGCCGCACGCAAGGGCCGCGCGCCATCCTCACCGGCTCCGGCAAAGGGCCGGTCTGCCACCCGGCGGCGCTCCGCTTCCTAGAGCCATGCGGCGCTTCCCCCTCGCCCACGCCACGCACCCGCAGTGGCGCATGGCCGCCGCGCTGGTGGTGGCCCAGTTGCATGCCCAGATGGCCTTGCCCGGGTACGCCGCCGATCCGCCGCTGGGCCTGCTGTACATCACCGACCGCTATGCGCCACACGCGCAGGACATCCTGGACTACCTGTCCGACGAGTTGCCCGGGATCAGGGACTGGGTCGGGACGGTCGGCGTCGGCATCTGCGCCACGGGGGTGGAGTACGTCGACGAACCGGCCATGGCCGTGCTGGCCTGTGACCTGCCCCCCGAGCAGTACCGCGTGTTCAGCGGGGTGGCGCCGCTGCCGGCCAGCGGTCACGACGGCGCGGGCTTCCAGGCCCACACGGCGCTGGTGCATGCCGACGGCGCCACGCCCGACCTGGCCGAGTTGCTGACCGACCTGGCCGACCGCACCCGCACCGGTTACCTGTTCGGGGGCCTGCCCAGCAGCCGCTGGGGTGCGGTGCAGTTTGCCCGCGGTGACCGTGGCCAGCCCGGGCAGCGCGTGGCCGGCGGCGTGTTGGACGGTGGCCTCAGCGGCGTGGCCTTCGGGCCGCAGGTCGAGGTCTTTTCGCGTGTGACGCAGGGAGCGCAGCCGATCGGCCCGTCGCACACCATCACCCGTGCCGAGAGCAACGTGGTCCTCGAACTTGATCGGCAGCCGGCGCTGGATCTGCTGCTGGCCGAGGCCGGTATCGACCTGGGTCAACCCCAGGTGGCCGTCGGCCGGCTGCGTGAGGTGCTGGTGGGCCTGTCAGGGCCGATGGCCCGCCACGCCGACGGCATGCCGCAGGTGCGCGGCCAGTTTGGTGACGAGGTCGAGGTGCGCCACATCATCGGTCTGGACCCGGCGCGCCGTGGCGTGGCGATCGCCCACCGGCCCGAGGAGGGCATGCGCCTGGCCTTTTGCGAGCGTCACGTGGCCGCGGCACGGGCCGATCTGGTGCGCATCTGCACCGAGATCCGCGAGGAGCTCGAGCCCGAGGCCGTCGGTCTGGACGCGGTTTCTTCGCTGCTGGCCGGCGGCACCGATGGCGGCACGGCGGCACCATGGCGCATGCGGGGGGCGGTCTATGTGAGCTGCTCCGGCCGGGGTGGTCCCCATTTCGGCGGCGACAGCGCCGAACTGCAGATCGTGCGCCGGGCGCTGGGCGATGTACCGCTGGTGGGCTTCTTCGCCGGTGGCGAAATCGCGCGCCACCACCTGTACGGCTACACCGGTGTGCTGACGGTGTTCGTGGCGTAGGGCTGCGCCGCCGCCAGGGTGACCCCGGGGCGGTGTATCGTGCGCGCTGGAGGAGAAAACACATCATGAGCAATGCCTTGCGGCTGTCTGAAAAATGGTTCCGCCGCGGCCTGTGGCTGGTCGCCTTCCTGTTCGCATGGTTCCTGACCGGGCTGGGCAGCACCATCGTTGGCGATCTGCCCAAGGTCGAGCAGCAGCGTTCGCTGAACGACTTCATGGACGCCAGCCGGGCGCCCGCACTGCGCCAGACGATCCAGGACGCCGGCCAGGCGGACGACGAGGCGCGTGCCGCGCTGGACCAGGCCCAGCTCAAGCTGCAGGTGGCGCGTGCCGACAACCAGGCCGCACGCGAGACCTTCAGCAACTGGCTGGCGACCCGGCGCGCCACGGCGCAGGGCGAGCACGATGACGAACTGGTGCGGCGTACGCGCGAGCTCGATGCGCTGCGACAGGTCGAACGCGAGGCCCAGGCGGCCGTGCAGCAACAGCAGCAGGCCGGGCTGGATGCGCGTCAGCGCCTGGAGCGTGCGCAGGCCGAACTGGGCCAGCTCGAGAGGCAGGCGCGCGAGGCCTACGAGCGCGCCCGGCGCGCGCAGGAGTTGCGCGTGTTCGGCTATCGGCTGGCGCTGACCCTGCCGCTGCTGCTGGTGGCCGGCTGGCTGTTCAAGCGGCACCGCAAGGGCGCGTCGTGGCCCTTCGTGTGGGGCTTCATCTTCTTTGCGCTGTTTGCCTTCTTTGTCGAACTGGTGCCTTACCTGCCCAGTTACGGCGGCTACGTGCGCTATATCGTCGGCATCGTGCTCACGGTGATCGGCGGGCGCTACGCCATCCAGGCCCTGCAGCGCTACCTGGAGCGCCAGCAGCAGGCCGAGGCCCAGCCCGACAACCAGCGCCGCAGGCAGTTGGACTACGACCTGGCGCAGGCGCGACTGACCAAGAACGTCTGTCCCGGCTGTGAGCGCGCGGTGGATCTGAAGGATGGCAAGACCGACTTCTGCCCGCACTGCGGCCTGTGCCTGTTCGACCGCTGCGGCCACTGCCAGACCCGCAAGAGCGCCTTTGCGCGTTACTGTTTCTCGTGCGGCACGGCCGCGGACGCGCGGGACTGAACGCGCTCAGGCGCGTTCGCGCCACAGCGGGCGCAGGGCCCACAGCCCCAGTGCCGGGCCGATGGCCAGGCCTGTGATCAGCCAGCCCAGCGGCATGTGTTCGCTCAACTGCACGAACAGCACGATGCTGAGGCTGCTGATGGCGAAGCCGATGCTGTTGGTGAGGGTCAGCACACTGCCGACGGCGTGCGGCGGTGCGTTGCGGGCCGTGAGAGCCGAGAACTGGGGTGAATCGCCCGAGACGGTGATGCCCCACAGCAGCAGCCAGGCGTAGAACAGGACGTCGGTCGCCTGGATGAGCCAGGGCGCCAGCAGGCAGCACAGGCCGCTGATCGCCAGTTGCGTGCCGGCCACGCGGGCGCTGCCCCAGCGCGGCGCCAGGGCGCCGCCCACCACGCAGCCGATGGCGCCGCCGCCGAGCACGGCAAACGCGGTCCACGAGAGGGCAAGCCCTTCCAGCCGCGTGGCCAGGACCATGGGCACCAGCACCCACATGGTGTAGAGCTCCCACATGTGTCCGAAGTAGCCCAGCACCGAGCTGCGCACGCGTGCGTCGGTGCCGATGGCGGCCAGTGCCCGCCACTGCAGCGTGCTGACGTGGGCGACGGCGTGTGGCGGCTCGGGCAGCGCGGCGTAGAGCAGGATGCCGCCGGCCGCCACCAGGGCGGCCACGCCGATCATGATCGACTGCCAGGGCAGGGTGTCGCCGCCGATCGCGCGCAGCGCATGGGCGCTGGCCGAGCCCAGGATCAGCGCGCCGATCAGCATGCCCAGGGCCGGGCCCAGCCCGCGCGGAAACCATTGCGATGCGATTTTCATGCCCACCGGATAGATGCCGGCCAGGAAGAAGCCGGAGGCAAAGCGCCAGGCCAGCAGGGCACCATAGTGCGAGATGGTGGCCCAGGCCCCGACGGTGCACGCGGCGCCGGCCAGCGTGCAGACGAGGAACACGGCACGGGCCGGGAATCGGTCGGCGATGGCCAGCAGCGCGAAGAACAGCGTGCCGGCGATGAAGCCGGTCTGCAGCGTGGAGGTGAGGGTGCCCACCGCCGTGGCCGGCCAGCCGAAGGCGCGCTGCAGGTCGGGCATGACGGCATTGACCGCGAACCACAGCGAGGTACCGGCGAACTGCGCGATGACCAGCACCGGCAGAACGCGGGCAGGGGCGGCGGCGGAGGTGGGTGGAGGTGTCGTCGTCACCCGCGCATTGTGCGGCGAAGAACGCCTTCGCCGGTGTCGCCCTGGTCAGGCCAGGGTGCGTCGCACCTCGTCCAGGGGCAGGCCGTAGCTGCCGGCGAAGTCCTCGACGCTCATGCCGCTGGCGGCGAAGGCACGCCGCAGCGCTTCGGCGCGGGCGGCACGGCTGCCCGCCTCGGCCAGTGCCTCGAGCGTGAGGGTGTTGATCGCCTCGTCGCGGCCCAGCACCTTCTCGACATAGGCCTCGCGGCTCAGACCCGAGGCCTCGAAGGCCTGCGCCAGGCGCCGCAGCAATTTGGGGCGCAGGTCTTCGGCGCTGCGCTGCTGGCGGCGGCGGAACACCTCGACCAGGGCGTGGTGCACGTGCTCGGGGGCCACGGCTTCCACCGGCTGCCCGTTCAGGTCGTGGCGCTGCGCACCGCTGGCGACGGCATTCAGGTAGCGGGTGGAGCGCGTGTGCAGGGCCAGGGCCGCCTTCAGGCCGTCCTTGTCCAGTTCGCTGCCGTGGGCGGCCAGCAGATCCTGGTAGATGCCGCGCTTGAGCGGTCGCAGCGTTTCACCGAACAGCGCAGGGTAAAGCTCGGCCAGGCGCGTCAGCACGGGGTGTTGTCGGGCCGGCTGGTTGCCCGGGCGCGCTGCCTGGGGCCGCCGCTGGCGCTGGCGGGCTTTCGAGGGGGTGTTGTCGGAGGTCATGGTGTCGGGTTGATCGCTCACACGCCGCGGGCGCGGTCGGCCTTGAAGCGGGCGCGGAAGGCGGCGAATTCGCCGGCATCGAGCGCATGGCGCACTTCCTGCATCAGGTTCAGGTAGTAGTGCAGGTTGTGGATGCTGGCCAGCATGGGGCCGAGCATTTCGCCGCAGCGGTCCAGGTGGTGCAGGTAGGCGCGGGAAAAACCGTCGCGCCCGCCATCGGCCCAGGCCACGCCCGAGCGTCCGGCGCAGGTGTAGCAGGTGCAGGTCTCGTCCAGGGGCCGGTGGTCGTTTTTGTGGCGGGCGTTGCGGATCTTCAGGTCGCCGTATCGCGTGAACAGGTGGCCGTTGCGCGCGTTGCGCGTGGGCATGACGCAGTCGAACATGTCCACGCCGCAGGCCACGCCCTCGACCAGGTCTTCCGGTGTGCCCACGCCCATGAGGTAGCGCGGCTTGTGGGCCGGCAGCCGGTGCGGGGTGTGCGCCATGATGCGCAGCATCTCTTCCTTCGGTTCGCCCACGCTGACGCCGCCGATGGCGTAGCCGGGGAAGTCCATCTCCACCAGCGCTTCCAGCGATTCCTGGCGCAGGTGCTCGAACATGCCGCCCTGCACGATGCCGAACAAGGCATTGGGGTTGCCCAGGCGTTCGAATTCGGCCTGGGAGCGGACCGCCCAGCGCCGGCTCATTTCCATGCTCTGGCGTGCCTCGGCCTCGGTCGTGATGTGGCCACTGCCCCTGGCACCCTGCCAGTAGGGTGTGCATTCGTCGAGCTGCATCACGATGTCGGAGTTGAGGATGGTCTGGATCTGCATGCTCACCTCGGGCGACATGAACAGCTTGTCGCCGTTGACGGGGGAAGCGAAGTGCACCCCCTCCTCGGTGATCTTGCGCATCTCGCCCAGGCTCCAGACCTGGAAACCCCCGGAGTCGGTGAGGATGGGCTTGTGCCACTGCTCGAAGCCGTGCAGGCCGCCGAAGCCCTTCATGATGTCCAGGCCCGGGCGCATCCACAGGTGGAAGGTGTTGCCCAGGATGATCTGGGCGCCCATGTCCTGCAGGCTGGCGGGCATCACGCCCTTGACGGTGCCGTAGGTGCCCACGGGCATGAAGATGGGCGTCTCGACCACACCGTGGTTGAGCGTGAGCCGGCCGCGGCGCGCATGGCCGTCGGTCTTGAGCAGGTCGAATTGGAGCATGGGGCGCATTGTCTCAAAGTGGCCGCGCGGGTGGCGCCCGGGGCACAATGGCGCTACCGCCCTGGCTGGCGCACAAGGAGATGCCGATGACCACCGAAGCCCTGTTGGCCTATGCCCATTTCACCGCCATCCTGGCGATGGTCGTGTTCCTGTCCAGCGAAGCGGCGCTGTGTCGCCAGGAATGGATGAGCGCGGCCGTGGTGGAGCGGCTGGCGCGCGTGGACCTGATCTACGGCCTCTCGGCCGTGGCGGTGCTGCTGACCGGTCTGGCGCGCACCTGGTGGGGCATGAAGGGGCCGGTCTGGTACTGGCTGCAGCCGATGCTGCACATCAAGCTCACCCTGTTCGTGGTGATCGGGTTGCTGTCGATCGGGCCCACCATGCGCTTCGTGCGCTGGCGCCGGGCCTTGCGCCAGACCGGGGCCCTGCCGCCCGAGGCCCAGGTGCGCAGCACGCGCCGACTGGTGATGATCGAGGCGCACCTGCTGATGCTGATTCCGCTGGCGGCGGTGTTTCTGGCCCGGGGTATTGGCCCGACCGGCTGAGCGCGCAGGCGCCGTCGGCGAAGACCCTTATGCGCTGATGGTGCTGCCGGCCACGGGCAGCGGCTGGGCCGGTGCGCCGTCCGAATGGTCCCACCCCCAGGCGAGCAGCAGGGCCAGGCCGACGGACAGCAGGAGGGCGAAGCCGAGGCGGGTGAGGATTTCGATCACGTTGGCAGTCTGGCGGGTGGCAGGAACGCCGCCGATTGTGCGGGAATTCCGGCGCCGGTCCCGCGCACGGATCGCCCAAATTGTTACGAAAGCTGAACGGATGTGCCAATCCGCCGGGCGGTGTGGCCTTTCGCCGACGGTCCTATGGGCCCCGCTCGGGCTGGCCGGGGCGGCCGAAGTGGCGGGCGATCAGTTCCCGGAGCCACTGGTGCCCCGGGTCGCGGTGCAGATGGGCGTGCCAGTACTGGCAGATGGTGCTGGTGGGTAGCCGCAGCGTCAGCGGGCGGCTGACCAGTTGCAGCGGGCCGGTGACGCGGTCGGCGAAGCGCTCGGGCACGGTGGCGACCAGGTCGGTGCCGGCCAGCACATGGCCCAGCGCCACGTAGTGGGGTACGGTCAGGCACACCGCACGCCGGATGCCCAGACGGGCCAGGGATTCTTCCACGCGCTGGTGCGCGGTGCCGATGGACTCGACCTGAACGTGCTGCGCCTGCCGGAACAGCGCGGCAGTGATCTGACGCGCCCTGGCGAGTGGATGCCCTTGCCGCATCAGCAGCACGTAGCGCTGGCGGAACAGTGCCTGCTGGAAAAAGCCCGCCTGCAGTTGCGGCAGGGAGCCCAGGGCCAGGTCCACGCGGCCGGTGGCCATGGCCTCGCGCAGGTCGGGTTCGGCCACCGTCACGCAGCGCAGCGTCACGCCCGGCGCCTCACGCGCCAGCAGTTCCATCAGCACGGGCAAAAAATAGGTTTCGCCCACATCGGTCATCGCGGCGGTGAAGCGCCGCTCGCTGCCGGTCGGGTCGAACGAGGCGCGCACGTTGAGCGCGCCGTGCAAGGTATCCAGCGCCTGGGCCACCGGTTCGGCCAGTTGCAGGGCATAGGGCGTGGGCGCCATGCCGGCGGGGGTGCGCAGGAACAGCTCGTCACCCAGCAGCGTGCGCAGACGCCGCAGCGCGTTGCTGATGGCGGGCTGGCTCAGGCCCAGGCTGTCGGCGCTGCGCGAGACGCTGCGCTCGCGCATCAGGCGGTCGAACACCACCAGCAGGTTCAGGTCGATGTCGCCGAGGTCCATGCATCGATATTCATGATATGAATTTGAATTATCACGGGAATTCCGTTGTGCGATATGCACCAGGACGCCATGATGGGCCCCGCGATGCACAACAACGGAGACGAGACATGAACCCTGAGGCCCCGACGGCCGGCGCCGGCCCGGATGCCCTGGCATGGGAGCTGGGTGGCACCAGCCGCATTCCCTTTGCCGTCTACACCGACGAGGAACGCCACCGGCGCGAACTGGAACGGTTCTTCTACCGGGGCCACTGGTGCTACGTCGGCCTGGAGGCCGAGATCCCGAACCCGGGCGACTTCAAGCGCACCGTGGTGGGCGAGCGCTCGGTCATCATGACGCGCGCGGCCGACGGCGCCATCCATGTGGTGGAGAACGTCTGCGCGCACCGGGGCATGCGCTTCTGTCGCCAGCGCCATGGCAACGCGAAGGCGTTCGTCTGCCCCTACCACCAGTGGAGCTACCAGCTCGACGGCACGCTGCAGGGCGTGCCCTTCCGGCGCGGCGTGCGCCAGGACGGCAAGGTCAACGGGGGCATGCCGGCCGACTTCGACCCCGGGGACCACGCGCTGACCCGGCTCAAGGTGGCCACGCGCGGCGGCGTGGTGTTCGCCAGCTTCGACCACGAGGTCGAGTCGCTGGAGGACTACATGGGGCCGGCCATCCTCGCCTGCTTCGATCGCCTGTTCAACGGCCGCAAGCTCACCATCCTGGGCTACAACCGCCAGCGCATCCCGGGCAACTGGAAGCTGATGCAGGAGAACATCAAGGACCCCTATCACCCGGGCCTGCTGCACACCTGGTTCGTGACCTTCGGCCTCTGGCGTGCGGACAACAAGAGCCGGCTGGTCATGGATGCGCGCCACCGGCACGCGGCGATGATCTCCACCCGTGGCAGCGCCGGCCAGGCCAGCGGTCCGGCGGCGCAGGTGACGCAGGTGTCCAGCTTCAAGGACCGCATGCAACTGGAGGACCCGCGCTTTCTCGACATCGTGCCCGAGCCCTGGTGGCGCATGGGCGAGGAGATGCCGACCGCGGTGATGATGACGCTGTTCCCCAGCGTGATCCTGCAGCAGCAGGTCAACAGCGTGAGCACGCGCCACATCCAGCCCGACGGCCATGGCGCCTTCGATTTTGTCTGGACGCACTTCGGCTTCGAGGACGACACCGAGGAGATGACGCAGCGCCGCCTGCGCCAGGCCAACCTGTTCGGCCCGGCCGGCTTTGTCAGTGCCGACGATGGAGAGGTGATCGAGTTCTCGCAGCAGGCCTTCGACAGCAAGCCGCAGCACCGCGCGCTGGCGGAGCTGGGCGGGCGCGACGTGGGCAATACCGACCACATGGTGACCGAGACCCTGATCCGCGGCATGTACGCATACTGGCGCCAGGTGATGGAACAGCCGGAGGCAGGGCAATGAACGTGCTGGACAACGAGACCTTTCAGGCACTGCTCGCGCTGAACAGCGACTACGCCTCGGCCGTTGACAGCGGCAACTGGGACCTGTGGCCGGACTTCTTTACCGCCGACGGCGTTTACAAGCTGCAGCCGCGCGAGAACCACGAGCGCGGCCTGCCGCTGGCCACGCTGGCCTTCGACAGCCGGGCCATGCTGCGCGACCGCGTCTACGGCATCAAGGAAACGCTGTTCCACGACCCGTACTACCAGCGTCACGTGGTGGGCGCGCCCATCGTGCGCCAGGTGGACGTGCAGGGCCGGCTGCACTGCGAGGCCAACTACGCGGTGTTCCGCACCAAGCTGGACGGCCCGAGCACCGTGTTCAACGTCGGCCGTTACCTGGACATCGTCGTGCGCACGCCCGACGGTCTGAAGTTCGCACAGCGTCTGTGCATCTACGACAGCGAGATGGTGCCCAACTCCATCATCTACCCGATCTGAACGAGAAAACCGCCATGAGCAACTGGACCGACGTGGCCGCCGAGGCCGATCTGTTCGAGGGCGCGGGGATTCCCGTGACCCCCGGCGGTCACGACATCGCGCTGTACCTGCAGGATGGGCAGGTGTACGCCACCGACAACCTGTGCACGCACGGCGCCGCCAAGCTGTGCGACGGCTTCCTGGAGGGCTTCGAGATCGAGTGCCCGTTCCACCAGGGCCGCTTCGACATCCGCACCGGTGCGCCCACCGGCGCGCCCTGCACCGAGCCCGTCAGGAGCTGGCCGGTGAAGGTGCAGGCGGGGCGGGTTTACCTCGACCTGTCGGTGTGAGCGGCGGTGGGTGAGCGCGTCAGCAGCATGGCATCGCCGTAGCTGAAGAAGCGGTAGCGCTGCGCCACCGCGTGGCGGTACAGGGCCATCACGCGCTCATGGCCGGCGAAGGCGCTGACCAGCATCATCAGCGTGCTCTTGGGCAGGTGGAAGTTGGTCACCAGCACGTCCACCACGCGGAAGTCGAAGCCCGGGGTGATGAAGATGTTGGTATCGCCGGCCGTCTCGCCACGGTGCGCCCAGCTCTCCAGGGTGCGCACCGTCGTCGTGCCCACGGCCACGACCCGGCCGCCGCGCGCGCGGCATGCGGCGATGGCCTGCAGCGTGGCCGGCGGGATGGCATAGCGCTCGTGGTGCATCACATGGTCGGCGATGCGCTCCGTCTTCATGGGGGCGAACGTGCCGGCGCCCACGTGCAGCGTGACGCTGGCGCGCTGCACGCCGCGCCGCTCCAGTGCGGCCAGCACGCCGCCGTCGAAATGCAGCGCCGCGGTCGGCGCGGCCACGGCGCCCGGCACGCGCGCAAACACGGTCTGGTAGCGGCGCGCGTCGTCCTCGGTATCGCCGTGCGTGATGTAGGGCGGCAGCGGCACGTGGCCATGGCGCTCCATCAGGGTGTAAGGGTCTTCGCCGGCGGGGCCTTCAAGGCGCAGGCGGAACAACTGGCCCTGTTCGTCGGGCCAGCGGCCGAGGAACACCGCGTCGAACCCGCCCCCGCGCAGGCCGCCGGCCAGGTGCAGACGGCCGCCGGGCAGGGGTTTCTTGCTCACGCGCAGGTGGCCCACCACTTCGTGCGCGCTGGCGCCGTCGCTGGCCTCGTGCGGCAGCAGCACGCGCTCGATCAGCAACTCCAGCTTGCCGCCTGTGGCCTTCTCGCCGAACAGACGCGCCTTGACCACCTGGGTATCGTTGAACACCAGCAGGTCACCGGGTTGCAGCAGGTCGGGCAGGTCGCGGAACACGCGATCGGCCGGCGCGGCGCCGGTACCGTCGAGCAGGCGCGAAGCGCTGCGTTCGGCGGCCGGGTGCTGGGCGATGAGTTCCGGGGGCAGCTCGAAGTCGAAATCCGCGACGGTGAATGCGCGGGAGGTGGCGAGGGACATGGTGCTTGAGGGCCGGACGGGGCCCGTTCCAAGAGGGGACAGGGTGGATGGAAATACAGCGTTTGCAGGCAGAATTGTCCCATGTCCGCCGACGCCGCACCCGCCCCGCCCCACAAGCCCCTGTCGGCCGCCCAGAAGGCCTTGCGCAAGCTGGGCCTGCTGCGCGACATCGACCTGGCGCTGCACCTGCCACTGCGTTACGAGGACGAGACGCGCATCACGACGCTGGCGCAGGCCCGCGAGGGCGAGGTGGTGCAGCTCGAAGGCGTGGTCACCCAGCAGGAGATCACCTACCGCCCGCGCCGCCAGTTGCTGGTGACGCTGGATGACGGGACCGACACCTGCACGCTGCGCTTTTTCACTTTCTATCCCTCGCACCAGAAGGCGCTGGCCGTGGGCGCCCGCGTGCGGGTGCGCGGCGAGATCCGCGGGGGCTTCCTCGGGCGCAGCATCATGCACCCGAGCTTCCACGCGGCGGGCGGCGAGCTGCCGGACGCGCTGACACCGGTGTACCCGAGCAGCGCCCAGCTGCCGCAGGCCTATCTGCGCAAAGCGGTGGCGAGCGGTCTGCGGCGAGCCGACCTGTCGGAGACGCTGCCACCCGAGCTGCTGCCATCGCTGCGCCAGGCCCTCCAGGGGCAGCACGCGCCGGTGATGAGCTTGCGCGAGGCGCTGCATTTCCTGCACCACCCCGGACCGGACGTGTCGCTGGCGGCGCTGGAGGACCGCAGCCATCCGGCCTGGCAGCGGCTCAAGGCCGAGGAGTTGCTGGCCCAGCAGCTGTCGCAGCAGATGTCGCGGCGCGAGCGCGACGCGCTGCGCGCGCCGCGGCTGGGCGCGCCGGCGGGCGGTTTGCACGAGCAGCTGCTGGCGGCCCTGCCTTTTGCCCTGACCGCCGCCCAGCGCCGTGTGGTGGAGGAGATCGCGCACGACCTGGCGCGGCCCGTGCCCATGCACCGGCTGCTGCAGGGCGACGTCGGCTCGGGCAAGACGGTGGTGGCGGCGCTGGCGGCCGCGGTCGCCATCGGGGCGGGCTGGCAGTGTGCGCTGATGGCGCCGACCGAGATCCTGGCCGAGCAGCACTTCGCCAAGCTGGTGGGCTGGCTCGAACCCCTGCTCGCACCGCTGGGCAAGCGCGTGGCCTGGCTCACGGGCAGCCAGAAGAAGAAACAGCGCACCGAGATGCTGGCGCTCATCGCCAGTGGCGAGGCGGCGCTGGTCGTGGGCACGCATGCCGTGATCCAGGACCAGGTGCGGTTCCAGCGCCTGGCGCTGGCCATCATCGACGAGCAGCACCGCTTCGGCGTGGCGCAGCGGTTGGCGTTGCGCAGCAAGACGGGCGATGACGCGCCGGCACAGGCCGGCGAGCCGCACCTGCTGATGATGACCGCCACGCCCATCCCGCGCACGCTCGCCATGAGCTACTACGCCGATCTGGATGTCTCCACCATCGACGAGCTGCCGCCCGGGCGCACGCCCATCGTCACCAAGGTGGTGGCCGACAGCCGGCGCGCCGAGGTGATCGAGCGCATCCGCGCGCAGGTGGCGCAGGGCAGGCAGGTCTACTGGGTCTGTCCGCTGATCGAGGAGAGCGAGGCACTGGACCTGTCCAATGCCACCGCCACGCATGCCGAGTTAAGCACCGCCTTGCCCGAGGCGATGGTCGGGCTGCTGCATTCGCGCATGCCCGCGGCCGAGAAGAAGGCGGTGATGACCCTGTTCAGCGAAGGCGTGATGGGGGTGCTGGTTTCCACCACCGTGATCGAGGTGGGGGTGGACGTGCCCAATGCCTCGCTGATGGTCATCGAGCACGCCGAGCGCTTCGGCCTGTCGCAACTGCACCAGTTGCGTGGCCGTGTCGGGCGCGGCGCTGCGGCCTCGGCCTGTGTGCTCATGTACACGCCACCCGAGGGCGGGCGCCTGGGCGAGACGGCGCGCGCGCGTCTGCGTGCCATGGTCGACACCAGCGACGGCTTCGAAATCGCCCGCCGCGACCTGGAGATTCGCGGCCCGGGTGAGTTTCTGGGCGCCCGCCAGTCGGGCGCCCCCCTGCTGCGTTTCGCCGACCTGGCGACCGATGCCCACTTGCTCGGGTGGGCGCGGGACGCCGCCCGCGCACTGCTCGACCACCACCCTGCGCGGGCCGACCAGCACGTCGCCCGCTGGCTCGGTGGCAAGGCCGAATACCTCAAAGCCTAGGCAGGGGGTAATAATCCGGCTCATGACGCTCACAGAACTCAAGTACATCGTCGCCGTGGCGCGCGAGCGGCATTTCGGCAAGGCGGCCGAGGCCTGCTTCGTGTCCCAGCCCACGCTGTCCGTGGCGATCAAGAAGCTGGAAGAGGAGCTGGAGCTCAAGATCTTCGAGCGCAACGCCAGCGAGATCACCGTGACGCCGCTGGGCGAGGAGATCGTGCGTCAGGCGCAGATCGTGCTGGAAGAGGCGGCGGCGATCAAGGAGATCGCCAAGCGCGGCAAGGATCCGCTGGCGGGGCCGTTGCGCGTGGGGGTCATCTACACCATCGGCCCCTACCTGCTGCCCAATCTGGTGCGCCAGGTGATCGAGCGCACGCCCCAGATGCCGCTGATGCTGCAGGAGAACTTCACCACCAAGCTGCTGGAGCAACTGCGCCTGGGCGAAATCGACTGCGCCATCCTGGCCGAGCCGTTCCCCGACACCAACCTGGCGATCGCGCCCCTGTACGATGAGCCCTTCCTGGCCGCCGTGCCGGCCAGCCATCCGCTGGCCCAGGCGGGATCGGTCACGGCCGATGAGCTCAAGCGCGAGACCATGCTGCTGCTGGGCACCGGGCACTGCTTCCGCGACCATGTGCTGGAGGTCTGCCCCGAGTTCGCGCGCTTTTCCAACGACGCCGAGGGCATCCGCAAGAGCTTCGAGGGCTCGTCGCTGGAGACCATCAAGCACATGGTGGCCGCCGGCATGGGCGTGACGCTGGTGCCACGGCTGTCGGTACCGAACTCCGCACTGGACGGCGCCGCCGCGGCCGAGCAGGACTACGGGGACTCGTCCTTCGTGCGCTACGTGCCCTTCCGGGGCGATCCGCCCACGCGTCGCGTGGTGCTGGCCTGGCGCCGCAGCTTCACGCGCTACGAGGCCATCGCCGAGCTGCGCAACGCCATCTATGCCTGCGAACTGCCGGGCGTCAAACGCTTGTCCTGAAGATGAATGCTGCTGCCATGACGGCGCCTTCGCGCCTGAATCTGTACCTGGATCTGATCCGCTGGAACCGGCCGGCCGGCTGGCTGTTGCTGTTGTGGCCTTCGCTGTCGGCGCTGTGGATCGCGGCGGACGGCTTCCCCGGCTGGCACCTGCTGCTGGTGTTCGTCGCCGGCACCATCCTCATGCGCAGCGCCGGCTGCTGCGTCAACGACGTGGCCGACCGCGAGTTCGACCGCCACGTCAAACGCACCGTGGCGCGTCCGGTCACCAGCGGTCGCATCGGTGTCCGGGAAGCCTTGTCCGTGGGCGGCGTGCTGGCCCTGGTGGCCTTTGTGCTGGTGCTGACCACCAACCTGGCGACCATCGCCTGGTCGGTCGTTGGTCTGCTCCTGTCGCTGGTCTATCCCTACGCCAAGCGCCATGTGTCGATGCCGCAGGCGGTGCTGGGGGTGGCCTTCAGTTTCGGCATACCGATGGCGTTCTCGGCCGTGCAGGGCGGCCCTGCATGGGAGCTGTTCGCCACTGCGCCGACCCGTGCCGGGGCCGGTGCGGGCCTGCTGGACAGCGTCCCTGCCATGGCCTGGGCGCTGCTGCTGGGCAACCTGTTCTGGGTGCTGGCCTACGACACCGAGTACGCAATGGTCGATCGCGACGACGATCTGAAGATCGGCATGAAGACCGCGGCGATCACCCTGGGTGATGCCGACGTGCCCGCCATCGTGGGCTTCTATCTCGTGTTTCTGGCCATCTGGACCGCGGCCCTCTGGAGCCGGGTGCATCACGGCATCTGGCTGGCCACGCTGGCGGTGGCGCTGGTCCAGGTCGCCTGGCACTGGCGCCTGATCCGGGGGCGTGCCCGCGACGACTGCTTCAAGGCCTTTCGCCTCAACCACTGGCTCGGCTTTACCGTCTTTGTCGGCGTGGTGGCCGGCCTGGCCTGAGGTCAGGCGCTCCCGCACTCAGGCACCGAACTCGCGTCCCAGCTCGGCCGCGCGCGCCTGTGCGGCCCTCAGTGCCCGGGCGAAGTGCTCCTTCATGCCCGAGGCGTCCATCGAGGTGATGGCCGCGTGGGTGGTGCCGCCCTTGGAGGTGACCCGCTCGCGCAGCACCTGCGGCGGTTCGGCCGAACGCTGGGCCAGTGTCGAGGCACCGACGAAAGTGCCGACGGCCAGCCGGTGCGCCACGTCGGGCGTCAGTCCCATGGCGATACCCGTGTCGCGCATCGCCTCCAGGAAATAGAACACATAGGCCGGACCCGAGCCCGAAATCGCCGTCACCGCATCGAGGTCGGTCTCGGCGCCGACCCAGACCAGGTCGCCGGTGGTGCGGATCACCTGTTCGACCAGGGCGCGGTCTTCGTCCGAGACGCCGGCGCGGGCCATCAACCCGGTCATGCCCAGCCCGACCAGCGCCGGGGTGTTGGGCATGGCGCGCACGATGCGCTGGCTGCCCAGCCAGTCGGCCAGGCTGTCGCTGGTGATGCCGGCGGCCACGCTCAGGTGCAGCGGCTGCCCGAGGAACGGCGCGGCGGCGGTGGCCGCCTCCCTGAAGACCTGGGGCTTGACGGCCCACACCACCAGTGCGCCGGGCGCGAGCGCGGCGTCGGCCACCGCCTGCACCCGGATGCCCTCGAACTGCGCCTGCAGCCTGGCCCGTTGCTCGTCCCAGGGTTCAACCACTTGCAGCGCGCTGCCCGGGTGGCCTTGGCGGACCAGGCCGCCGATGATGGCGCTGGCCATGTTGCCGCCGCCGATGAAGGTGATGAGGGGGTGGGGGGTGTGGGAAGGTGCCATGAAAGAGGGAGCGCGGGTGTTGCGGGTCAGATGAGGTCGCTATTGTGGCGTTTGCTCAGGCGGCCACCGTCTGGCGCACGGCATGCTCCCACTCGGCCATGCGTTCGGCCGCGCGATCGCGCGAAAGCGTGGGGTAGAACGTGCGGTCGGCACGCCACTGGCCGGCCAGTTCCTGCAGCCCGGTATAGAGGCCGCACTGCAGGCCGGCCAGGTAGGCCGCACCCAGCGCGGTGGTCTCGGTCACCGCCGGGCGCACCACCGGAATGCCCAGCAGGTCGGCCTGGATCTGCATCAGCAGGTCGTTGACGCTGGCACCGCCATCCACCCGCAATTCGGACACCGGTACGCCGCCGGCGGCCATGGCGTCGCGGTTCATCGCCTGCAGCAGGGCCGCGCTCTGGAACGCGATGCTTTCCAGCGCGGCGCGGGCGATGTGGGCCATGGTGCTGCCCCGGCTCAGGCCGACGATGGCGGCACGCGCCTCGGGCTGCCAGTACGGCGCGCCCAGGCCGGTGAAGGCGGGGACCAGCACCACCCCCCCGGCGTCCGGCACGCTCTCGGCCAGGGCCTGCGCCTCGCTGCTGGAGCGGATCGCCTTCAGGCCGTCGCGCAGCCACTGCACCACCGCCCCTCCCATGAAAACGCTGCCCTCCAGCGCGAACTGCGGCGGGGAGGCCAGCCCCGTGGCGGGGAGCGTGGGGGCACCGGCCCCGCCGCCGGGCCGCCCCAAGGCGGGGCCAGCCCCCCCGGGGGGGAGCGAGCCACGCGCAGCGGCACCCACCTGCGCTACCGCCGTGGTGATCAGCCCGTTGCTGCTCGTCTGGAAGCGCTCGCCCGTGTGGCTGAGCAGGAAGCAGCCCGTGCCATAGGTGTTCTTGGCCATGCCGGCCTTGAAGCAGGCCTGGCCGAACAGCGCGCTTTGCTGGTCGCCCGCCACGCCCGCGATGGGCAGGCTCGTGCCCAGCAGCTCGGGCAGGGTGTCGCCGAACAGGGTGCTGGAGGGCAGTACCTCGGGCATCATCGCCGCCGGTACCCGCAGCGCCGCCAGCAGCCCGCTGTCCCACTGGCGTGTCTGCAGGTCCAGCAGCAGGGTGCGCGAGGCGTTGCTGTGGTCGGTGGCATGGACCGCGCCCCCGGTCAACTGCCAGATCAGCCAGCTGTCGATGGTGCCGAACGCCAGCTCGCCCGCTTCGGCGCGCGCGCGTGCGCCCGGCACATGGTCCAGGATCCAGGCGATCTTGGTGCCGGAAAAATAGGGGTCGATGCGCAGGCCGGTCTTGTGCAACACGGTCTCGGCCAGACCCTGCTCGCGCAGTGCCGCGCAGGCCTGGGCAGTGCGCCGGTCCTGCCAGACGATGGCGTTGTGGACCGGCCGGCCCGTGCGGCGCTCCCACACCACCGTGGTCTCGCGCTGGTTGGTGATGCCGATGGCGCGGATGCTGGCCGCCGCCAGGCCGGCCCGGTGCAGGGCCTCGCGTGCGGTGGCCAACTGGCTGTTCCAGATCTCCAGCGGGTCGTGCTCGACCCAGCCCGGCTGGGGGTAGATCTGGCGGAGCTCGCGCTGGGCCATGGCCACGATGCGGCCGGTGGCATCAAAGACGATGCTGCGCGAGCTGGACGTGCCCTGGTCGAGGGCCAGCAGGTAACTCATGGTCTGTCCCCTGTCTCCGTGGAGGGCCTGGCGGGATAATAGCCAACAACACCGGCCGTTGTCGCCGTGTCGTGCCGGCACGTTTCCACCCATCGCCATGACCCGTCAGGACCTGCTTGCTTCGCTCCGGTCATCCGACTGCCTCGACCTGGTGGTGGTCGGCGGAGGTGCCACCGGGCTGGGCGTGGCGCTCGATGCCGCGCTGCGCGGCTTTTCCGTGGCCCTGTTCGAGGCGAACGACTTCGCCAGCGGCACCTCGTCGCGCTCGACCAAGCTGCTGCATGGCGGTGTGCGTTATCTGGCCCAGGGCAATATCGCGCTGGTGCGCGAGGCCCTGGCCGAGCGCGCGACCGTGCTGCACCTGGCACCCCACCTGGCGCAGCCGCTGCCCTTCGTCATGCCCTCGTATGCGTGCTGGCAGAGCCCGTTCTACGGGGCTGGCCTGGCGATGTACGACCTGCTGGCGGGCCGGGCCGGGCTGGGCCGCACACGCTGGCTGAACAAGGCGCAGGCCATGGCGGCACTGCCCGGCGTGCGTGCCGATGGTCTGCGCGGCGGCGTCCAGTACTGGGACGGCCAGTTCGACGATGCCCGCCTGGCCCTGGCGCTGGCACGCACGGCCGAGGCTGCGGGGGCCCGGGTTCTCAACCACCTGCCGGTACAGGCCATCCGGCCCGATGTGGCTTCGCCCGGCCAGGGGCATGTCGTGACGGTGCAGGACCGCTTTTCCGGTGAGGTCCTGGCCCTGCGGGCGCGCTGCGTGGTCAATGCCGCCGGCGTCTGGGTGGACGATGTGCGGGCGCAGGCGGCGGGCGGTGGCCAGGCGCCGGCCCGCATGGTCAGCCCCAGCCAGGGGGTGCACGTGGTTGTTGACCGCGCGTTCCTGGCCGGCCACAGCGCGCTGCTGGTGCCCCGCACGCGCGACGGGCGCGTGCTGTTCGCCGTGCCCTGGCTGGGCAAGCTGGTGCTGGGCACGACCGACACGCCGCGCGACGATCTGCCGCGCGAGCCGCAGGCCTTCGCCGGCGAGCTGGCCTTCATCCTGCGCGAGGCGGGCCAGGTGCTGGCCCGACCGGTCACCCGTGCCGACATCCGCAGCGTCTGGGTCGGCCTGCGGCCGCTGGTGGCGGCGCCGACCCCGGCCGAGGGCGGCACCCAGTCGCTGTCGCGGGAACACACCATCGTGGTCGATCCGGGCGGGCTGGTCACGGTCACGGGCGGCAAATGGACGACCTACCGTGCCATGGCCGAAGACGTGCTCGAGCGCTGCTTCGAGGCCGGCCTGCTGCCGCGCCGGGCCGGTGGCACGACGGCGCGGCACCGCCTGGTCGGTGCGCCACCGGCCGGACAGGAAGCGGTGCCGATTCATCAGGCGCCGGGCCTGCACCTGTACGGCACCGAGGCGGGAGCCGTGCGCGCCCTTGCGGGTGCCGGGCGCGAACTGGGCATGGGTCTGACCGAAGCGATGGTGCGCCATGCGGTGCGTGCCGAATACGCCTGCACGGTGGAGGATGTGCTGGCGCGACGTTGGCGCTCACTCTTCCTTGATGCCGGGGAAGCCGCCGCCATGGCACCCGCAGTGGCCGACATTCTGGTCGACGAAGGCCTGTCGCAGGTGGGGCTCGATGCCTTCCTGGACCTGTGCGAACACTACCGCGGCCACCAGATCCCGACGGGCGGTTGAAACAAAGCGCTTGACTTGGCGGTTTCTTTGCGCAACAATAGCAGGCTTCGCTGTCAAAAGTGAAGTTATCTGCCCACCGAAGTGGCCAGGAATGTCAACGGGCCGGCGTCAAGCCGGAGCGTGCATCCGGGTTGCGACGACGGGCCCAAGACTGATCGCTCCCGGCCGTGGTGGCCGGGTGGATTCAAGTTGGGACTTAAATCAAATGATTCAAACGCAATCTCGACTCGATGTTGCTGACAACACGGGTGCGAAGTCCGTGATGTGCATCAAGGTGCTGGGTGGTTCCAAGCGCCGCTATGCCAGCGTGGGCGACATCATCAAGGTCAGCATCAAGGAAGCAGCGCCGCGTGGCCGCGTCAAGAAGGGCGAGGTCTACAACGCGGTGGTGGTGCGCACCGCCAAGGGCCTGCGTCGCCCCGATGGTGCCCTGATCAAGTTCGATGGCAACGCCGCTGTGTTGCTCAACGCCAAGCTGGAGCCCATTGGCACCCGCATCTTCGGCCCGGTCACGCGCGAACTGCGTACCGAGAAGTTCATGAAGATCGTGTCCCTGGCCCCCGAGGTTCTCTGAGGAATCATCATGAACAAGATTCGTAAGGGCGATGAAGTCATCGTGATCGCCGGCCGCGACAAAGGCAAGCGCGGCAAGGTGCTGCTGCGTGCAGCCGAAGACCGTGTGGTCGTCGAAGGCGTGAACATCGTCAAGAAGCACGCCAAGCCCAATCCCATGAAGGGTGTGACCGGTGGCATCGTCGAGAAGACCATGCCCATCCACCAGTCCAACGTGGCCATCTTCAATGCGGCCACCGGCAAGGCTGATCGCGTGGGTATCAAGGCGCTGGCCGATGGCAAGAAGGTCCGCGTCTACAAGTCCAGCGGCGAAGAAATCAAGGTGGCATGACCATGGCACGCTTTCAAGACATCTACCGCGACAAGATCGCTCCCGCGCTGACCGAGAAGTTCGGCTACAAGTCGCCCATGGAGGTGCCGCGCATCACCAAGATCACCCTGAACATGGGTGTGAGCGAAGCCGTGGCCGACAAGAAGGTGATGGACAACGCCGTCGCCGACCTGACCAAGATCGCCGGTCAGAAGCCTGTCGTCACCAAGGCCAAGAAGGCCATCGCCGGTTTCAAGATCCGCGAACAGCAGCCCATCGGCTGCATGGTGACGCTGCGTGGCGCCCGCATGTATGAATTCCTGGACCGTTTCGTCACCGTGGCCCTGCCGCGGGTGCGTGACTTCCGTGGTATTTCCGGCAAGGCATTCGATGGCCGTGGCAACTACAACATCGGTGTCAAGGAACAGATCATCTTCCCCGAGATCGAGTACGACAAGGTCGACGCCCTGCGTGGCCTGAACATCTCCATCACGACGACCGCCAAGACCGATGACGAGTGCAAGGCACTCCTGGCGGGTTTCCGTTTCCCGTTCAAGAACTGAGGTGGCGCGTGGCTAAGCAAGCACTACTCCAACGTGAACTCAAGCGCGAAAAGCTCGCCGCCAAGTTCGCCAAGAAATACGCCGAACTCAAGGCTACCGCCAACGATGCCAAGCGTTCTGATGAAGAGCGCGACGCCGCCCGTCTGGCGCTGCAGAAGCTGCCCCGCAACGCAAACCCGACCCGCCAGCGCAACCGCTGCGAGATCACCGGTCGTCCGCGTGGCACGTTCAACCACTTCGGCCTCGGCCGTGCCAAGGTCCGTGAAATGGCCTTCGCCGGCGAGATCCCCGGTGTGACCAAGGCCAGCTGGTAAGCCCTAGGAGAACCACAAATGAGCATGAGTGATCCTATCGCTGACATGTTGACCCGCATCCGCAACGCGCAGATGGTCGAGAAGACCACCGTGTCGATGCCGGCATCCAAACTCAAGGCTGCGATTGCCAAGGTCCTGCAGGACGAAGGCTACATCGATGGCTTCAAGGTGAAGAACGAGGGCGGCAAGAGCGAACTCGAGATTGCCCTGAAGTACTATGCCGGCCGCCCCGTGATCGAGCGCATCGAGCGCGTGAGCAAGCCGGGCCTGCGCGTCTACCGCGGCCGTGACGCCCTGCCCCAGGTCATGAACGGTCTGGGCGTGGCCATCGTCACCACCCCCAAGGGCGTGATGACCGATCGCAAGGCCCGTGCCGACGGCGTCGGTGGCGAAGTGCTGTGCTACGTCGCCTGATGCGGGCATTGAGGAGAAACTGAAATGTCACGTATTGGTAAGCAACCGGTTGCCGTCCCCGCCGGGGTCGAGGTAGCCGTCAAGGACGGGCTGGTCAACGTCAAGGGTTCGCTGGGCGCATTGAGCCTGGCCGAAAATGCCCTGGTCAAGATCGAGAACAACGCTGGCGTGCTCACGTTCACGCCGGCCGACGAATCGCGTGAGGCCAACGCCATGTCGGGCACCATGCGCCAGCTGGTGAACAACATGGTCACGGGCGTGAGCAAGGGTTTCGAGAAGAAGCTGACCCTGCTGGGCGTGGGCTTCAGGGCCCAGGCTCAAGGCAACAAGCTGAACCTGAACGTCGGCTTCTCGCATCCGGTCGAAATCGAGATGCCCGCCGGCATCAAGGCCGAGACCCCGACGCCGACCGAGGTCGTCATCAAGGGCGCTGATCGTCAGCGCGTGGGCCAGATCGCTTCCGAAGTGCGCGGCGTGCGCCCCCCGGAGCCCTACAAGGGCAAGGGCATCCGCTATGCGGATGAGAAGGTCGTGATCAAGGAAACCAAGAAGAAGTAAGGATCAGGATCATGCTGACGAAAAAAGAGCAACGCCTGCGCCGTGCCCGCCAGACGCGTATCCGTATCGGGCAGCAGGGAGCTGTTCGCCTGACCGTGAACCGCACCAACCTGCACATCTATGCCAGCGTCATCTCCGGCGATGGCACCAAGGTGCTGGCCACTGCCTCCACCGTCGAAGCCGAGGTGCGCAGCCAGATTGGCGCCGCCGGCAAGGGCGGCAACACCGCCGCCGCTGCCCTGATCGGCAAGCGCATTGCCGAGAAGGCCAAGGCCGCCGGCATCGAGAAGGTCGCCTTCGATCGCGCCGGTTTTGCCTACCACGGCCGTGTCAAGGCCCTCGCCGATGCGGCTCGTGAAGCCGGTCTGCAGTTCTGATCAGACGGGATACACAAAATGGCTAAATTTCAGGCTAACGTGAAGAACGAAGCGAACGACGACGGTCTGCGCGAAAAGATGATCGCGATCAACCGCGTGACCAAGGTGGTCAAGGGTGGTCGTATCCTCGGTTTCGCCGCGCTGACCGTGGTCGGCGATGGCGACGGCCGTGTCGGCATGGGCAAGGGCAAGGCCCGCGAAGTGCCCGTGGCCGTGCAAAAGGCCATGGAGCAGGCCCGCCGCAACATGATCAAGGTGTCGCTCAAGAGCGGTTCCCTGCACCACGCCGTTCACGGTGAGCATGGTGCCTCGCGCGTCATGATGTTGCCCGCCTCCAAGGGTACCGGCATCATTGCCGGCGGCCCGATGCGCGCCGTCTTCGAAGTGCTGGGCGTGACCGACGTCGTGGCCAAGAGCCACGGCTCGAGCAACCCCTACAACCTGGTGCGCGCCACGATGGACGCACTGAAGAATTCGACCACGCCTGCCGAGATCGCTGCCAAGCGCGGCAAGTCGGTCGAGGAAATTCTGGGCTGATTGGAGCGACCATGACCACCCCAACCACCGTCAAGATCCAGCTGGTTCGCAGCCCCATCGGCTGCAAGCAGTCGCACCGCGACACCATTCGCGGCCTGGGCCTGCGCAAGCTCAACAGCGTGAGCGAGCTGCAGGACACCCCGGCCGTGCGCGGCATGATCAACA
Organism: Hydrogenophaga sp.; assembly: GCF_028698005.1. GTDB lineage: Bacteria > Pseudomonadota > Gammaproteobacteria > Burkholderiales > Burkholderiaceae_C > Hydrogenophaga. The sequence continues at coordinate 31,738 of NZ_JAQVEJ010000007.1, forward strand.
AGGTCAGCTACCTCGTCAAGGTGCTGTGAACACGGCACCCGGTAAGGACACACAAGCCATGGAACTCAACACCATTCAACCCGCAGCCGGCGCCAAGCACGCTGCGCGCCGTGTCGGCCGCGGCATCGGCTCCGGCCTGGGCAAGACCGCCGGCCGCGGTCACAAGGGCCAGAAGTCGCGCTCCGGTGGCTACCACAAGGTGGGCTTCGAAGGCGGCCAGATGCCGCTGCAGCGTCGTCTGCCCAAGCGCGGCTTCAAGTCGCAGACCCTGCGCTTCAACGCCGAGGTGACCCTGGCGCAATTGAACGCCCTGGACGTGGCCGAGGTCGACGTGCTGGCGCTCAAGCAGGCAGGCCTGGTCGGCCAGCTGGCCAAGCGCGTGAAGGTCGTCAAGACCGGTGAGATCACCCGCGCCGTCACCCTCAAGGACATCGCCGCGACGGCAGGTGCCAAGGCTGCCATCGAGGCGGCTGGTGGCTCCGTGGCTGCCTGATCGGCTTAACGACGCAAAGGCACTCTGTGGCAACCGGCTCCACGACTCTGGCCAAGGCGGGCAAGTACGGCGACCTGCGTCGCCGGTTGATCTTCCTGCTGATGGCGATGGTCGTCTACCGCATCGGGGCGCATATCCCGGTGCCGGGAATCGACCCGGCCCAGCTCGAGCAGCTCTTCAAGGGGCAGCAGGGCGGCATCCTCAGTCTGTTCAACATGTTCTCGGGCGGTGCGCTCTCGCGCTTCACCGTCTTTGCGCTGGGCATCATGCCGTACATCTCGGCATCGATCATCATGCAGTTGATGACCTACGTGGTGCCCACGTTCGAGCAGTTGAAAAAGGAAGGGGAAGCCGGGCGCCGCAAGATCACCTCCTACACGCGCTACGGTACGCTGGCACTGGCGATCTTCCAGGCCATGGGCATCGCCCTGGCTCTCGAAGGTCAGGCGGGCCTGGTCATCAGTCCCGGCCTGGGCTTTCGTATCACTGCGGTGGTCAGCCTGGTGGCAGGCACCATGTTTCTGATGTGGCTGGGTGAACAGATCACCGAGCGTGGTCTGGGCAACGGCATCTCGCTGCTGATCTTCGCGGGTATCGCGGCCGGTCTGCCGAGCGCCGTCGGTGGTCTGCTGGAGCTGGTGCGCACCGGTGCCATGAACATCCTGGTGGCCCTGTTCATCATCGTCCTGGTGGCGGTGGTGACCTGGTTCGTGGTGTACGTGGAACGCGGTCAGCGCAAGATTCTGGTGAATTACGCACGCCGCCAGGTGGGCAACAAGGTCTATGGTGGCCAGTCGTCCCACCTGCCGCTGAAGTTGAACATGGCTGGCGTGATTCCGCCGATCTTTGCCTCGTCCATCATCCTGTTGCCGACCACCATCGTCAGCTGGGTGAGCTCCGGTGACTCGACCCGGTGGTTGCGTGACATCGCCTCGGCGCTGTCGCCTGGCCAGCCGATCTATGTCGGCCTCTATGCTGCAGCGATCATTTTCTTCTGCTTCTTCTACACGGCCCTGGTGTTCAACAGCCGGGAGACAGCCGACAACCTGAAGAAGAGCGGCGCGTTCATCCCCGGTATTCGGCCGGGAGACCAGACGGCACGCTACATCGACAAGATCCTGCTGCGGCTGACGCTGGCTGGTGCCATCTACATCACCGCTGTCTGTCTGTTGCCCGAGTTCCTGATCCTGAAGTACAACGTTCCCTTCTATTTCGGTGGCACCTCGCTGCTGATCATTGTGGTGGTGACGATGGACTTCATGTCCCAGGTGCAAAATTACATGATGTCCCAACAGTACGAATCACTGTTGAAGAAGGCGAATTTCAAAACCACCCTCTGAGTGCCATCATGGCCAAGGACGACGTTATCGAAATGCAGGGCGAGGTGATCGAAAACCTCCCCAACGCCACCTTCAGGGTCAAGCTCGAAAACGGGCACGTGGTCCTGGGGCACATTTCCGGCAAGATGCGGATGCACTACATCCGGATCCTGCCGGGGGACAAGGTCAAAGTGGAGCTCACGCCTTATGACCTCACCCGGGCGCGGATTGTGTTCCGCACCAAGTGACAGGTCATCTGTCGAACGTATCTGGAAGTATTTAGGAGAAGACTATGAGAGTTTCGGCTTCGGTCAAAAAAATGTGCCGCAACTGTAAGATCATCCGTCGCAAGGGCGTGGTGCGCATCATCTGCACCGACCCGCGTCACAAACAGCGTCAAGGCTGAGCCTTTAGAGGACCCACATGGCACGTATTGCAGGTATCAACATTCCGCCACACAAGCATGCTGAGATCGGCCTGACCGCCATCTTCGGCATCGGGCGTACCCGTGCTCGCAAGATCTGCGAAGCTGCCGGCATCGAGTACAGCCGGAAGATCAAGGACCTGACCGACGCCGAGCTCGAAAAGGTGCGCGACCAGGTTGGCCAGTTCACCATCGAAGGTGACCTGCGCCGCGAAACGACGATGAACATCAAGCGCCTGATGGACATCGGCTGCTACCGCGGCTTCCGCCATCGCCGCGGCTTGCCGGTGCGTGGCCAGCGCACCAAGACCAATGCGCGCACGCGCAAGGGTCCGCGCAAGGCTGCCCAGTCGCTGAAGAAATAAAAGGGTTTGAAGGATTTCCATGGCTAAGCAACAATCCAGCGCCGCCGCCCGTGTCCGCAAGAAGGTCCGCAAGAACATTGCGGACGGCATTGCCCACGTGCACGCCTCGTTCAACAACACCATCATCACCATCACCGACCGCCAGGGCAACGCTCTGTCCTGGGCGTCGTCGGGTGGCCAGGGCTTCAAGGGTTCGCGCAAATCGACCCCCTTCGCTGCCCAGGTGGCATCCGAAATGGCTGGCCGCGCCGCCATGGAACAAGGGATCAAGAACCTGGACGTCGAGATCAAGGGTCCTGGCCCGGGTCGCGAGTCGTCCGTGCGCGCCCTGGGCGCCCTGGGCATCCGCATCACGTCCATCTCCGACGTGACCCCGGTGCCACACAACGGCTGCCGTCCGCAAAAGCGCCGCCGCATCTGATCTGAAGCGACACTTGCCGTGGAGGATTCCCCCGCGGTAAAATCAAAAGCTTTTTCGAGCGCCACCGCAGTCACGCTGCGGTGGCATTTTTGCTAAGCCCACTGCCCCCGAGACATCGGAAGGCTCCCGCGATGGTGTCCCGCCTGCTGGCCGGACCCGGGTCGCGGCAGAAACGACAAGGAACCCAACGTGGCACGTTATCTCGGCCCCAAGGCCAAACTTTCCCGCCGTGAAGGCACCGACCTGCTGCTCAAGAGCGCCCGCCGCTCTATCAGCGACAAGGCCAAGTTCGACTCCAAGCCCGGCCAGCATGGCCGCACGTCTGGCCAGCGCACGTCCGATTACGGTCTGCAGCTGCGTGAGAAGCAGAAGGTCAAGCGCATGTACGGCGTGCTGGAAAAGCAGTTCCGCCGTTACTTTGCCGAGGCCGACCGCCGCCGTGGCAACACCGGTGCCAACCTGCTGTTCCTGCTGGAGTCGCGTCTGGACAACGTGGTGTTCCGCATGGGCTTCGCCTCGACCCGCGCCGAAGCACGCCAGATGGTGTCGCACAAGGCCATCACGGTCAACGGCAACCCCGTCAACATTCCCTCCTATGCAGTCAAGGCGGGCGATGTGGTCGCCGTGCGCGAGAAGGCCAAGAAGCAGACCCGCGTGATCGAGGCACTGGATCTGGCCAAGCAGATCGGTTTCCCGGGCTGGGTGGAAGTGTCGGCCGACAAGGCCGAGGGTGTCTTCAAGAAGACGCCTGATCGCGACGAGTTCGGTGCCGACATCAACGAATCGCTGATTGTCGAGTTGTATTCGCGTTAATTCCGTTCCCGGCACGCGCGGCCGCCGCGCGTCCGGGCCATGCTCCGTCTGCCTTATCGGTGTAACGAGCCGAGGGAACTGAAGGAAGTCTGAATGTTGAACAATCTGCTCAAGCCCAAAACCATCAATGTCGAGCAAATCTCGGCCAACCGTGCGAAGGTGACCCTGGAGCCGTTCGAGCGCGGGTATGGTCACACCCTGGGCAACGCGCTGCGCCGTGTGCTGCTCTCCTCGATGGTCGGGCATGCCCCCACCGAGGTGACCATTGCGGGCGTTGTGCACGAGTACTCGTCGATCGACGGTGTGCAGGAAGACGTCGTCAACATGCTGTTGAACCTCAAGGGCGTGGTGTTCAAGCTCCACAACCGCGATGAGGTCACGCTGAGCCTGCGCAAGGACGGTGAGGGTGTCGTCACCGCAGCCGACATCCAGACGCCGCATGACGTCGAAATCGGCAATCCCGAGCACGTCATTGCCACCCTGTCGCAGGGCGCCAAGCTGGACATGCAGATCAAGGTGGAAAAGGGTCGTGGCTATGTGCCGGGCAACCTGCGTCGCAGCGACGACACCCGTTCGCTGGGCCGCATCGTGCTGGACGCCTCGTTCTCGCCGATCAAGCGCGTGAGCTACACCGTCGAAAGCGCGCGCGTCGAGCAGCGTACCGATCTGGACAAGCTGGTGCTGGAAATCGAGACCAATGGCTCCATCGGCCCGGAAGAGGCCGTGCGCGCCTCGGCCAAGATCCTGGTCGAGCAACTGGCGGTGTTCGCGCAGCTTGAAGGTGCCGAACTCGACTTCGATAACCAGGCGTCCCGCCCGGTAGAGAAGTTCGATCCGATCCTGCTGCGCCCGGTGGACGAACTCGAACTCACCGTGCGCTCGGCCAACTGCCTCAAGGCCGAGAACATCTACTACATCGGTGACCTGATCCAGCGCACCGAGAACGAGCTGCTCAAGACCCCGAACCTGGGTCGCAAGTCGCTCAACGAAATCAAGGAAGTGCTGGCTTCGCGCGGTCTGACCCTGGGCATGAAGCTGGAAAACTGGCCGCCCGCCGGTCTGGACAAGCACTGATCCGCCGATTGTCAACCCTCCGTCAATACGTCTGACGACCCCTCCCAGTACCTGACACGGCTGGGGGCAAAACACTGAAAGGAAACTGAAAATGCGTCACGGACACGGTCTGCGCAAACTGAACCGCACCAGCGAGCACCGCCAGGCGATGCTGCGCAACATGATGAACTCGCTGCTCACGCACGAGGTCATCAAGACCACCCTGCCCAAGGCCAAGGAGCTGCGGCGCGTGGTGGAACCCATGATCACCCTGGCCAAGGAGCCCACCGTGGCCAACCGCCGCCTGGCGTTTGACCGCCTGCGCGACCGCGACGTCGTGGTCAAGCTGTTCGACGAACTGGGCCCGCGCTTCAAGGCCCGTCCGGGTGGCTACACCCGCATCCTGAAGATGGGCTTCCGCGTGGGCGACAATGCCCCGATGGCCCTGGTCGAGCTGGTCGATCGTGCGGCAGAGGAAACGCCGGCGGAAGACGGCGAAAAAGCGTGATATAATTTCAGTCTTGACGCGGAGTGGAGCAGCCTGGTAGCTCGTTGGGCTCATAACCCAAAGGTCGCAAGTTCAAATCTTGCCTCCGCAACCAATAAAATCAAGCACTTAGCTTGTCTTAAAACCCGCCGCAAGGCGGGTTTTTTGTTTCTGTGTCGAGGTTTGTGACGAGGTCTGTGCCGTCACAAGAGGCCCGTTTTGGTTTGTGACCTTTGGGCAGATGGATACAGGTCGCAGATTTAGTGACCGTTGGGCATCTCTTTTTGCGCTGAAGCTGTGTCGACCCTACCTCGTCACAAGGGGATTTGAGGCCATTGACGGTCCTAAGCCCTGACCGCCGGCACATCCTCCAGCCGCGTCGTGTACTGCGGTGTCCGCCTCTCCTGCTTCATGCCCCATGCCCGCACCGGTGCTGTCTGCCCGGTGGACCCCACATGGACGGTTCCTTTTCCGTAGCGCTGGTTGATGACATCCATGGCCACCATCAGCCGTGACCGGTTCCGTGGTGTCTCAGCCTCATGCTCAGGCTCCAAGTCCAGCTCCTGCTGCTGGACGCTTGTTGGCTGAAGATCCACGAGGATGACCCCGGCCTTGATGAACCGGTAGCCCGGCAGGTACATCCGTCGCATGGCATCGGCTGCGGCGCCTGCGAGCAGCCGGCTGTCATCCGTGGGTCTGCGCAGTGGCACCACCACACTGCGCGAGAGCTGGGGTCCTTGCCGATGCGGTGAGGTGTGCATGAACACCAGCAGTTCACGGGCTAGGCTGTTCTGCTTCCTCAGCTTCTCTCCCGCCCGGCTGGCGAACTCGCTGACCGCTTCGATCAGCGGCTCCAGTTCGGTCACCGGCTTGCCGAAGGAGCGGGTGCAGGCAATCTGCTGCTTGGGTTCTGGGGCATCGTCCAGATCCACGTAGGGCTGCCCCTGCAGCTCCCGAACCGTCTTCTCCAGCGTCACGTTCCAGCCACGGCGGATGGTGGCCGGATCCATGCGCACCAGGTCCAGCACCGTCTGGATGCCGTGCTCCTTGAGCTGCTTGCCGATTCGCCGGCCCACGCCCCACACCTCGCCGACATCGGTGGCTTTGAGTACATCATCCAGATCCTGTGCCGGCAACGCGGCCAGGTTGCACACCTGCGCCAGTTCCGCCGGATAGCTGCCCGGCTTGCGCTCGGCGGTCTTGGCGATGTGGTTGGCCAGCTTGGCCAAGGTCTTGGTCGGTGCAATGCCAATACAGGTCGGGATGCCGATCCACTGCAGGATCCGGGCTCGGATCTTGTGTGCCCTGAGCACCAGGTCACCCGGCACCCCTTGCAGACCGATGAAGCTCTCGTCGATGCTGTAGATCTCCTGGGTGGGACCCAGGCCGGCGGCCAGGCTCATCATCCGGTCGCTCATGTCCCCATACAGGGTGAAGTTGGCCGACAAGGCCACCAGTCCCGCTTGCTGCTCCAGATGGCGGATCTGGAACCAGGGTGCGCCCATGCGGATGCCGAGGTCCTTGGCCTCGTTCGAGCGGGCAATGGCACAGCCATCGTTGTTTCTGAATGACCCTAACTGTTAGTAGGTATTTAGTCGTTGATTCTTCAACAAGAATCAAGACTAACAGTTTTGTACGTAATAAGGCTCAATTCGAGCACGCTCTGAGTCGTTGAAGTAGGAGGCCCAGCGCCACCCTGATCGACGCAGGACGACCCTCAAGAGCCGCTCAGAATTTCTGGCCCAGCGCCGGCAGTGCAGCGGGAGCGGCCGGTCAGTCACTCACGCCGCAAGACCGCGCTCGGCCACGAGCGGACGGCCGGCTGGTTGCCGAACAACGGCCACTCGGCAGTTACCTGCCCGGGGACCTGCCGTCGGCTCGTCGACCTTCTACCGCCGAACTGCTCCGTCTCACAGACATCGCCCCGAATGCGTTCAGCGCCGAGAAAGCGTCGTCGAGGGCGATTCGCCGAACCGGTTGCGGTAGCTGGCGGCAAACATGCCGAGGTTGGCGTAGCCCCAGGCTTCGGCCACGTCTCGAACCTTGGTCTGTGGAGAGGCCACCAGCAGCTCTGCGCGCACGCCGTTCAGGCGGATGTCGCGCAGGCACTGCATCGGCGTGCAGCCCCTGAACTCCCGAAACGCGGCATTGAGGGTGCGCACGCTGACGCCGGCACTCCGCGCCAGTTCGCTCAAGGTGGGCGCGTGCTGAGCATGGTCTCGCATGTGCTGTTCGGCCAGCAGCACATGGCGAGGCACCAGTCGGTGCACAGTCGGCTCCTGAGGGCTCTCCAGCTGCTGTCGCCACAACGTCAACAGGTGCAGCCCGATCATCTCCTCCAGGTGTCGCCCCAGCGGACCCTGCTCCACCGCGTCCGGCATCTCGGTGATGCAGCGGCACACGTAGGACAACAGGCTGATCCAGCTGGACTGCGCACCGCCGAAGCGGAACTTGCGGGCCCACATCCGCTCATCAGCCGGCGCGCCGAACCAGCGTTCGTGGAGCGCGGCCATCGCATCATGCTGGAAGGTCAGGTTGACCTGCAGATGATGCGGATCGGCATCGAGCCAGTAGTGGGTGCGCGAGTTGTCCACGAGGAAGGCTTCGCCAACCCCCGTGTCCGCATACTCCCGCCCGCTCGACCAGTGCCGAATGGCGCCACGCAGGGTCGTGAGGACCAGGCCGGTGCCGGCCTCCGCGGCAAAACCGGTCAGGTGCACTGGCACGCCGTAGCTGAAGCGGCTGAGCGTGAAGTGCCCGATGCGGATGGCGTCGAGCACCGAGTCGGGCTGCCGCACGAGCCCGACCGGCGCCGCGTCATACGGCATGTAGACCTGCTTGCACCAGTGCTGCACCTCGTCCCAATCCGTCGACGCCACCAGACGGTGGCGGGTGCTGGGGGCACCGGTGACGTCGGTGACCAGGACGTTGCGGATCGCTTCCATGCCGGTGTACTCCTCACGGCGTGCGCCGCGGAAGTCAGCGGCTCACCGGTGATGATAGACGGCCGTCTCGAACTCCACAAAGCCTGGGTACGACGCCGTGTCCTGGAACGGCAGGATCTGGGTCGCCCAGTAGCCGCCGATCCCGCTGCTGCGGTCGATCCAGTAGAAGCAGTTGGCCAGACCGGCCCACATCAGCGAGTTGGCGGGGCGGCCCGAGGGCGTGCGCTCGCGGTTGGTCATGAAGGTGTAGGCCCATCCCTTGGCGGTGCCCGGGAAGAACTCGCCGGTGTTGCTGAGCGACGGGATCGACGTGGTCCACCCGCCAACCGACAGCCCGAGGGCGGCGAGGCCGTCCTGCGACATCTGCTGCACGGTCTCGGCCTTGAGCACACGGCCGTTCGGCCCGGCGCCGTCATTCAGGATCATGCGGATGAACTTCATGTACTCGCCCACCGTGGCGTACAGGCCATGGCCGCCCATGTCCATCGGCGGCGGATCGGGCAGCACCA